>JAZRMF010000001.1:0-445038 GCA_045647355.1 Candidatus Enterousia sp.
ATGGTACGATTGCAGTGAACACCAATGGCACAACAACAAACCCTGCGGTTAAAGGTTGGGCAAATAAACAAGATAAATTAGTTGCTGGCACTAACATCACGATTGCAGCTGACGGCAAGACCATCAGTGCAACCGATACAAACACAACGTATACCGCAAGCAATGGTGTAACACTTACTGGGACAAACTTTACAAACAGTGGTGTACGTTCGGTTGCGACGGGCACAGGGAATGATGGTACAATCTCGGTAAATACTAATGGTACATCTGCTGATGTTTCGGTTAAAGGCTGGGCAAATAAGCAAAACAAACCAAATAAGTCTGGGGAAACAACTGCGGCAGATGGTAAGGTGTTGACATATACCAGCAGCAGCCTTGATAACAATATTGCCGCACGCTATGTCCAGGCGCCTGTGGCAACTGGTGACCCGAACAATGGTGGAACCGTCAGTTCATTGGCATCCATCTGGGTTGAATAAGGTTTCACAACACAACAAACAAAAGAACCGGCATTTCGCCGGTTTTTTTTGTTCGTTAAATCACATTTTAATTACGCGGTTCCCAATAACACACAACTAATGCTTTTTCACCTTCGTCCGCCGTACGGATTTTATGTTGGCTAACCAGACCATCTATTTTGACATCAATATAGACCTCTGGTGTGTTGGGGCTGATTTCATGTTTATAGTTCAATTCTATGCGTTTTAAAACGTGTGTGTCACGATATTCATACCCAACACTTTCCGTTGCCCATACCGCATAAACGGCGTTATTTATATGCTGATTTTCATCAATATCATCAAAGCGGCATTTTAGGACGTGCGTCTTGTCCGCATCAAAATCCGCAAACTTTACAAACTTGCGGTCATAGGCACGTTCCATGCCCACCGGCCAAGTCGCAGGATCGACCCAATCGTCTATGCGGCACAGACGGCGATTTGCCAAATCAAACAACACCCATTGAGATGTTGCACGAACGCACAATTCCCCGTTTGCACCGCGAATCTCGAAATCACGCGAGGCACGCAAACTGTCATGTGTCGCCGCCCATGTTGAATATTCTAACATTTCGCCGTTACGTGGCATACGAACAATATCAACCAAGTAATGTGTGACAACCCAACCTACATTTGTTTCATGGATAAATGTTCGGCCATAGCCCATTTTTTCCGCGTTGCTGTCACCCATACCCTGGAGTTCGTTCATCAGAATGCCGGGGCGCATGTTACCATAACGGTCGCATTGATATGTCTGTAATTCGCGATTGATAATCAGTTTCGCATCAGGCATTATTTCGCCTCTTGTTCTGCGACGACAAAGTCAACCGCATCGCCAACAACAATGTTATTTGCACGCGCCGCAGACTTTATCAAATCATACAGATTTTCCAGAACATTTGGCAAAACCGTCAATGTTTCAAGTTTCGCACCATTACCGACCTTGCGTTCCGTACGCAGACCGCGAACAGCATGAACTGTATCGATTGCATATTGCATATCGGCAACGTCAGTATCATATTCCGCATTTACAGCCGGATAATCGGTCGTATGCAGCGTTTTACCACCTTCGTACGGTTGGTATACCTTTTGCCACAATTCTTCGGTCAGGAACGGAATAAATGGCGCATACAGCCCTATTATAGAACGCAGCACTGTCCATATTGTCCATTGGGCCGAAAGTTTCGATTCAGGGCCGTATTTTTCCGGCGACCAGAAACGGTCTTTGATGAATTCAATGTACTGGTCACAAAGCACATCCCAAAAGAACGTGTCAATTGCCGCACGCGCATTGTAATTGTCATACCGGTCCAAATACTTGCGGGTTTCGGCAACCGTTTTATTCAATTCAGCCAGAATCCAACGATCTTCGATTGGACGGGTTGCCACCGCCGGCATTTCAGATTTTGGATCAAAGTCTTCCAAATTCCCCAGCGCAAATCGTGCAACGTTCCAAAGTTTAGTCAATAATTTTGAGCCACGTTTAACTTCGTCTTCCACGTATGGCAGATTTGTTCCGATTGGCGCAGTTGCAATCCAATAGCGAACCGCATCAACACCGAATTTTTCAATTGGTTCTTCGGGGTCGGTGCCGTTGCCTTTACTCTTGGACATTTTTTTGCCGTGTTTATCAACAACGATGCCGTGCATGTACACTGTTCTGAATGGGACGTCACCCATAACGTACATACCCATCATTATCATACGCGCAACCCAGAAGAATATTAAATCTGAACCAGTGCACAAATAATCGGTCGGATAGTAGCGTTTTAATTCCGGGGTATCATCCGGCCACCCAAGTGTAGAAAACGGCCACAGACCCGACGAGAACCATGTATCCAACGTATCTGGGTCACGAGTTAACTTTTTACCACCAGATTGTTTAATTGCTTCTTCTTCGGTTTCGGCAACATAAATCTTACCTTCGTCATCATACCATGCTGGTATATGGTGTCCCCACCAGAGCTGACGTGAAATTGTCCATGGACGAATATTATTCATCCAAGACATAAATAAATTATAACGATGTTCAGGAATAAATTTTATTTTGCCTTCTTCCACCGCCTTGATTGCCGGCACAGCCAATTTTTGTGCATCGACAAACCATTGTGTTGTTAACATTGGTTCAACCGGCACACCCCCACGTTCGGAATATGGTGTCGGAATCGTACGGTCTTCTATTTTGGTCATTAGACCGGCGGCTTCGATATCTTCCACAACAGCTTTACGCGCATCATACCGATCCATGCCCCAGTATTTTTCTGGTACAGGCAATTCGCTGATTAACTTCGCATCCGGTGTTAATATGCATACCGGTTTCAGGTTATGACGAAGTCCAACCTCCCAGTCATCAAAGTCATGTGCCGGTGTAATTTTCACCGCACCTGTACCCTTTTCTGGGTCCGCGTGTTCATCCGCAATAACCGGTATTTCAATATCTGTTAATGGGATAATTGCCTTTTTACCAATCAGATGTTTTAACTTTTCGTTTTCAGGATGAATTGCGATTGCCGCATCACCAAATAATGTTTCTGGACGCGTTGTTGCAATTTCGATAAAACCACCATCAACCAATGGATAATTGAAATAATAGAACTTTCCGTGTTCTTCACGTGTTTCAATTTCCAAATCCGATACAGATGTCTGCTGGCGCGGGCACCAATTCACAAGACGCTTGTCACGATATATCAAACCTTCGTTATACATTTTCACAAACAGTTTCGTAACCGCGCGTGATAAACCTTCGTCCATTGTAAAGCGTTCACGTTTCCACGCCGGTGTTGCCCCCAATGCATGCAATTGTTTGAAAATCAACCCACCCTTTTCTTCTTTCCATTTGTGGGCGGCCGCCAATTTTTCATCCAACGACAGCGCATGCGGATTTATTCCACGCTTTGACAAATCACGTTCAACCAATAATTGGGTTGCAATCGCCGCGTGGTCGGTACCCGGTTGCCACAATACATCGTATCCCGCCATACGTTTATATCTGCATACAATATCAGCCAACACATTATCCAGCGCATGCCCCATATGTAAATTACCCGTAACATTTGGTGGGGGCATCATCATGCAAAATGATTTCTTGGACGAATTAACATCGTTTGACCAGAAATCATTTGAATCCCAAAATTCTTGGATACGTGTTTCTATTTCACGTGGAGAGATATTTTTACCCAATTCTATTTTCATTATAACTGCCTTTGGTTGTTTCCGAAAAATAATACCAAAACAAAAAAGAAATTCAAGCACCTATACAACATTTTAATCGGCGCGTACAACCCGACAAAACACAACGCCATATACCGCCGCCGCGCCCGCACGGCGCAATACACGCCCCAGTTCGGCAAATGTGGCACCAGATGTCATAACATCATCAACCAGTAATATTTTCTTGCCCCGTATTTTATCGGGTGACACGACACTAAAAACACCACGAATATTACGCGCACGTTCGGCATGTGTTTTATGCCCCATATTCGGGCGATACAAACGATGCACACTATCAAAATCAATCGGCGCATTATATACGCGTGATATTTCCCGTGCAAGTAATGTGGCCTGGTTATATCCACGTTGAAACAATCGACGTGATGCCAACGGCACAGGCATTACAATATCAGGAGAAATATCTACATCACGCAACGCCCATATCATTGCATGCGACATAAATCGTGCGAATTTTATACGACCGCCATGCTTGAACGGCAACATTACCGAACGTGACATATCATCATATACGCACGCAGCACGAATAAAATCTAATTCATTTTTACCCGATGCGCATACCGGACACATCGCACCATCCGATGATTCATAATCGTCTGGAAATGGATAACCACAACATACACAATGCGGTCCATCAATCCATTCAAAACAAGACCAACAATCACCACATAAATCACCATGTGATTCCACCGGCGCCGAACAAATCGGACACGCCGGTGGAAACAAGAAATTCAAAATACCATTGAAATATTTATTTAACTTTGACAATTTTACCAGGTCATACTTTTATACGTCTTGGAACCGACCTTGTCACCAAACATATTACGTTTTTGACGTGTCAACGTTTCGTATTGTTCGTTTGAAATTATACGCAATACAAAACCCTCTTCGTCACGTGCAGATAATACCGGGACAATGCGTTGTTCGGCAACACCCGTATCACGCAAAACCTGTTCTATGATGGCAAGACGACGCGCCGTTAATTTACGCGCATCCGCGGTTGTTGTTAACATTTCTGGAATTGCAACCTGAATCGCACGTTTTGGATTAGAAACCACGATTCCTGCATATTCTGACAGCAAATTGTAATTATCACGCGACAATGCAGAATCAGCATTTCTAAATCTTATCTTGATCTCCAACGGACGAATCTTTGCAGAATCTTCGGACAAATCGCGCGCCGATGTAAAACCTTCGAATGAAGAAGACATATCACTGGCCACGTCGAATTTATCATCTATGGAATACGTGGACAGGTGTTTGTTTTCAGACAAAAAGGTTTTTCTAAATGCGCGACGCAATTCAGACGGTGACATCTTGGTCATATCGTCACGAACGTCCTGGATTTTTGAATTAGATTCTTTTTTCACAGAACGCACAATAACATCATCACCAATCAAATCATCACGCGCAACAACCATACGCGAAACATTTATTCCATTATCGTCACGCACCACAGATTTCGGGATATTCCGCGATTCATCTGGGGCAATTTCACTATGTCTGTTTATTGCCACAGAATCCGCAGGATAAATACTTGTTTCCACAGTGGGCCGTGTAACTGTTGCATGCTGTGATTTCACAGATGCTTCGGCCTTGGCCTGTAAATCTGCAAGACGCGCCAATTGTTCATCCAACGATGACACGCGCGCAGAAATCGCCTTTATCTCGCTTTCATTACTTGCATAAGAATTGATATTTTCTTCGGGCAATACGGAATCAGATGTTATAACGGAAAACTCGCTTGCACGTGGCATACGCAACGGAGTGTCCGTTTTGGCCCACAAATCAGAACTTGGACGATTTGGCACCAAATATTCCGCCGTTGCAGAAATCTTTTCACCAGTATCTTTACTTACTGCTGATTTTTTTTTTGCACTGCGCTGTACGACGTTTCTTTTTACGGTTGCGCCACGTTCATCTTTGGATACCGGTACCAATTTACGTGCAGAAATTGTTTTAACTGTTTTGGCATTATTTGCTTCTTCGGCGGCAATTGCACCATATTGTGCACGCGCAGAAATCGCACCCGCAGACATATTCACCGCCGGCAAGCGCGCACCCGCAATCGCAGGCAAAACAACAAATATTCCCAACCCAGAAACTAATTTATACTTCATGTTCCTTTCCTTCCTGTAATTAATCATATAATAAATCGGGAAATTGACGCAAGCATAAAATGAAATACAAATAGAAAAAAATTAAAATTATTTTGATGCGATTTTTGCCGCGCGTTCAAGACGTTCCACACGCGCCTGTTCTATATCAGCCAAACGTTCTGTTATTGCCTGTGCCTTACAATCCATGAACTGTTGATATAATTCTTCATCAACCACATTTACATCGTCACCGGTACCCGTTGCAACCAACCGACATTTCTGTTCTTCATCACTGTTGTCATATAGATGCCAAACGGTTGATTTTCTGCGCACTTCATCAAAATTCTCGAAACTTTTTGGATAACGACGACGAACCACTTCTTCTTTAACGTTGTGTCCACCATTTTTAACGCGTCCACGCACACGTTTAAGATTTGTTTCAACCGAAGGCAAAAATACATATAAAAATTCTATACTATACCCTTCTCTTTTGGCACGGTTGATTAGTTTATTATGATAATTACCCGATAAAGTTGTTTCATAAACAAATGATGCATGTGCAGAAAATAGATTATCTACTTCCGCAAACAATGCCTTGCCCGTTTCCGTAGAAGTTGGCAGAAAATGATTTTCCTTTGCGATATTATCTGCATTAACAAATGTTATGCCGGATTCGTCGAAAAACATTGATTCCGCCGTTGATTTACCAGAACCGTTCGCGCCACCAATTATGTAAAGAGTGTTTTCGGTTTGTATTTTCATAACTAAATGATCATTACTTTCATTACTATAATAACATTTGCTTATTTCTTTTCAAAGGTAAAAAGAGAACCCGTAACAATCGCAAAACTATATTTTGCGATTTATATTACGGGTTTAATGTGTTCAATTAACGACGACCCGCGCAGTATTCACATGTTGTTGGGCCTGGGACACAATCTACGATTGGAATATATTCCGCCGGTGCCGGAACATATACAGGTTCGGCAACAACTGGTTCAGAATAAACCATCACAGGTTCCGCAAAGACATGGCTTTCTTCGCAGATAACTTCGGTAATAACCGCACGATGTTTATGTGCTTCGCGTTCCAACAATTGGTGCATTGCCACTGGATCACAGTTATTTGTACGAACCGTACGCCAATCGGCATTTGCCGCAGTGGCCACCATCGCAATCACAGAAGATAATAAAACTATTTTTTTCATAATTTACCTCTTTTCTTGTTTACAAAAAAATTCACGTTGAATGTCGCTGGGCCCATATGGAATCACAGCAAGTTCACAATAATCCCCATGGCTTTCATTATACGCCGGCACCCCCGATTCAGTGTATTGACCATAAGACTCATTATAACCAACAACACCTTTTTCTTGTTGTTTCTGCGCTATACGATTTAATATCGCCAGCTGTGCAAAGGTCAATTTTTGTGTTTCTGACATATATATACCCTTTTAACTTTGTAATTCTAACCGAGAATATAACACAAAATATAACATTGTCAAGAATAAATATACCCCGCGGGCGTTACCCAACAACAAATATATCTTCACCGTATTTTAAAAAGTAGTAACGCACGCTTTTTTCAGCGATATCATACATGAGATCCGCCATTTCTTTTATTGACCATTTTTGATATCTGAAATAAAAACTGCCACGATTAAAACGCCCCTGATTATATAAATAGGTTGTATTTAATTTGCCAAACATAGCTATTGTTACGACACGGTCTAAAATCGATGAACCTTCATCAAAATCGCACCCATAACCGAAACAAATGAAAGGGAAAATATCCTCGGTAGCCAAATAAGCCCTTAACCCAATAACATTTTTACCTAACCTTTCTATAGCATTCCCTTTTGATTGTTTTTTTAGCCCTTCTTCGGCCCTTAAATCATTTGTTCCCTGATTTTTTACTTCAGATATCAAGATGGGGTATTTGGCTCCATCTTGCGCCACAATATGCAAAAAACCACCATCTGGTTTCATGAAAGATCCATCAAATTTACAACAAAAATCTATATTTTCAAATTGCTTTCGCAACTTTTCAACTACATATTTTAGATTAAGCGTAGATTGATGCGAGATACGAATATTTGGAAATGTAGCTTGCAATCTATTAACCACTATTTTTAAAGCTGTTATGACTTCTTTTTCCTGGCCTTTCGAGATCGAATTGATAACGGTATTAAATCTTGTCTTACGTAATAATAATTTATCACTCATTAGTTTAGTCCTTTTTTTCTAACACCCACAAAAGCTCTTTCACCCTAATATTTCGGGAATTAAGATTACGACTGCCGCGATAGGTATTATATTCCTGTTCAAATAATTGCACGCGGCCATATTTTTCCAGAATATTTTTAAAATCATCAAATGGGATTATCCCTTCGTTATTATACGAAATTAATATATATTTCGATTTAGTATTTTTAATCAGATTATCCATAGCCTCTATCGCCTGAACGCGTTTGTTATACGCGGAACGATTCCAATTTTTCGCAATACCACTGACACCATCTTGGATTTCAATATCATCAGATTCATTTGCCAATATATTTAACATGAAATAGTTTGAACCATATGGATGCTGGTTATACGGGGGATCATAATAAACCAAATCGAAACATTTATCACCACAGACCAATTCGTTTATATCACTTTGCAACACATGCACATCACATGGCGCATCACGCAATATCGGCATATCAAGCTTTATATCCGCCATTATTCTGGACAGTGCATTTTCACCGGCCCCACCAAAATGGCCAATACCATCTTTTTTATGGAACCCCTTGAACACCCCTGATGTATTGGTATGTATAGATGCCTGAACAATTAATGGTGCCAAAAACATGTGTTGCATATCGTGCGGAATATTTTTATATATGTAATCTTTGGCCATATCCAAAAACATCGCATTACGGTGTGTGTAAAACACCCTTTCATTTGGTTTTATATTATTGTCATCATTTGGCGCATAATTTTCTGTTATAAACCCTGGAACAAGTTCATCGTTTGGAATACTGTTAATCTTTTCTATTACTGATTTTATATATTTTGTATCTATATCACTGGGATTACACAGATAGCATTTGTTTACAAGGTATGAATACCGTTCCAAATCATTTGTCCATAGTTCCGAACAGTGAAATTTTAATAATCTGGAAACAACGCCACTGCCGGCGAATCCGTCCATAGCGGTGATTTTATCTTTATTTAATCTTGATTTAACAAAATCTATTCCTCTGTTCAAGAACCTCAGCAAACTGCGCTTGTTGCCAATGTACGTGATAAGTTGTTCTTTTAGAAACAAATCATCTAAGTCTATTTCTTTCTCGAATAGATTATACATATCAAATCCCTTGGCTGGGTAACACGCCCGACATTATATACTACACCAGCTAATGGTTCAAGGTTTATTTAACCAGCATTTTCTGGGGCAACAAAAAACCGCCCGATTGGGCGGTGTAATTATTATTTTACTTGGTTTATACTATCTGCAAAATGTTTAATTTTCAAATCATTTTGTTTGCTTAACATGAACAAACGCTCTAATTCTTTATCTGATTCGGCAAGACGAATTGAATCATTATAATTTGGCAACGTTTTTGCGTATTCTTGAATAGCCCTGGCCTTTTTGCCGTTATCTTTAACAAATCTATTACATCTATTTACCGCAAATATAATAAAGGCACCACAACCCAAGACAACCAAAACACCCACTGTGATTTTACGTCTAGCGGATTTCTTTTTTTGATTATTCAAATACATGTGAACAAATGCGATAGTTTCTGCATCCATCGGATAAAGTTTACCGTCATTATGCAAAATCTGTTCATCTTCGATTAATAAACGGATACTTTTACCTTTGATGGATAATGCATGTCTTTGGAATGATCCGTTACCATCATCTGTAATAATTAATAAACCAAAATTGCCGTATTTTATTTTCTTTTTATTCTGCTGGAACAACGCACGCACTGTTCTGTTAACAACATCTGCGTTTTCCGGATCACCCGATGGATAATCGTCATGAATATCACCGTACCAAACGCTTTGATTTTGTACTTCTGTTACATCGGCCTGTGGTGGATAAATACCAGTTTCTTTTTCTTCTATTTTACCGGCCATCGCAACACCACGCGCAAACAAATCTGAAATATCTGTAAAGTTTTTATCCGTACTATAAAAGACGCGACCATTTACCGTATAAACTTCCAGTGTTTCATCCCATTCATTTGTTTTATATTCACGTTTGATTGTAACATTCCCGATGTGCAGTGTGCTGTAATCATCACTGACCGTAACACGACCTTCGATATTGGATTGCAAGTGTTTTATATATGCACTAATGTCGTTATCGGATGACTTCGACCAATTGTTTGGAATTTCTATTTGCAGCACCATTTTGCCCTTTTTCATTTCATGCTCCTATTATCACTCTTTGAGGGAAAGAATAACACAAAACACCATAATGTCAAGTTTATTATAAAAAACTTTACGCACGATTCGTACAAGTCCTAATGTGTTAAACCGGGGGTTTCGACAATCATTTTGGCAATATCACCGGCGGCCTTTTGTCCCGCAGATTTTCCAAGCGACGATGTTGTTTCTGGTGTAATAACCATACCAGGGCCAATTTCTTCCCCAATCAAACCTTCATTAGACCGAACATACGGTTTTATCGCATTATAAATCCGTTGTTCTAAATCTGCATCACGTTCGTACGTATAAATTGTTATTGGGTCGAACCGCGTTACAACATCCTCATACGCGTCAAAAAACTTATACTGCTGTATTATTTTACTTCTATCTTGTCTGACAATGTCTTCTATCTTTGCCAATACAGCTACATTTACTGATACATTTAGGCTTATGTGATATTTTCCACGCCGACCATGCACTCTATCTGGCCCCGAATAGAACCCATATAAAGCGTGATTTTCAAAATATTGAACATCGTCGCGTTTTCCACCATCTCTAAAATATTTATCCACAGGCGCGTACTCGTCGCGCGATGGTCTGTCGTATGGGCCATCCAGTTTAAATCGCAGCAGATGGTATATTTTTGATTCATCTGTCTCTTCAATCATTGCGTTTATATTGATATCCGGTATATTTGGATATTTCTGCTTTATGCGATTAAATAACCTTTGGCGGATTGTTTGTGTCCCCATATTATACACATCTTGCCTGCGCCTAAACATCATATATTCTTGGCCATTATATGTTTCTCGGTTCAGGATAATTCCATATCGTTTTAATAATTCTATGTTCAAATCTGTCCACATACGTTCGCTAAGGCGATTCACAGGCAATCCAGTAATTTGATTATCTGTTAAAAATCTGTTTAGATATTTATCAAAATTTAAACTTGCACGGTGGCACAGTAACTTAAAATACCCTGCGGTACCGGGTAGAATTTCGAATGTTAGTGCAACTTTGCTTCCCCCATCAAGTATCAAATACCAAATTCTGACCCCGTATTGTTCCAGTGTTTTATTAACTTCATTCAATTCTTCACGTTCTATGACATTTGCAAATTCGACATTTTTGCCTGTATCAATAAAACGCTGCAATTGCACATAAAAATCTTTACTTAACCGTGTGGTTAATTCTGATATTTCCGCCATAACGTTATTCCTATCCAAATAATTATATCATAAAACCCACAAAAACAAAACCGCCCAATTGGGCGGTAATTACTTTTTACATACCCCGATAATACCATACTTGGTCATTTTGGATTCAGTGGTCTTGGGATTTATATATGTCGTTTTTGTTATTTGCTTTAAATCCATCATTGGCAAAATTGTTTTGCGTATTTTTTCAATATCAAATAAACAATATTCTGAATCATATCTATCTTCTGGCAAAGATGCGGAACTTTTGTCACTGTCATCATGCTTTACATCCATATTTTCCATCGCATCCAATGTGAACCAAACCTGACCATTTGGCTTTAGAACCCGGCAAATTTCATTAAGCATCGGCACAACATTATTACACCCGGCAAGGTTTATAACCTGAATCGCAATTACCCCATCAAACATATTGTCATCATATGGCATTTTACGTGCGTCCGCCGTAACTGTTTTTATATTAAGGTTTTGTTCTTTTGCCAATTTATCCAACCGTTGCATACTAAATTCGTTTATATCCAATGCATCTACTTCAAAACCATTACGTGCAAAGCGCATTGAATAATGTCCTTGACCGGCACCAACATCCAACATGCGTTTAATACCAGCCTCTTGCCATTTTCGTATTACTTCGCCCGTTTCAACCATAAATGATTTTGACCAAGATTGAATTTCTTCTTCGCTAAATTTTTCCCAATACCATTCGCCTGTCACTGTATTCGCAGAATTGGTTCCTTTATTCTTGTTAATGAAAAAAACAACACCTAAAACAATTAATAAAACAACCATTAATACCCAGACAAAAGTTTTCATAAACACTTTCCTTTTTATATAGCTGATATTATAAATACAACCCAAATAATAATCAATAAAAAACCGCACAAACGGGCGGTTTTGCTTTGACTTTTTATCTATTGTGTGTGGGACACCCCATAAACCGTTGATTTTGATAATTCCTGCGCATATCACCCGGCATACGATATATTGTTGAATACGTCTTGCTGACCCATTTGCCGTTTATACATTCTATAGTTGTGACGGGGCAAGATTCTGTAACCGTCATTGTTCCCAAAAATATTACATTTTGTGACATATTTTTATATCCTTTTATAGATTTAACGCCGACGAAGGTCATAACTATTTGGCTTTAAATATCGCGCCGCAATAGCCCTCGCAGCAACACGTGTCGTCTCTAACGAAGAAACTCTTGGGGCCTCATGCGTATTTGTTGTGTCCCCGTTGTTTGCTGCGTAACATTTCATCAATGCGGCCACCAATTGTGCATATATACTTTTAAACATTTTGCTTTACCTTTTCCTGTTTGATTACTTTATACATTCGTGCATAATAAGAAAAAACCGCCACATGGGCGGTTAAAACGGTTTTTATATCGTATTGGGTTTAATTCTGGCGACGACCTACTCTTCCGTGGCTTAAGCCAAAGTACCATCGGCGATACGAGGTTTCCCTGTCTGGTTCGGAATGGAACAGAGGGTGACTCCCGCTCTATAATCACCAGAATTAAACCCAATGAACATCGTGATTAAATCAACATAAACGTTCTCTTCAAGCATATCGTTTGAACAAGTCAAACGATAAGATAAAAAGTCAATGGTTCGATTAGTACCGTTAAGCTGAACCCCTCGCAGGGCTTACACATACGGCCTATCAATGTCCTAGTCTAGAACTGAACTCATGGGGATATCTTATCTTGCGACCAGCTTCCCGCTTAGATGCTTTCAGCGGTTATCTGTTCCGAACATAGCTACCCTGCAGTGCCGCTGGCGCGACAACAGGTACACCAGGGGTTCGTTCGACCCGGTCCTCTCGTACTAAGGTCAAGTTCGCTCAAATATCCAACGCCCACAGTAGATAGGGACCTAACTGTCTCACGACGTTATTAACCCAACTCACGTACCGCTTTAAATGGCGAACAGCCATACCCTTGGGACCTGCTCCAGCCCCAGGATGCGATGAGTCGACATCGAGGTGCCAAACACTACCGTCGCTATGGACGCTTGGGTAGCATCAGCCTGTTATCCCTAGAGTAGCTTTTATCCGTGTGCGATAGCCCTTCCATGCGGGGCCACCGGGTCACTATGACCGACTTTCGTCTCTGCTCGGCGTGTCCGCCTTGCAGTCAGGCCTGCTTTTGCCATTGCACTCACCGGCTGATTTCCGACCAGCCTGAGCAGACCATTGCGCGCCTCCGGTACACTTTGGGAGGCGACCACCCCAGTCAAACTGCCCATCACGCAATGTCCCCTGCCCTGCTTCAAGAACACGGGTTAGACACTAAAACACACCAGGGTGGTATTTCACCAACCGCTCCAGGCGAACCAAAATCCGCCCTTCAAAGCGTCCCACCTATCCTACGCAAATGTGCCCTAGTGCCATTACGAAACTGCAGTAAAGCTTCATAGGGTCTTTCCGTCTAGCTGCGGGTACCCGGCATTTTCACCGAGAATTCAATTTCGCTGAGTCTATGTTGGAGACAGTGTGGAGATCGTTACGCCATTCATGCGGGTCGGAACTTACCCGACAAGGAATTTCGCTACCTTAGGACCGTTAGAGTTACGGCCGCCGTTTAACGGGGCTTCACATCAATGCTTGCACACCTCTGCTTAACCTTCCGTCACTGGGCAGGCGTCAGTCCCTATACATCATCTTATACGATTTAGCAGAGACCTGGGTTTTAAGTAAACAGTCGCCCCCACCTGGTTTGTGTCACCTGATTAAAGTTGCCTTGAAACAGGTCATCCTTATCCCGAAGTTACGGATGCATTTTGCCTAGTTCCTTCAACATAGTTCTCTCAACCGCCTTAGTCTACTCGACTCGAGCACCTGTGTTGGTTCTGGGTACGATCTATATGTGCGGGCTATTTCCTGGAACTTGTTCACTGCCGTACCAATCCAATAAGGCACAACAATTTATCAAATTCGTCACTCTCGCACAGGTCACGGAATATTAACCGTGTTCCCATCGACTACGCCTTTCGGCCTCGCCTTAGGGGTCGACTCACCCTACCCTGATTAACATTGGATAGGAACCCTTGCTCTTACGGCGTCAAGGTTTCTCGCCTTGATTAGCTGCTACTCATGCCAACATTCGCGCTTCTGATACCTCCACGCCGGCTCACGCCTTACGCTTCACAGGCTTACAGAATGCTCCGCTACCGCGACACATACGTGCCACCCGCAACTTCGGTAGATGATTTTAGCCCCGTTACATTTTGGTTGCCGAAACGCTAATAGACCAGTGAGCTATTACGCTTTCTTTAAACGATGGCTGCTTCCAAGCCAACATCCTGGTTGTTTTGGAATTTCGACTCACTTTCCCACTTAATCATCATTTTGGGACCTTAGTTGGCGGTCTGGGCTGTTGCCCTCTCGTCCACCGACCTTAGCACCGATGGACTGTTTCCCTGGCTATAATTCGTTGGTATTCAGAGTTTGATATGGTTTGGTAAGATTTTACTCCCCCTAGCCATTTCAGTGCTTTACCCCCAACGACGAACACCAGAGACACTACCTCTATAGTTTTCGCGGAGAACCAGCTATAACGGGGTTCGATTGGCTTTTCACCCCTAGACACAAGTCATCCCCTAGTGTTGCCATACTAGTGGGTTCGGCCCTCCAGCGACTGTTACGCCGCCTTCAGCCTGCTCATACCTAGATCACCCCGCTTCGGGTCTATTACTGCATACTCAAAGCGCCCTATTCAGACTCGGTTTCCCTTCGCTTACACCTAACGGCTTAGGCTTGCATGCAATAATAACTCGTTGGCTCATTATACAAAAGGTACGCCATCACCGGAAAACCGGCTCTGACAGCTTGTAGGTATTCAGTTTCAGTGTCTATTTCACTCCCCCTTCGGGGTTCTTTTCACCTTTCCCTCACGGTACTTGTTCACTATCGGTCAATCAGGAGTATTTAGCCTTGGGGGAAGGTCCCCCCATGTTCAAACCGGATTTCACGTGTCCGGCTCTACTCTCGAACCAAGAAACTAGATTTCGCATACAGGGCTATCACCTATTATCGCCGCGCTTTCCATCGCGTTTTGCTATCTAAAATCTCGGCTACTGGGCTGGTCCCGTTTCGCTCGCCACTACTAAGGGAATCGCTGTTGCTTTCTTTTCCTGCGGGTACTGAGATGTTTCACTTCTCCGCGTTTGCATCTGGGCCCTATGTATTCAGGCACAGATAGGTCATACGACCTGGGTTTCCCCATTCGGAAATCCCGGGGTCAAAGGATATTGACGCCTCACCCGGGCTTATCGCAGTCTTTCACGTCCTTCATCGCCTCTGATTGCCAAGGCATCCACTAAACACCCTTTGTTACTTTTTATCTTATGCTTGAAGAGAAAGTCTTCAAACACTTAAAATAACTTTAATGAGTTTCTTAAGCTTTAGTTGATTCTTGCTTTCCTAAAATTGAACTATCACTTTCGTGATTACTCTTTAGAAAGATTTTTGAGATTACGATGTTCAACAAATCAGACAATCATATTTCTATGAAAATCTAACTTGCGACATAAAAACCGATTAACAATGTTTGCCTTATAAAAGCAGATTCCGACGATATTCGTGGAATATCTGGAATCATAAACGCCAATGCGTTTCTGATTCCAACCTCATCTAAAAAAATGGTGGGTCAGGAAGAACTCGAATCTTCGACCTTCGCTGTATCAGAGCGACATTCTAACCAACTGAACTACTGACCCAATCATAAAAATTCTGAAACAGGCAGTAATTCCGCTGATACCAGAATTTTGTTCGAAAAGAGATATTCAGACAGTCGCACTTGGATTTGACCGTTTTCGTGATAACGGTATTCTCTATAAAGGAGGTGATCCAGCCGCACCTTCCGGTACTGCTACCTTGTTATGACTTAACCCCAATCACCAATCCCACCGTAGGCGGCGTCCTCTTGCGTTAAACTACCGACTTTGGGTGAAATCGACTCTCATGGTTTGACAGGCGGTGTGTACAAGACCCGGGAACGAATTCACCGCTGCATTCTGATCAGCGATTACTAGCGATTCCAACTTCATGCCCTCGAGTTGCAGAGGACAATCCGAACTGAGACGACTTTTAAGGATTAGCTTTGCCTTGCGACATTGCGACCCATTGTTGTCACCATTGTAGTACGTTTGTAGCCCGACCCGTAAGAACCATGATGACTTGACGTCATCCACACCTTCCTCCTGCTTGACGCAGGCAGTCCCCTAAGAGTTCCCGGCATTACCCGCTGGCAACATAGGGCATGGGTTGCGCTCGTTGCAGGACTTAACCTAACATCTCACGACACGAGCTGACGACAGCCATGCAGCATCTGTCTTTGGTCCAACCGAATTGAAGACAACCATCTCTGGAAGTCGCGACCAAGATGTCAAGGGTCGGTAAGGTTTCTCGCGTAGCATCGAATTAAACAACATACTCCACCGCTTGTGCGGGTCCCCGTCAATTCCTTTAAGTTTTAATCTTGCGATCGTAGTCCCCAGGCGGCATGCTTAACGCGTTAGCTACGTCACTGATTCCCCGAAGGAAACCAACAACAAGCATGCATCGTTTAGGGCGTGGACTACCAGAGTATCTAATTCTGTTTGCTACCCACGCTTTCGTCCCTCAGTGTCAGCAACGATCCAGAAGACTGCCTTCGCCATTGGTGTTCTATCTGATATCTACGGATTTCACCCCTACACCAGATATTCCATCTTCCTCTATCGTGCTCCAGCCGGCCAGTATCAAAGGCAGTTCCGGGGTTAGGCCCCGGGATTTCACCCCTGACTTAACAGACCACCTACGGACGCTTTACGCCCAGTAAATCCGAACAACGCTTGCACCCTTCGTATTACCGCGGCTGCTGGCACGAAGTTAGCCGGTGCTTTTTCTGTCGCTACTGTCATCATCTTCACGACTAAAAGAACTTTACAACCCGAAGGCCTTCTTCATTCACGCGGCATGGCTGGGTCAGAGTTTCCTCCATTGCCCAATATTCTTAGCTGCTGCCTCCCGTAGGAGTCTGGACCGTGTCTCAGTTCCAGCGTGGCTGATCGTCCTCTCAGACCAGCTATGGATCATCGCCTTGGTAGGCCATTACCCCACCAACAAGCTAATCCAACGCGGGCACATCCATCACCGATAAATCTTTCCCGTTTCCGGCGTATGCGGTATTAGCGTTCGTTTCCAAACGTTATTCCCCAGTGATGGGCAGTTTCCCACGCGTTACTCACTCGTGCGCCACTAGATCCACAAGGGCAAGCCCCTGCTTCACCCGTTCGACTTGCATGCCTAAGACCTGCCGCCAGCGTTCGTTCTGAGCCAGGATCAAACTCTCAAGTTCTAAAAAACCTGTGGTTTAAGTCCTGTGCATATAAACAAAGCTGACATTAATATCAGTTCGTCTTTACATATATTGATTATTCGCAAGACAAGTTTTAACGAGGTTTATACGTAAACCTACTACCTGTCTAGGATATGCACATTTGACTTAGTCAAAGTTTGGATATTTCCAAATTCAACTGTCTGCATATCTCTTCTTGAACATGACAATGATTTTTCAATCATATCATTATTTGATGAGCTGCTTTTATTCACAATGTTGCGGATTTCTTCCGCGTTCCAGAGGTTAGATTCCATTTTCGCATGTGCCCTAACTTAGAAAGCCCGTATACTATGCACGTATATTCGAAAAAAGTCAAGCACTTTTTCAAAAATATTCTTATTTTTTTCATTGCGTACCCAGTCGGCAATTAAAACCCGCAGAAAACCGGCATTTGTTATTTTAAATATTTTTTGTCTTTTTTATTTTATTCGATAAAAAAATTATAAAAAATCCCCAGGAAACCGATTCGTTCCCGATTCGAATTGCCGAATCGGTGGTAGTGGGGAGTGGTTAGTGTTAGTGGTTAGGGGTTAGTTATCGTCATACCGTGCTTGACACGGTATCTCTTTGCTCTCATCGTGACTGACAAGATCCCGGCCTGCTCTGGGATGACGTGGCAACGGGGTACCAGGGGCATTAACAAACTATCTTATACACGAAAAACGGTGGCAGGCGCCACCGTTTTTACTAATCACTTACACTAACACTAATCTATGCTGATTTCAATCAGGTCGCCATAGTTACCGGCTTCATCTGCACCGATAAAGCAGTAGATATGGTCACCAACTTCGCGCATAAACTTGTCATACGCATCTTGTTCGGCCTGGGTACGTTTTGATTCCTTGGCATCACGGACCGCCTTACGTACCAGGAAGAATGTCCCGACACCGGCCGCAGCACCCGCACCAATGCTAACCCAACGACGTGTGTTATCTTGTTTGCCGTCAACGGTTATTTCACCATTCTGATCGATAACAGCCTGGCAAGCATCTTTAGCATTCTGCGCCGCACCAGAACAGTCTGCTGTATCAATAGTCTTTCCTGTGCAAGCTTCCATGTTCACCGTTTCTAAACTATCACCGTTTCTATCCTTAATATTTTCCACAGCTGATTTTATTCTTAGAGCAGCGCTTCTAACATTTCTCCAATTGGTGTTGTCTGCATTTTCCTTGGCTATTGTAGCACCATTCGCATTTTTTACCGTGGTCATTATATTATCGGCCAATGATATACATGTTTGTGCTTTGCTCTTATTCTGTTTACTGGTGCTACTGGTATTTGCGTTCTTGTTCAACAAACCACCCAGGGCATTTGGTTTCTGCAATACGTTTGCCAATACCCCGACACCCGCCGCACCGGCGACCGCCGACAGACCCGCAATCCAGTTAGCATTACGTTCGTCTTTTTCTTTCTGCTTTTGGTTACGTTCGTACAATTCGGTTCCTTCGACCTGGCCCGATGCAATCTTGGCAATTTCTTCCAACTTTTCTGGTGGAATCCAAGAACCGCATGTGAACACATCACCAACCGCAAAGTATGCCGTTGACCAGTTCTGGTTCTTTTGTTGTAATGCCTTTTGTATATTCGGGTCGTCTGATTGTATCGTGACACGTGCACGGCAGAACGAACCATACAAATCATTACTTGCCACAAAGTCGTTTACCTTTAACCCAGACATACTGTAGTTCTTTGGTATACGTTTGCTCTTTAATTTAACCCACATATATGTACTGGACATATCACGTGCGCCCATCAATCCACCATTGTTCGCACCAACGCACATATTTTGTTCTTTGGTGACCTTTGCGTTGTACTTTGCCTGGGCTTCTTTTTCAATATCGCCAAGTACTTCGCGGAACAACGAATCGGCCGACATATTGAACGCATAGTCCGTTTCGGTTTGATAATATTCTTGATCATATATACAACCATCTTCGTCGACATATCCACAATCTTCGATCATGTTCGGATTGCCCTGCTTTGCCTTGCAGATTTCTGATGTACTGCTGGACCCTACGGTGCAACCGACCAAAACACGTTCGTCATACTTTTTGACATTACCTTTTGCATCAACGGCCTGTTTGTATCCGCCCTTGACCGCGTCAACCCATGCGGTACGTACACTGTCGGCACCGGCCCAACCAGAACCATCTTTGCCATCTTTGGACATATAGCGGACACTTTGAATCTTTAAGTGTTCTTCGCACGCATTTGCGTTCTTGACCGTTTCTGTGCAAAGACCAGTTACGATTGTAAAGTCAAGCACACCGCCAACCTTGTTCATGCTGTGATCAAAGTCCGCATTGCCGGTATCATATGTATCGGACATAATGTCGGTACGATTACGATAGCAATTTGTATAATCGGAACCACACATAGACTTGATACAGCTGACCGCGGTGTTTTTGCACTGTTTCGCCAATGCCGCAATTGCCGCATCATTATAATTTTCCGCCAATGCCGCGTTCAATTTCGCAACCACGCCCAATGGGTCGCTGGTGCTTTCGCTGTACGCCGGGAACAACGTACCAAACGTACCGGATTCAGAATAGTTATAATTATATGTAACAGAATTAGATGTCGCCGCCGCATACTGGCAATTCGCATCAGTATTCACGATTGCTTCACATCCATTCTTAATTTCTTGGTATGAACTGTCGCCGTTGATTGTGCCTTTGAAATCAGACATCCCACGGCCGGCACCAAAGACCAAGCTGTAACACATAGAACCAACACCCGAACCACATGAACGCATTGCGCATCCCATAAGTGTTTCGCTGCATTTATCTTTGGCCTTTTTATCAAACTTGTCCGCCATCTTTTGAATCTTGTCAATCATGCCCGCATTCATACGTGATGAATAAACATCCGCATAAACTTCGTCACGATTATCCGGATCCAACAACTGCGCCGGTGTTGGCATTTTACCTTCGTTCACCGTGGCATAGCAGAATTTATTTCCACCAATTGTGTCACCACATGCATTCATGATAAACCCAGAAACCTGTTTCTGTGTGGTTGCATCAGATGCCGCCTCGGCCTGTTCTGGTGGTAAACTCTTGCCATCATTGATTGCATCGGTTATTGTTGCAACGGCCAAGCTGCTGTCCGTGATACAACGATATGGATTCGCGGTACATGCCGACAAGATACATTGATCGGCAACTTTGTAACATGTGGAAACCGCGTTAACCGCCGCCATTTCGGCACCTTCGCTAATCATGACACCCAAACGACTGGTACTGGCCGGGTTATCAGATGAATTGGCCGAACCAAACAATTCACGGATGCCGCCTTCTTGGCAACGTGCAAATGTTGATTCACAGAATAATTTTTGTTTCTTGAATTCTTTGTTTGTTGTGCAAAGTTCAAATTGGTCGCCACAAACATTATCTTTTTTAAGGCACGATGTTACGCGCTTTACGCATTGGCTGGTATCATACATGTTGTTGATATGTCCGGCCTCGATAAATTGACCCAGAATACTGCCCGCGGTTGGGTACATGTATTCGCCACTGTCATTTTTTATTGCCAAATCTGTAGTGTTATCTACACCAAAAAGTGCCTCGATACCATCGGAATTACATTGTAAAAGGACACTGTTACATTGAGGCTTTTTCGCATAGAATAATTCTGACGTTGTGCATTCTTCGAATTCAGAACCGCATGCATCAGTTTCCTTGATACATTCGGTATATTTGTCGATACATTCTGACTTGCTTAACAAAGCCGCATCTTCATCTGTGACGGTCGTTGTGGTAGTTGTGGTCGAAGCCTTGGCCGCCGTTGCCGCCATTGTTTTTGCAGATATCATCGTTGGCAAACGACGTGCCTGAGGTGACACACCACCCGCGATAGATACACGTGTAGTTGCCTCTTTTCCAACGTTCGTTCGCAGTGCCGCATGCGCGCCGTCAATCACGCATAAAACCGCCAAAAAACCACTATATTTTGTCAGAATTTTCATCCTCTGTCCCCTTTTGGTATCAATTAATTATATCATATAGTCCAACAAAAAAAAAGAAAAAAGTGGTGAGAGTGTTAGTACTTAGTGTTAGTGGTTAGTTAGGGGGGGGTAATCGCCACACTGGCCATTAACAATCTTCTAAAATCGCCTTCAATTCCAACATATCGTCAGGCAATTCGGTCTTAAAACGCATCTTTTCACCGGTTATCGGATGATTAAACTCTAAAATTTGTGCGTGCAACATTTGCCCCGTATGTTCTTTTAGAAAATCTAACAGGTCTTGGTTACGAACCGAACCCAATCGGGTTGCCGCCCGACCATAAATCGGATCACACAGTACAGGAAATCCATGGGCAGACAAATGAACCCTTATTTGATGGGTACGGCCGGTCATAAGTGTACAACGAAATTCAGAAACCCCGACACGTGGCCAAACGTTTAATACATCGACAATCGTATGTGCCGGTTTGCCACCCGATTTAACCATGGTCATTTTTTGCCGGTTGCGGGACGAACGTGCAATATTACCCGTTATATCGGCACCAGTCCAATTCGGTACACCCCAAACAAAGGCGACATATTTGCGGGTTAAATCGTGGGATGAAAAGACCCGAACCAATTCGCGATACGCGGCATCTGATTTTGCCAATACGACAACGCCACTGGTATCTTTGTCCAAACGATGCACAACACCTGGACGGGTATCGCCCCCCAAGGCGGATAAGGACGTATGCGACAAGATATTTTGGACCAATGTTCCGGTTTTATTCCCCGCAGATGGGTACATAACGACACCGCGCGGTTTGTTCACAACGATAATGTCGTCATCTTCGTAGAGTATTTCCAAATCTAATTCATCGGATATATTGTCGGTTGCAACATCTGTGGCGCGTGGCGGAATTGTCACGACAATTTTATCGTCTGGTTTTACTTTTTCGGAAAACTTGGCGACCACACCATTACGGGAAATAGTAAAACGCTGAATTTCACTGCGTGAAAATTCGGGTAGAACACCGACCAAGAACTTATCCAACCGCACCCCCGCGGATTCTTCGGTAACAATAAATTCGCGTGTATCGGTCATAATGTTATTTATATTCCTTCCATTCTGGGCCACGGGTGCATTTAGATATATCAATTTTTAGTTCATATTCACCCGTTACCGGACATGTCAAAATACCCTTGCTTTCGGCCTGATCCGCATCACGCGTGGCATTTCGCCATGCAAAACTGATACTTTCGGGTGCATGCACACATACAAGACGCAATGTTCCCTCGGATTGCTTGTTCGGCCCAAGCCATATGCGAACGCTGTCCGCTTCGCCATAACATGGAAAGGCATCCAAATAATACAAAACCATCCCGCGGGTCACATCAGAATTATTCCATGTAAACTTACCAGTAAACTGACGCAACGGTAATCCTGTCAATGCCGCCCAATCGGTTGTCGTTGAAAAAATACTGATACGCGGTTGCGGCGGTGGCGGCGTATCCGCCCATGATGCATACATTGGAACCAATAATGCAGCAATCGCTATAATTTTCTTCATTATTTTGCCCCCCCATTATCTGTTTCCAACAATTCAACCGAAACGCGTTTTACACCGGGCACCGCGCTGGTTATAGTATGCGCAAATTCAACCGATTGCCCCGCATCCAATAATGTTGCCGATGGCATGAATTTCTGACGCGCGACTGGGGCACCAGATGCATCGTAAAGAACGATTATCAAATCAGGCAGGCCATATATATCATCCGAACGATTCGTAACCGTACCCTTGACACGAATTTGTGGGGTTTCGGTATCGTTTATTGTTACAACATCTGTTATTGTCGCAACCAGTGGTCTTTTGTTCGGGTCATCACGTCTTGATGTTACGATAACCGCAACCGCAAAAACCGTCGCCGCAAGTAATGCACAAAGCGATGCGACAAAGACCATTAATCCACTGCGCCGATTTGCACGTGGCGGTGTCCATGTGTTTCCACACACGGCACAACGAACCGGACCAGATGGCAAATCTGTTAATGTATATTCTGTTTTACAAACGTCACATTTTATCTTCATGGTATATCCTGTTATATCATAAATTATTCTAATTTCAACATGTGATATTTCCCACGCACACTTTTTTGAATTTCATTTATTGCATTCATAAAATCTGCCACTGTCGCATTTTTGTTTGATGCGACACTGCCGAAAACACGTGTCGCCGTTGACCCAGACACAGATTCCTTGCGCAGAATCTTTGCCGCCATATCAGACAGTGTCGGCGAATTAATATCGGCAAAGTTCGCCTCACGCGATTTAACATCCCAATAAAAATTATGATTTGTAGAATCAACTATTTTGTCTTTGACAACAAGACGTGATGTCAAAGATCCGGTAAATCCAACTGTGACATATATCGCATTTATACGTCCTTCGGTCATATCCAATGAACCTGCTGAACGCAGTGTTGTAATCGTACTGCTGGGGGTGGAAAAGCCACTTAGTGTCAATTTGTTTACCCACAAATTATCGGTTGTTAGATTTGAAACCTTGGCCACATCCGCCAAATTTAAAGTTCCAGACACCGCAATATTTTTTGAATCCCCCGAAAGCGCACCAGATACCACACCCGCCGGAGTTTTAAATTCTGTATCTATGGTTGTGCGGTTTTTAAATATCAAATCATTGGTCACAATCTTGGTGGCCGATAATGATTCTGCAATTGATAAACCACCCGCATTTACAAATGTCGCGTTTTTTATATCCCGATTTCCAAGATTCAATGCCGACAGCATAGTCGCATCCGCCGCAGATTCCGAAGGCACCCGCCATAAATACAATGAATTATCACGATTTATCGCCGTTGTTTGAACTATGCCAGATGTGTTTTCTATACCCAAATCCACCGTATCGGCACGCCATGTTCCAAACCCACCGTATGCATGCGTTCCATCAATAAACCCTATTTTATCATCCCCCAAAGATACAATTTCACGTGTCCGCATTGGTGTAATTTCTACATCATTAAATACGACTACACCCTGCAGTGTGGCCTGGTCACTGGCGTCGGTTGATTTTAATATTCGTAATTGATATTTGTTTGCCGATGCACGTACGAATTCTTCATCCAGACCATATTCTATCAAATCAGACAAATTTATCCTGAATATTGTGCGCCCAAGTGTGGTTAGCATTTTGTCTTTATTTTCAACAATGTATCGTTCCAGCACAGACTGTATCTTTTGCATATTACGTGCGACCTTGACATTTTCGGCGCGCGTGATTGCACGTTGCTGGTACCCATATATAAATGGAACCAATGTAGCCGCCAGGCCGATAGTCAGTAAAAATTCTATCAGCACCGTTCCGCGGTTTGAAAATAGATTAGAAAAAATGCGATTTCTGTATTTCATTTTGTTTTCCAACCGCTTTGTAATATTGCATCAAATTCTTTTGAATCGGGAACAAGGGGAATAGATGCCCGTGTGAGATTCAACACCGCAAATGATGGTGATGTGGTCGATGGGAAATTCCACGAACCAAACCTGATTGGTGCATTTGTTGAATACAGTAATTCCCCGGATACCGTTAACCCGAAATTTTCAAAAAATGTTATTTCTGTGGTTGATATATATGGTGCATAAACAGAACCAACCGTCATTCCGATAAAACCACTTACTGTTTTTGCCGATGATGATTTCAGCACAAAATCATGTGCAACATTTACCGTTTTGTTAATCGTTGCACGGTCGGCGATTATACGACCATTAAGTGTGTACGCAGAATTGTTTATTTTGGACGCTTCTATATTTCTAAAACCGTTGATATCACCTGACACACGCAACACACCAATTTTGACATTATCACCATTTACATTTGCACCAGATGAAAAGTAAACACTTTTTGCATCAATAGTTTCGGCATTTACAAATGTTGCATTTAAATTACGAACACGAATTGATTTTGCATCTATGCCACCAACATTGTATACGTCATGCCCACCCATATTCAAATCGCGTTCCATAACATTTAAATTATCTTCGCCCGATGAACCACGGTGCAAGAAACGCGATGTATCAACATCCGATAAATTGCGACTGATTTTATAAACCAAATCACCTTGTTTAAAATCTGGTGCGGCGACCGCCCAGGCATCCGCATACGCGATACCATCCGCGCCAACAACCGCGGCATCGGCCCCGATATCACGCGCAATTTGGGCAACACGCTTTGTTGGCAAATCAAAATCAAAAGATAAATATACATCTATAACCATGCCGCCACGCACACTATATTTATCTATGAACCCGGCAGAAATTATATCTGAAAATTCCGCCAATTCTTCTTCGGACAATTTGATTTGTGCAACATCTGGCCATAAATCTTGATTTATACGAACAAAGTTTAATATGCTGTTGCGCAGACTGATTATATCATTTGCAATTGCCATATTATGCATTGCATGTGTTGATTCAGAAATCATAGAATACGTAAACGGCGTTGCAACGGCAACAATCACCAATGCCAACAAAACCTCTACCAAACCGCCACCATGTTGCGATTTGATTTCTGATTTGCTTTTGGGCGAAAAGATTCTAAATCTATTTACAATCACTGCCGCCCCCCATTAAACATTGCTTCATGTTTATTCTGTGTTCTAATCGTTGCCAATATACGTACTGGCAAATAATATATTGCGCCAACGATTTTTGATTATATTTACTGCCAATGCCGCCGATTATCGAATCACATTTAACCATCGCACTATCGTCTTCTGTTGGTTTTGCAAGTATTTCTATGGCACCATTATTTATCGTATCAACCAAAACGTCTGGCAACAAAGACACACCAGCCGGACGAACATCCAAAATGACCGCGCCATCGCCACCGCGCGACAAACTATCCGATGTTTGGTCACGTAATGTTATATTCGATGAATATATTGTGCCAGTATCGATACCACTAGACGAACTGTATGACAATGTATCTGCATCAATGAATACATCTTGGCCGCGTGTTACGTTGATAAAAGAAGAAACGTCTAATCTTTCGGTACTGAACGTTATACGGCTTGTCACGACACTGCCACCGATATTCCATTTATCTGGTCCGGAAAATCCGGTACGTCCGGTGGTCATATCAAAGCTATCAAATGCCGCATCGGTTGCTGTTAAATTACCGGTATCACCAAACTTTGAAATCGTACGCGCAACCAAAGAATCTGTCTTTAATGTTCCACGTGTAAGTGATAATGCAGAATCCCCAGCACCAGTTTGAAAAACAACCTTGTTCGCATTTATTACCTTGATGTTGTTGCGCTCTTTACGACCGGCCTCGCTGCCTGTGATAGAAAGTGTTGTAACATCGGCGGTTTCGTATGCACCACGCATTGCCAATATATCAGCGGCATTATCAAACCTGAATCCGCCCATATCCAAATCAGTAAGGAAACCCGCAAAATCAGAATTCTTTTCATTCCGTCGCACAACATCAGAATACGTATCACCCAACTGTATGCCGACATCTATATTTCCATCTGCATCATTTGCGTTATATATTGCAAAGAACCCTATACGCCGTGCAAGTTCCGCCCGTTGAATAACACTTAGGTTACCACCACTTAATCGCAAAAATGCGGATACATCGCGGGTTGTTTTATTTATTATCAAACTGATATCTTGGCCCATTGTTGTTCGCGGCACAAATCCCAATGGCAGCCCGTATGGTTCCAATGTATCAGAAAAATCATTTCCTGATATTACTGTTGTATTATATGGTAAAGATTCTGCATTTTCTTGGATATAAATTTTAGCTGCTGTTTTTGCGATATCAACCTGATGCGTGGTGGCATACATTTGTCCACCCAAATCATTCATTACCAAACGTTTGGCAAAAAAGGGTATAAACACAAACACCAATGTTAGTGCAAGCAATGCCTGGAGTAAAAAATTTCCACGTTGATTATGCAATAATCCCCCCATATAACAAAAGCATAGCAACTGAAAAAAAATATTGCAATTGGTTTTAAGATGTTTTACCATTACCTTCGTTTGATAGGGGTGGTTTGGCAAAGTGCCTTGAACCCAGAATTATTTCCAAAACAAAAGAATTGAAATGTTAAGTAAAAAAAATCAGCAATCTGCACGAAACCAATCTTCTGTTGGTATGATGATTCAACGTTGCCACAAATGGCGCCAAAAACGCAAACAGTATATGGACCAGGCACGTGTTGCAACCGATGAAATTGAACGTGAACGTTTGCTCCAGGCCGCAGAACATTACGGTCGTATCGTGAACGAAGAACAGAGCAAGATTGATTCTTCCCGTGATCCAAAGGACAAAACACCTGTGGATGTACCTGCAGCCGATGGTACGGGTACAGATAATGCAGAAAATGCCGAATCAACTGAAAATGTTGATGAAGAAGAAAATGTTTTTCCAATGTTTTTAACAACATTGAATTAAGCAATTATTAATCAAACGGATTGTCGGCCTTTTTATATTCAATCGTAATGGGCAAGTGTTCCCACTTTAATGCCGTTGCAATTCCACGACGCAGGTATCGAGTGTACGATTCTGGAATATCCGACGCGCCACCAACATTTATTGTTATGCGCATTGGATGACGCCCCGTTTGGGATGCAAATTTTATCTTCATCGGTCGTTTAAGGCGCGACATTGGTGGTTGACGTAACGCAACCAATTCGCCGATTATTTTGTTTATTAAACTTGTCGGCACAGTGGCGTTTGAAATATCCCATTGTTCATAAATACGTTTGAACATATTTTGAACGCCCGTGCCGGTTTCGGCCGATATAGCAAGTATCATCGGTTTTATTATTTGATGGAAGGAATTCGTAAAATGATGTTTTAATTTTAACAGTTTTTCATCACGCAATTCTGCATCAACCAAATCCCATTTATTTAATGCAACACATAAAATCTTGCCTGCATCATATACACGTGCAGCAATACCAAGAGCCTGGTTTTCAATATCACGCGTGGCATCAACCACCAAAATAACAACGTCAGATTTTTCGATTGCGTCCAATGATTTTAATGCCGACAATGTTTCTACATCATCACGCACATTTGATTTGCGTCGCAAACCCGCCGTATCCATCAATAAAATATCACGGCCATAGAATTTAACTGGGATTTTTACCGTATCACGTGTAACACCGGGTTCGTCTTTGACAATTTGGCGATTTTCACCGATTACGCGATTTACTAACGTTGATTTTCCGACATTTGGTTGCCCCAGTACCGCAACCCGCATACGCGTTTCAACCTTGGCCGGTTCTTGGGCGGTAATTGGCGCCACAGTATTTAAAAATTCGAATATGGAATCAAATCCAACCTTGTGTTCTGCGGAAACAAGTACGGGCTCGCCAAATCCTAATTTATAAAAATCATGAATATCCGACAGGCGTTTTTCCGATTCTGCCTTGTTTATCAGCAACAGTACTGGTGCACGTGTTTTACGACGAACCAGACGTGCCCATTCTATATCTTCGGGATGCAGCCCAACCCGTCCATCAACAACGAACAAAATTGCATCGGCACTGGATACAGCGTCCATCGCCATATCCGTTGAATCGGCGGCAATGCCACTGCGCGCCTTTTCCAGCCCCGCGGTATCACGTATCTCGCAATCTGGGCGCATGGCCAATGTGCCGTATATCGTGTCACGTGTAACCCCAGGACGATCGTGTACCAATGCGTCACGCGTCCCAGTAAGCGCGTTAAATAATGTTGATTTACCCGTATTTGGGCGGCCAGCAATTGTTATTTTTATCATGGTTTTTTCCGTTGATTTTTTATAATTATATAGCAAAAATATAAATAATCAAATAAAGGGGGACGTACAGATGAAAAAAATCAAAGCATGGTATAAGTCCATTAGAAACGTTATTATCAATCCTCGTCGTTTCTTTTCAAAAATTGTCGCCGATGGCGATATCGAAGAATCTATGTTAAAGGCCTTTATATACGGCCTGGTTGGTGGTTTATTGGTGTTGGGTCTGCGATTGATTGGCGGGGCAACAATCACAATCAGTTCGGTATTTACCGCCATTATCATTGTTCCCGTTGTCGCGGTGGCATTATTATTTGTTGGCGGGGGGCTGATGATGTTGGTTTCCGAAATCACGGGTGGCGAACGCGATTGGGAAATTGCGATTAAGGGATTGGCATCTATATTCTTTATCTATCCAATAATATTGGCAATAAACGCATTGGCATTTAATTGCACATCTATGTGGATAATCAGTATTATTGGCGACCTGTACGTATTGTTCTTGTTCTATAATATTGCACTGTATTGCATGCGCGGGCGCAAAGGCGCGGTTATAACCGTTGTTGGTATTTTCGCATTGTTCTTGCTGACGGTGTACCTGTCAGATTATCATATCGGTTGGTTATTAATGAAAAATACCAGTGCCGCATTATCGTGCCTGGTATAAAGAAAAATTAATCCCGCGATATGCGGGATTTTTTATTTTATATGTTCGCCTGTTTCGGCATTAAACTTTTCGTGTCCAACAGTTATAGTTTTATTTGCGTACTTTGGGGTGCGTGATTTTTCAACCGCCACACGCCAGAATATCGCACCGTCACGCATACGAATTGCGTTTAAATTGTCATCGGTATCAACAACATAAATTGCCGAATCTGTGACAACAAAGTTCTTTTGAACGCCGATATCTATGCACCATGCCGCATTCCCGGTCAAATCAGAAATTTTGCAAAATGCATTTCCCAATCCACCAACGTAAACATAATTTTTATAAATTACTGGTGTGGCAATAATATCAATAACCGATGCACCACCCATCATATTTGTTGGACGGTATACATCAGCAATCCATGCGATTTCGCGGGTTTTCCCATTTACCTTGACTAATTCACCTGTGGATAGCCCCGCATACACATAGCTGCCATGGCAAATTGGTTTTTTATCGCCCGCGACATAATTATTGGTTGCAAATCCGGAAAAGATTTTACGTTCACCGTTCCATATTGTATTGTCTGACTTTTGTGTATATGGACAATCAGGTATTTCCAAATCCACCGCATTTTCTGAAACATTTGGCACAGGCGTATTCAAAACATTTAACGAATCAACTGCGAATATATCGCTGCGTTCGCCCGGTAAAATCGGGTCGTGTTTATCACATGCCGTTAAAACCGCACAGGCACCAATAAAAATTGCAACCTTTCGCATAATATTACCTTAAACTTTCAGCCCCCGATTTAATAACCGCTGGTGCATTCGAATCGCTGATAATTTTATCCAACCATTTGTTTGCCGCATCACGTTCGCCAACAGACAAATATTTCTGGGCAACAGTTAATGACGCAGTATAATAAAACGGCGATTTCTTGCTATCAAGTGGCGCCAAGTATTTTTCCACAGCCGCCGCATCCATTTCATCGCCACGAATACTGACAACATGCATACGCGCCAAATCACGAAATTCTTGCGTTTTGCCCTTTTCTGCCAATTCATCCAATTTTGCAACATCTTTATCCAAAACGTATGCCTGGAACATTGCCAAATCCGCAGTTGCACCCGACGTATTCCGACTTAGCCCAACCAAGGCATTTACATCGGTATTTTCAAGTGCCGTTTCATAATTTTCAGCCGTAGCCATTTTCGCGGCACGATGGGCACGCACGCCAATTTGTATTGATGTTATGATAATCATTATAACCAATGCACCCGCAATAATATAATTGCCATATTTCTTTAAAAACTGTTGCGTTTTTTCATTATTCACATCTTCCCATACTTCGCGATACAGTGCGTCTTCGGCATGTTCTTGGTATGTTTTCTGTGGTGCTTTGACCTTTTTATTTCTTTCAAGCATGTTTGCCATAGAATTTTTCTCCTGTATTTTTTTGGTACCTTGATAATTTCTATTTTATTGCTATACTATAAATGTTATGAAAAAGCAAATCAAGAACGCATTAGTACCAAAATCAGAAAATACGCCTACCCTGCCATCATATGGTGACGAAGGCGGCCTGAGCAGTTATATTCGCACAATCAGCCAATATCCAATACTTTCGGCGGAACAAGAATATGAATACGCCACAAAATGGGTTCAAAACAAAGACGAAACCGCCGCAGAAAAATTACTGGTCAGCCATTTGCGCCTTGTCGTATCTGTGGCATACGATTTTCGCAATTATGGCATACCGGTCCAAGAATTGGTGGCCAGTGGCAATATGGGTCTGATGCAGGCATTGCAAAAATTCGACCCAGAACGTGGGTTCCGTTTTTCTACATACGCGATGTTTTGGATTCGCGCAGAAATCTATGAAACCATATTGAATAATTGGTCTATTGTAAAAATTGGAACATCGGCAAATCAAAAACGTGTATTCTTTAACCTGGCACGGGCAAAGCGCGCATTGGGTATTATGGATGGAAACCTGTCCGATGAACAAACGGAAAAGATTGCCGAATACCTTAGTGTACCGGCCGAAGATGTCAAACGTATGTCTACGCGAATTGTTGCACGTGATTTATCACTTAATGCCCCGGCACGCAGTACCGAACAAGATGGCGCAGATATGTTGGCCAATATGGCGGACACCGGGGTCAGCATCGTTGAAAAAAGTGAACAACACGAAATGATGACACGTGGTGGGGCGCTGTTACGTAAACATTTGGCGAACCTGCCCGAACGCGACCGCGAAATATTGACGGCACGGCGACTGTCTGAACCGGCGGCAACACTTGAAATGCTGTCGAAAAAGTATAATATTTCACGTGAACGTGTGCGACAGATAGAAGAACGCGCGTACAATAAATTACGTGATGCCATTTTGACCGAAACCATGGATAAACAAGATGACAAATAGATTATGTTCTGTTGCGGTGTTGTTGGCGATGACCGCACCATTTAGTGCAAACGCATTGGCATATAAAACAAACAGTTTCAATATGTCACTGACGGGATATGGAACTATTGGTATGATTGAACCCAATTTCGAACAACCAGATGTGATTGACGATTTTCGCCTGCGCGCACAAATTGCATATACCCCATCAAACAACCACTCCTTGGGCGCGGTGTATATGATAGACGAAGATGCGGTTAACGATGAAAAATGGTTACACGATGCATTTGCGTTTTGGCAATGGCGGTCTGTTGGCCGTATAGAGGCCGGTTTTACGGATTCTGTTGCACATAAATTGGGATTGGGTCTGCCAGATGTTGGGGGTATGCGCATAAATCATGATTCTTTGATTTATCGTAAAATGGGCACACCTGGCGTTGTAATTGCAAACAATGAAATTACTAATGGGTCGGATGCACTGCGTTTAAACGTTGTATCGGCATCGCGCAATAACGTTCAATATGGTGTATCAGTCGCGGGTATTACAGGCGACTATGATTTTGGGGTTGATGCCGGAATTAAAATTAAGCAATCATCTGCAAAAACAAAATACGCGTTTTCAATTGGTGCATCATTTATGAATCATTTGGATGATTATGAAACCGCGGTTTTCGTTCCAAAAGTTACCGCTGATTGGCGCGCACAATTTGCATTGGGCACAAATATTCAATATAACAGTTGGGTATTCGCCATAAACGGACGTTTAATTTATGATGAAAATCCTATTGGGGTGGCCGCCGATGGTATCACTGCCGGCGCCGGGGTTAGTTATGATTTATTAAATTACACATTGTCGCTATCTTATATCTTTTCCGATACAGGTATATGGCATGATGATTTTGAAAACTATGCTGACCATACAGCAGTCGCATCATTCAGGTATAAATACAGCAAATATGTGGATGGTTGGACATCCGTTGGTATGTCACGCAAAGAACCATTCTTGGCCGCCGGATTGCGTGTAACGTTCTAAGGTAATAAATATAAAAACAAAACACGCCCCAAACGGGGCGTTTTTTTATTGTTTTTTGATTACTGTAATGCCTCGATTAACTTTTGCAGTCTTTCGGCGGTATCCATATCATTCAAAGATGTTGCAATCGCATATGCAGATTCCAAATCCGTCTTGGCCGCCGCCACATTACCAACATTAAGATTTAAACCCGCAGACTTTTCAAAATATGTCATTGCGTGCATAGATAAATCTTCTTTTTGTTCCATCGTGGTTGTGCCTTGGATTTGTTCAGATATAACACGAACCGCAGATGTATAATCATTTATCGCATTACCATATTCACCCAATGCAGTATATGCCTCGGCACGTTCTGCGTACACAGATGGGCTGACCGTTCCTTCGGGACGAGAAAGTGAATTCGTGTAATCTGCAACCGCGCCTTCCCAATTCTTGGTCCAAAGGTTTAATTGGCCACGTTTTGCATACAAATCGCGTAATTGCAAAACTTCGTTTGGTTTTGTGACATACGATGCGATTGAATTGTTAATATCAACTAATGCAGAGTCGAAATCTTCCAAACGTGTATTCAATAAAGAACGATCATAATATGCGATTGAATTGGTATTATCTTTTTCAAGCGCTGTATTAAAATCATTCATCGCTGATTGATAATCACCAGATTGCATATATGCTTCACCACGCAAGATATACGCTTCTATCATATTTTCATCTGTGGTAATTGCCGTGGTTAAATCCGCCAACGCAGATTCCATATTTCCGGCCAATATTTCACTTTTACCACGGGTATAATAATCTGTTGCCCGCATCAGATTTTCTTCGACAATTTCACTAGTCGCACTTGGTGTTGTCTTGGTTGTGACATGACTGCGTCCCAAGATATAAAACGTTGCCGCAATAAAGAACAGAATTATAAACCAATAAACATAAATCGACATAGACCACGATGACGTGTTACGTGATGCACGTTCAGATGTTTTAATTTGGACACCACGAACCGCGCTACTTTTTGGTTGCAATTTTTTTGTTACTTTTTTCTTGGTATGAATTGCAACAGACCCCAAGTGTATAGAGCGCTTTACAGTTTTATTCGTTGTTGTTTTCTTCATGTAAATCTCCCTTCCTTATGCTTGCATTATAGAGAAGATTTCACAAGTACGTCAATTGTTTTTTCATCCAATTCTACAATTTTTCCAGATGGAATATTTTTTATACTAACTGGTCCATACATCACGCGGTGCAAAGTACGCACAGGCAATCCACACGCCTTTAAAACTATGCGGATTTCGTTCTTTTTTCCTTCGGTGACGGTGATGCGCAAACGTTTGTCCGGCATAATTTCTATTTTCATCGGGCGGTATTTTATTCCATCAACCATCGCACCACGACGCGCCTTGTCCAGACGTGACATATTTGTCCCGATAACATCCGCAATATAAACACGCGGAATATTTGAACTGGGCATTGTTAATTTGCGGGCCAACAACCCATCATTTGTCATTAGTAATAGCCCAGTTGTTTTATAATCTAAACGGCCGATATATCGCAGGTTGTGATATTCACGTGGCAAGACATCGTATATTGTTTTTCGTCCATTTGGGTCACGCGTTGTTGTCATTGTATCTATTGGTTTATGAAATGCGTAAACACGTGTATCGTGCCGTTGTTCTAAACGAACGCCATCTATTTTGATTTCATCATCAGAATCAACAAAATGCACCGGTGTTTTTATAATTTCACCATTGACGGAAACATGACCATCCGTAATCATTTGTTCGGCACCACGACGTGATGTCACACCAGTATCAGCAATAAACTTTGCGATTCTTATTTTCATTTTCTTATTTGTTCAATTGCGACTACGGCGGCAACCTCGGCCCGCAAAATCGTTTTTCCCAAAGACACAGGTGTTGCACCCGCGGCATCCAATGCGGCGAATTCGCCATCAGAAAAACCACCTTCGGGGCCAACAAGTATACTGGTTACATTCTTTAAAACTTGACGATGATTTTTATCAGCATATGCGAAACGTTCATCGGCAAAACAAATATTCGATAATTCTAAATCTGAAAAACGCACCGGCGCGGATATTTCGGGAACACTGTTGCGATTTGATTGCTCGGCGGCCTCGGTTGCAATTTTTCTCATGCGTTCCCAGTTAATATGCCCCGCCACAGTCCGTTCAGTAATTACTGGTTGAAACCGAGCAATTCCCATTTGCGTTGCCATATTTGTTAAATCATCAGTACGTTTAATTGGTGCAAAATACAACGTGATATCATTTGATGGCTCAATATGCGCGGTTTTATCACCAACAATTAATTCCTTGCCGTCCGGCGTCAATGTGGCCGTAAATTCATTTCCACCACCAAACACCAGACAATTTTTTGTTCGCATAACATGTGTCAGATAATGTGACGTTTCACGCGCAACCGTGACTACGTCACCAGACCTTACATTTTCACCTACAAAAATTCTTGGAATATTTTTCATTAAAATCTTATTTCCATGCTTTATAAAATTCGTTTTTTCTGATATAATCATAACACAATGGCTGAAAAGTTCAAGATTTTATCTGCAGGCAAAGACAGCAAGGGTTTGAACATATTCAAATCCAGCGCCTATAAAGAGCACGAGCAGCAACCTCTAGCCCAAGCATTTTGGGCTATACGTTGGGGTATTGCCATATGGATTATATGTGCCTTTGCCTTTTGTTTGTCATTTGCCTTTGAACACCTATGGCGATATGGTTGGACACCTGCGACGTTAGTCTGGATCAAGTTATATTTTAAAAATGCGTTTTCGACACTTGGATTATCGGTTATAGCAGAAATTCCAGCGTGGTTAACACGGTCCATTATGCACCCAGATTTTGCGTGTTTGGCACCATGTTTTCCGATACTTGCGTTCTTTTTGTTAAACGATGACACATTGAAAAAAGAATTTAATCCAAACGGCAAAGATAAATACGACAAACGGTCTGGTCACGAAGCAACCAAGAAAGACGTCGAAGCTATGGGGCTGTATGGCGGATTTATGATGTTGCTTGGGTATTTCAAGGGCAAACCATTAAAATTACCGAAAACCACATCTGTTTTGTGTTTGGCGCCTCCTGGGACCGGTAAAACCCAGGGTATCGTGTTTCCAACTATTTTTGAATGTCCGGATGTATCCATGATTATAAACGACCCGAAACCAGAAATTGACGCGGGGTCCAGTGGGTATCGTTCTGAAAAAGTCGGTCCAGTGTTTATTATGAATTGGGCGGGACAAGACGAACCAGAAAAGGGTATTTATTACCCATCGTGGAACCCGTTATCACCGGGACATATACCGTTTGCCACCGAACAGCGCGAATTGTATGTCGACTATATCTGTGACGTTTTGGTACCCGATGCCGTGGGCAGCAGTGCCGATCCTCACTGGACCCAGGCTGGGCGTGCGGGGCTTGCCGGATTTATACAGTTTATTGTTTCAAAAATTGAACGTGCCAAGGCCGATGATTATTTCTATGGGCGTCTGCAGGCCGGCACATTCGATGCAGATGATGCGGCCGTTTTGTCAGACTATTACTTTTCGATGGTAAATGACCCAAATGCGTTTGCGGCGATGGGTTTAATTAACAAAGGCGAATTGAACGCAATGAATTACGTTCATATTGGTTCATGGGCACAAATACCCCAGGCATGGCTTGGCAAAGAAGCATCGTTTTCAATGATGCTTGATTGGATGACCGAAGCGCAAATCGCCGTTGCCGCCAATTTGGCAGAACGTCAAAAGCAAGGCGACCAAACCGTTATGATGGCAGACCCGATGAAAGACTGGTTGGAAAGCGCAGTGAACGAATGCCGTTCGTTTGCATATTCTAATCGTGCCGTCGCAGAATTAACAAAACTTGCCAACACGCCGTCAACAGAACGCGGATCTATTATTTCAACCATTTTAACCGGACTTGCCATATTCCGTAATGCCGCGGTTCGTAACAGAACATCCCATTCGGATTTCCATTTTGCCGATATACGTGGCATGATTGACCCCAAGGATGGGAAAATGAAGCCTGTTACGGTGTATCTGTCCGTCAATATGGTTGATGCCAAGGCATTGACACCTATTACATCAATGTTCGTTGAAACAATGTCTAATTTCTTGTTGGCAAATCCCCCAGGGGCAGTTGGACGCAGTGGCGAAAAAATGGGGCCATATCCAGTGTTATTCTTGCTTGATGAAATGCCCAAGATGCAAAAGATGCAGGCCGTTATCCAAGGGCCCGACGTTGGTCGTAGCCAAAAGATATCGTACTTGTTCATTGGTCAGGATATCCACCAGATTCAAGAAAAGTACGGTGCGGATGCCGCGGCAACCATTATGACAACCACTTCGGCCAAGGTTATATTCCGCCAGAATGATTTTGATACGGCGAAACGTTTTGCCGACCTGATACCGCAAAAGATAACAATGGAAAAGAAAAAGGTCAAAGGTCCGGATGGCAAAGAAACCGAAACCGAAGAAAAGAAGGAAGAACCGGTATTCAGTGCATTTGATCTTATGAAATTAAAGACCACCGTTGGTGGCAAACCGGCCGAAGGGGTTGTTATTTACGAAGGATTTAACCATCGCCCGATTAAGGCCGAATTACGTATGGCGTTCAGTGACCCCAAGATGGTTGCGTATATGAAAATGGGGCGGTCTTCGCCATTGCCGGAATTCCTTATCCCGTTGCACCATGCGATTTTGGAATACACCGGGATACCACGCTATTACAATCCACAAACAAACGAATTAAAAGATTTGACACCTGTCACGTTATAACTATGCGTAAAATATCGTCTTTCTTGGCTGTTACATTTTTATTATGTGGGTGCAGCGCAACCATTGAATCACGTTTAGACAGTGTTCGAAATAACTATATGGCCGAAACAACCGATACGGAATTCGAAAATAAAAACAATCTTGATTTGTTATTAACAGCCGATGCGCTGTTCCATGCCAATGATATTGCAAATGCGGACAAGGCATATGAAACATTTAATAAACGCAATATCAATTCTACGGGTGGCGATATATTGCGTGAAGCAACAACATTAACATTTGGCGCAAACGCAAATGATTATAAACCCTATATGATGGATTCATTATTCGTATCATATTATCAACTGTGGGCGGCGATTGCCGACGGGCGGTGGAATGATGCACGGGTTATAATAAATCAATCGTATGCGCACCAACAAGATATGTCTGTGGCATATAAAAAACTGATAGAATCAAATCAATCTAGACTATCTGAAACAAACGATATAATTAAAAATTTGAATAATGACAATTCAAAATGGACGGCATATCGCGATATTATGAATCCTGCGCTGATGTATTTATCGGGGATATATTTCTTATCATCAGGCGATTTTAGCAATGCGACAACGTATCTGCGTCGCGCAAACGGTATGGTGCCAGAAAATGGTCTTGTTGTACAAGATTTAAAATTAGCCGAATCAAAGCAAAAACCAACGAATACAGTATGGGTCTTTATTGAAGATAGTTTTGCGCCAAAACTTACCGAGAAAAGAATTAGTATTCCTGTTGCAACCGGCAGGGGTGCTTCCATGGTTACCATCGCCATTTCCGAACCAGAGTTTTTACAACATTACTTGAAAATAGATGGCGCAAAAAAACTTGCCGATACAGATGCAATGTTTATGACAGAATATACAGAATATCGCACTAATGATGCACTGCGTGCGTTCACGTCCGCCGTATCACGTGTGGTATTACAATCATCGCTTTATAATTCACATTCAGATGCCGCACCATTATTCGGCATAATATCCACAATTTATTCCGAGGTCACCAACAGTGCCGAAGTCCGGACGTGGGCGACACTGCCCAAGACAATATCTGTGATGCGTGCGCCAAACAATGGCTTGATTGAATTACGTTCCAATGGTAATCTAATTAGACAGATAGAAATAGAACCAAAAGGCAATTATTTAATCTATGTTCGCACCGTACCGAATAAATATGATATAAAACAAATAAAACTTAAATAACCAAAAGGGGAAAACATGAAGAAAATATTACCAATTGCATTATGCGCAGTTCTTTGTGGTTGTGGGGAAACAACGGTTGTTGACCTTGATAATTCCAAGGAAGTTTCCGCGATGCAAAATGTTATGGAATTAGAATATCGCGATTGGACCGCAACCGCCGAAAAGATGACCAATTCTATGTTGGCCAGTGGTGCATTTGCCAAGGTTAAAAATCCAGTTATCGCGATTGGCGAAATTCAAAATGACACTATGCAACGTTTTGATACGGATATTTTAATTAAAAAGATTCGTAAAACATTGGTTAATTCTGGACGCGCCCAGGTTAGCACCGGATTTAGGAACTTTAAATCTGCCGAAGATGAAACAACCTATGCGGTACGTGACACACGTGGCAATGCCGAATATGATGCCGCGACCATTGTCGGCAAGGGGACACTGGTTGCACCAAACATGTCGCTTACAGGGAAAATGTTGCAACGTAATTTGAAATTAAAATCCGGATGGTTTTCATCGGTTGATACACGTGTAGAATATTATCTGCAATTAACATTGTCCGATGTTAAAACGGGCCTTTCAGTATGGGAAGACGAACAACCAATTGTCAAAGAAGGCGACCATGCACCAACATGGTAGGTTCAGGATACAAAACCTGTTATATTTACCCCCTAATTGGGGGTAATTTTTTTATATGGGAAAAAATTATTCTTTTTGGGGGTGTGCCGTATTGGGGATGCACGATGCGATTGTATCTACTACTGGTCTTGTTGTGGGGCTTGTTTTTGCGGCGGCGGGACAATACGCAATTCTGGTAACAGCAATCATTGCATCGGTCGCAGCAGCACTTTCTATGACGGCATCAGAATATCTATCTGTCCGCACAGGTGGCAATTCAAATGTGGCATTGCGTTGTGGGCTATCAACTGGGGTTGCATATCTGTTTAGTTCGGGGATGTTGGTAATTCCATTTTTATTTATATCAAATACTTTTATTGCACTGGCGATGACAGGGGTCGTTGCAGTATCAGTTATATTCTTTTTTAATTATGTAAAATCGCGTCTGTGTCATGAAAAGTTTTGGCCAAAGTTTATTGAAATGCTGCTTATTTGCGCCATTGTGACAACTGTTGCGTTTATTATCGGCGAATGTGCAAGACTATGCTTTGGTCTGAAAATATAAAAATGCCCAAATGGGCATTTTTTAAATCTGCGGATTGTCATCCATTATTGCCGAAAACGTTGCCGATGCCACACGCACACCATTTACAAATGCATTTCCAACGAATTTATGCATCTTTAACTTTGATGCTATTTCTTCAACATGCAATTCCAATGTATCGCCAGGCAGCACCATTTTCGCGAAACGTGCATTTTCAATAGACACAAAATACCCTAACATTTTTCCGCCATTGTTTCCATGGGTCTTCATTATCATAAAGCATGCCGTTTGTGCCAATGCTTCAACAATCAAAACACCGGGCATAATAGACTTTGCCGGGAAATGCCCCGCACACCAGAACTCATCATTGCGTACATGTTTTATGCCGACCGCAGTCTTGTCTGTAAATTCAAGTATTTCATCGACCAGGCGCATATGTCCACGATGTGGGATAGCTTCTTCTATACCCTTTGCATCTACCATTGTTATCGTCCTTTTTAGTCTTGATTAATATGTTTTTTAACCCATGCGTAATGACGCAAAAATTCTGTTCCAGGTGCCGCCGGATAACCCATATGACGCGCACCATCGGGCACATCACGGAAAACGCCGCTATTTGCACCGACTTCGGCATCGTTGCCAATTTTAACACCGTTTGCAATTCCGACATGTCCGGCAAGTAAAGCGCGGTCACCAACAGTAACACCACCCGCAATTCCAACACCAGATGCCAAGAAACATTCCTTGCCAATTACAACACCATGGGCAATTTGACACAGATTATCAATCTTGGTTCCATCACCAATTACTGTATCCGTCAGTGCCCCCCTATCGATACAAGTGTTTGCGCCAACCGAAACACCATTGCCCAACACAACACGCCCAACATGTGGAATAAATATATTATGTCCATTTTGACGCGTGTATCCGAAACCATCCTTGCCAATGGATGCACCGTTATGAATTACACATTCTGCGCCAATTGTCGCATTTTCAATATGCGCCCCAGAATAAATAACTGTACCACGACCGATTGTAACGTTTTTACCAATATAAACATTTGGGTATATCTTTACATCAGGTTCAATAACCGACCCGCGTTCAATCGTTGCAAATTGACCAACATACGTACTGCGTTTGTCACGAAAGAACACGCCCTTTTCAACAAAAGCATCTATTGATATACCACGACGTGGAGCCTCGCGATATATCTCGCCCAAGATTTTTACGATTTCACCGCGCGGGCTGTTGCATACCAACAATGTTGCACCACTTGGGGCATGTGATGCCATTTCTGGTTGCAATAGAATTACCGATGCGCGCGTATTTTCTAAAACACTGACAGGTAATATCTTAAACGCATTACTGTTTTGTTCAGTGGAATAAAAAGCAATCTGACCCAGGCGAGCATCCGCGATAGGTGCAATTCCATTAATCAATGTTTCTGGATTTCCACGCAATTCCAAACCAAACTTTTTGGCGATTTCACCCGCCGTCATTTTTGTTGCCCGTGGCCCGAATAAAGATTTTATTATTTGTAACATGAGAGTGTTAATGGTTAGTGTTAGTGGTTAGTGTAATCACCAACCACTAACCATATTAACTATTAAAAACCTTTTGGTTTATCCATCTTGAACGAAGAAACCTTTTTATCCAACGCTTTGATAACTTCGTCTGTGATATCCAGATTTGCAACATTTGCACCCGTACGTGCAAAACGGCCATCAATAACCAAAGACAAGTTTTTCTTTTCGATTATCGCACCAATGATCGGGTCAAGATGATTTTCTTGGATTTTGGTCAATGCCTTTTGGAAAACTGCATCGATTGATTGCGCACGTTCCGTCAAATCACGTTGCAGTTTTGTGACCTTGCCTTGGTATTCAACGACACGGCGTTGCAACGCATCACGTGACAACACATCTTGTGATTTTTCAATTTCAGCTTTTTCTTTTTCCAATGCCTTTTGTTCTTTTTCTAATTCACTGCGCAATTTGTTTTCATAATTTTCTTTTTGTTTACGCAAATCTTGCAATGCTTTGGCATCAGATTGTATTGCATCCATACGAATAACAGCCATACGCAAATCTGCGCCCGTCGGTGCATCCGCGGATACTTCGCTTATTGCTTCGGTTGCACTCATTGTGCGGCCACCACGCAAAGCAAACACACCAATAATGGCAATTGCAACCACAACCGCGGCAACAATACCAACTTTGACATACTTTTTTACAACAGATTGTTTTTCCATTTTTTCATCCTTTTGTTTTGTTGACGGGTTCACTATAGCAACAAATTTTACAAAATAAAAGAGAAAGTTATCAGAAATTATCTAACCGGTGTAATCCGGATTTCAACCCGGCGATTGGTTAGGCGCCCCCACTCATCTTGCCCCGCAATCGGGCGGGCGGCACCACGCCCAACAATAAACATACGTGATGGTTTAATATTATGTTCTGCAAAATACACCGCGACACGTTGCGCCATATCCAACGACAGCGCGCGTGCCGCAGACGCATCACGCATAGCATCTGTATAGCCAGCAATTTCAACAAAAGTCGCATCATATTGCTTCAAGATTTTTGCGACATCACCCAAATTATCATCACCATCAGGTGATATTTCTGGGGCATCCAGTTCCATAATCGCGTCCCGCACCAATATCACAACAATATCCGTACCGGCGCGCTGGACAGAACACCCAGGACGACGCAATGCATCGTATAATTTATATTCTAATTCTGACATATAACCAATTATGGTCGCAGATTCATTTTGCATCTTATCACCATAATCCATTTCTGGTTTTTTCTTTACCGCATCGGCCACTGTCCGTCCCCCCGCCCCCAGGTAAATCGGCTTTTTAGCGATACGTGCGGCATCGGTCATATCGGTAAAACTTGCACCATGCAGATAGGTTCCCCACGTAGAACGCGGCGGACTTTGATATGCCGCACATGCGGATAATAATATACAAAAGAAAGCAAATATTGTTCTCTTCATTTCTACTTTGCAACAAAGGTTATATTATTTTCTGATGCAGAAATACATTGTACATATTCCGTAGACGCCACACCATTAACGAACATTTCTTGGGCCCATGCCGGCACCGCCGCCGCAAAGAAATCACATTCACCATGCGACAGCCCTTGTAATTTTATTTCAAAGGTCGTTGTATCCGCCGCACCAACATCAATCGACCACGTACGACCAATCGGCGCGACATCAGACGTTAAAGCACCGGCCTTTATTAAATAATCAACTGATATACCGGTATAATCACCGCGCATTCCCATCAGCAAGTTTGCATTTTTTGCAACCTCTCGCAAAGTGGCGGCGGCAATTGTATTATGCTGATTATGTCGTATGGAATTATATATTGCAATTGCACTTGCGGTCATAACCCCAGTTATAGCCAACACCCCAATCATTTCAATTAAACTGCGCCCAGATTCTGTTCTCATTTCATCCCCCCAAAAAAATTATTGCTTTGACACACCAACGATTTCTGCATCGGCAAACAAAGACATCGCATCTGCAACCATTGGATCAGATTCCACATCGGTTTCAATTTGTTCGCGTACAGTTTGGTTTTGATGTGATTCTTCGATTTTATTAAGTTCCCAATTTTCGTTCGTTTTATTATTTAACCACGAAGACAGTTTCTTTTGAAAATCGGCATCATCACCACGATCAAAGTAAGAAATACGATTACCTGTTATATCTGAAACCTCTATATTTTTGGTAAAATAAGAATAGAGCATCATTTCGCGCGCATCTTTTAACAAGTCTGCCAAATCAGTCGCGGTTTTAATCTGAACAGCTTCGCTTTTGGCCGGCGCAACGGTTTGAACTGGACGCGGTGTATCTGTTTTTTCCTGTTTTAATATTTCTGGCAAAGATGGCATATCTGCAATATGCATTAAACGCACAACCAACATGTCAAAGCATTGTTTTTGATTTGCAGATGCCGCCATTTCTGGAACCGCCGCAACCATTACCTGCCATATACGCGAAAGTGTATTCAACGATACATGTTTATTTATTTCGTTTATGCGCGCGCGTTGATCGGCGGTGTATGGAATATTGCTGCTTTCACCCGCATGCAATACAGGGTGCATACGTGTGGCCCAATGCGTCCATTCCATCATATCGGTAAGCAGCATTGTTAAATCTGCGCTATTAGTGTAGATCTCGTCTGCCTTGGCCATTGCGGTCGCGACATTACCCGAAAGAATTGTCTGCATAAAATCAACAACCACACCACGATCGGCACGTTTTAACATATCCATCACAGCGGTTTCATCAACATGCCCACCGGTTTGCGCAATCGCCTGGTCCAGTAATGACAACCCATCACGCACAGACCCATCGGCCGCACGCGCCAATAATTCATTTGCCGCATCGGTCAGTTCTACTTTTTCCTGTTCGGCAATCCATGCAAAATGTTTTTTCAATGTATCAACCGGCACGCGCACCAAATCAAAGCGTTGGCATCGTGACAAAATCGTGACCGGAACCTTGCGAATTTCGGTGGTTGCCAAAATAAAGATTACATGTGCGGGTGGTTCTTCCAATGTTTTCAACAATGCGTTAAACGCACTGGTGGACAGCATGTGAACTTCGTCGATGATATAAACTTTGTACCGACCATTTGTTGGACGATATTGCGCGGCATCCAATATTTCGCGCATATTATCAACCCCAGTATGTGACGCAGCATCGATTTCCAAAACGTCAATATGCTGTCCGGCGGCAATTGCGCGACAATTTTCGCATGTACCACATGGCGTTGCCGTTGGTCCATCAGACGACAAACAATTTAATGCCTTGGCCAAAATACGTGCGGTACTGGTTTTCCCAGTTCCGCGAATACCGGTAAAAATATACGCATGTGCGATACGTCCTGTTTTAATCGCGGTGGTAAGTGTTTTCACCAAAACATCCTGGCCTATTAAAGATTGAAAATCCTGACTGCGATATTTCCGAGCTAAAACAGTGTAATTTGTATCCATGCGTCTTCCTTTTGGCACAAGAATAGCAAACATATATCAAAATTCAAGCGGGAATTATAAAAAACAGGTGCGATTTTCGCACCCATTTTTACTTCTGATAATATTCCTAGATTACAACTGGGCTTTGATTTCTTGAACCTCGTAACATTCAACGCGGTCACCTTCTTTCAGGTCGTTATATTTATCAAAACTCATACCGAATTCAACACCGCCAGAAACCTCTTTAACTTCGTTCTTTTCGCGGCGCAATTCGCCAATTTTGCCATCGTATATAACAACATTATCACGCAAGAGACGTACAAATGCGTCTTTTTTCACCACACCTTCGGTCATGCGGCAACCAGCAACACGTGTGCCCTTGCCCACCGTGAACAATGCGATAACATCGGCATATCCGATAAAGTTTTCTTTCTTTTCCGGCGCCAATTTACCAGACAAGATTTCTTTGATTTCATCGGTAATGCGATAAACAACGCTGTGATAACGAATATCAACACCACCCGCGCGTGCCATATCACGAACCGCGGAATCCGCACGTACGTTGAACGCAATTATCACCGCACCCGATGCAATCGCCAAACGAACGTCGCCTTCGGTAATTTGACCAACACCCGCAGACAATATATCAACAGATGCTTTTTCGGTTTTAATATTGCGCAACATGTCGGTAATGGCCTCTACACTGCCCTGGACATCTGCACGCAGTATAACCGGTAATGTAAGTTTTTTATCGTCACTTGTTTGTTTTGCAAATAATTCTTCCAGTGATGAACGCTTAACCGCATTTGCCTTGTCACGCGCACGTTGTATGCGGTACGCGGCAACTTCACGGGTCTGTGCCTCGGTTTCCATGACGTTCAATTGGTCGCCCGCGGCCGGAACAGAATCCAACCCCAACACCATAACCGGTTGTGCCGGCTTCACCGCCTTGACACGTTCGCCATTTGACATAATCAAACCACGAACACGACCAAATGTTTCACCAACAACGAACACATCACCAATCTTTAATGTACCCTGGCGAATGATAACGGTTGCAACCGCACCCAGGCCGCGTTCCATTTTTGCTTCGACCACAGTGGCAATGGCCGGCATATCTGGGTCAGCCTTTAAATCCATCATTTCCGCCTGTAAAAGAATTGCATCTTCTAATTTATCAAGACCAATTTTTTGTTTCGCCGATATTTCAACGCATTGAACATCACCGCCCATTTCTTCGACCTGGACCTCTTGTTGTAATAAATCTGTTTTAACCTTTTGCGGGTTTGCTTCGGGCAGGTCAATCTTGTTAATTGCAACGATAAACGGAACCTTGGCCGCACGAATATGATTTATGGCCTCGATAGTTTGTGGCATAATTGAATCGTTTGCCGCAACCACCAATACGACGATATCCGCCATCTGTGCACCACGCGCACGCATTGCGGTAAATGTTTCATGTCCCGGCGTATCCAAGAAAGTAATAACCGCACCTGATTTTGTTTTAACCTCGTACGAAGAAATATGCTGGGTAATACCGCCCGCTTCGCCGGCAACAACGTTTGCATTACGAAACGCGTCCAACAATGATGTCTTACCATGGTCAACGTGTCCCACAACCGTCACAACCGGGGCGCGCGGTTTCAGATTATTTGGATTCGGTGCACGTTCAATTTGGTCAGCATAAGGTTTAACCTCTACACGTTTTACCGTTGCGCCAAATTCACCTGCGATAATTTCCGCAGTATCGGCATCAATTGATTGATTTTGGGAAACCATCATTCCCATTTCCATCAATTTCTTGACAACGTTGCCAACCTTTTCCGCCATCGCCGCGGCCAAATCTTTGACAACGATTGTGTCACCCAATGTAACCTCGTGCGCAACCTTTTGCGGCGCATTGAACATCGCACGCGCCTTTTCACGAAAACGTTTTAACGATGCTTCGGAACGACGACGGTTTGCACCACGAATACCGATTGAATCTTCGTCATCATCATCACCCATGACGATATCTTGCAACGATATTTTTCCGGTTTTTGTAAATTCTTTTTTGCCACCACCGAATTTATTATTGCGACGATTTTGAACCGGTGCATCATCATTGTCAGAATTATCATCCATACGACGATTTTGATTCTTTTTACCGCCATTTTGCACAGAACGCGGAACAGATGTCGGTTCGACATATTCTTCTTGGGCCTGTTGCATGCTGTTTTCACGCGCGGACAATTGTTCTTTGACCTGTTCATATTCTTTGGTTTCACGTGCAATTTCGGCCTCGCGCGCGGCACGAGCCGCGGCCTCTTCGGCTTCGCGTTTTTTGCGTTCTTCTTCGCGGGCACGTGCGGCCTCTAAAACTGCGCGTAATTTTTCATCCGCCGGATTATGCGGTTGCGCCGGTTTTGCCGGTTCTTCACGCAATTCATTGCGCCCGGGTGCAACAACACGGCGACGACGTTCTACGAAAACAGAATCGCCTTTTTTGCTTTGTACTGCGTCCAATGTCACAGATTTTCCAAGTGTCAGTGTCGCCATATGTAACCTCCCGGGTTTATATAGTTATACAGTTTTTATTCTTCGGTTTCTTCGGCCTGGGTAATGCCAAATGCGATTTCACGTGCCTTCATAATCACGCGCCCCGCCAAATGAGCACTCATTGTTTCTTCACCTAATATCTCAACCAATTCATCAGATGCCAAATCCGCCAAGTCAGACAATGTCTTGATTCCGGCCGCACCCAATTTCATAATGATTGGACGTTGGATAAAATCAAATGTCAGCAAATCATCAGACATACCCATTTTGCGACCTTCTTCGAAATAATCGCGTTCCAATTTTTCAAGGTATGCCTTGGCACGATTTTGCAATTCGACCGCCAATTCCGTATTGAAACCTTCGATAGATTCCAATTCTTTCAATTCGACGAATGCAATTTCTTCGATTGTACGGAAACCTTCGGATACCAACAGGTGCGCAATCATTTCATCAACATCCAAACCACGGATAAAGAGTTCTGTCTTTTCTTTGACTTCTTTTGCACGACGTTCTTGTTCTTCGGCCTCGTTCACGACATCAATGTTCCAATTAGTAAGTTGTGACGCAAGGCGAACATTCTGACCACGACGACCAATTGCCAAAGACTGTTGATCTTCGTTCACAACGACAACCGCACTGCGTGTATCTTCATCAACGATGATTTTTGCGACCTTGGCCGGTTGCATTGCATTAACAATAAATACCGCCGGGTCTTCGGAATACAATATAACGTCAATTTTTTCACCATGGCATTCGTTTATAACAGGTTGAATACGTGTACCCTTGATACCAACGGTCATGCCAACCGCGTCAATAGATGGATCCGCCGTTTCAACCGCAATTTTCGCGTGCGAACCCGGGGCACGTGCCACAGATTTAATTTTGATAATACCTTCATAGATTTCTGGGACTTCTTGGACAAACAGTTTTTCCATGAACAACGGATGTGTACGTGTTAAAAAGATTTGTGGGCCCGAATTAGAACGCGCAACATCCATAATCAACGCGCGCACACGGTCACCAACCGCCAAACGTTCCCCAGGGATAAGTTCGCTGCCCTTGATATAACCTTCGGCCTTGCCATTTATATCAACAAACACATTACCAAATTCAATACGTTTTACAACACCACTGATGATATCACCAATATTGTCTTTGAATTCTTCATACTGGCGGCCACGTTCCGCATCGCGCACACGTGCGGTCATAATTTGACGTGCCGTTTGAAATGCCATACGACCAAATTCTGGTTCCGGCAGTGCATCTTCGACAACATCACCAACCGATGGATTTTTAGAATATTTTTTTGCTTCTTCGACGGTCAGCATTGTAAACGGGCTGTAATCTTCACCGGCAGATTCCGGAGATTCAATAACATCAAACAGTCGCTTTACATAAATTGCACCATTTTTACGATCTATATTTGCGACAATATTAAATTCTTCGCCATATTTATGCTTTGCAATTTTTGCAATCGCGGCCTCTAATGAACTGAAAACCGTTTCACGATCAATTTGCTTTTCACTGGCCAAAGAATCAATGGCCAACAATAAATCCTGACGCGGCATAGAAACAAAAGACATTCGTTATCTCCCTTGGTATTTTGTTTGACGTCTTGTTTATCTATAAGGGCGGGGTTTTTCGCCCCGCCCTTAAAATTAACTTCTAAGAACACGTTGATTATAACACCGAATCGATGAATTGCAAATATTTTTTACATATTTTATTAAATTATTTGACGACTATGTTTTTGGACTCTATACTTTATTTGATGAAGATACTGGATAAATATTTTACACGGCAACTGGTTGGGATTTTTGTAATGTTGCTGATGATATTAACTGGACTGTCGTGGATGGTCCAGATTATGTCTATGATGAAATTCTTGATAAGTTATGGTGTCAAACTTACCAATTTTTTGGGTCTGACCGTTATGATGGTTCCGTTTATTCTGTCTATTATCGTGCCATTTGTGACGTTTATTGCAGTATTGTTTGTGTACAACAAGATGATTGGTGATAACGAGGTTGTGGTTATGGTTTCATCGGGAACATCGCCTGGCAAGATTGCACGACCGGCACTGGTACTGGCTGGATTGCTGACGGCGGCAAACCTGGTGTTGAACCTGTGGATTGTACCCGCGACCCAGGCCAAGTTTTATGACACACAATGGAACCTGCGATATGGGTTGGCACACCTTAAACTGCAAGAAGGTGCGTTTACAGAAATGACACGTGATTTGGTGGTATATGTGGACAAAGTTTCTGGGTACGATTTGAATCATGTTATGTTGTCTGACACCCGCAAAGATAAATCGCAAATGATAATCTTCGCCGAAAACGGAAAACTGATTACGACAATGCGCGGTCTTTCCATTGTCATGACCAAGGGTGCTATGCAGGCAACTGGCAACGGCAGTATCATCGGAACATTCGACAGTTTCGATATGGATTTAAGTATCGCAACAAAAAATAATTCTTCATCTTTTAAAACGCGCAGAATGCCAACGGGCGAATTATTGCGTTATGCATCACAAGACGACCTGACCGTTAAACAACGTAAAACTGTACTAACGGAATTGTGTAATCGTTTCTTGCAACCAATGATGAACCTAATTTTGGCTGCACTTTGCCTTGCAATCTTGTTGCGTTCATCTTTATTGCGACGTCGGGCAAGTTTTGCACCGGCATTGTCGGTGGTATCGATGTCTGTGGTTATGGCCGCATTCATGTCGGCATCAAATATGCTTGAAACGACGACCCATTTGTTTTTGCTTGGTGGCGCGCAGGCGGTTTTGTTTGGAATTATCATGGTGGTATTGTTGAAAAAATGAGAAAGACTTGTTGTGCTCTTGCCCTTGTTTTGATATCGCATGCCGCCAATGCGATATCTGTTAATTTGGACGAACCAACCGTTATCAAGGCCGACAAAATTGAATATGATTTGAAATCAGAAACACTTAAAACCGTTGGTAAAACCGAGATATCTAATAAGTCCGGCCAAAAGATGACATTAAAGGATTCTTATATTACAAAAAACGGCACCGATTTGTCTGGCAGCGATATTCAAATATGGTTGGGACCACACGTATACATTGAATCAGAAAACGTATCCAAAGAAAATAATATAACCGTTGCACAGGGTGCTTCCTTTACAGCATGTAAAAATTGTGATAGTTTTGGTGGCGAAGCATGGGAAATATCCGCGAGGCGAATCAAGCACGATTCGGATGATCACATGCTGTATTTTTACAATATGTTGTTTTGGATTTATGATTTACCAGTTATGTGGTTGCCGTATTTTGATATGCCTGATCCGACGGTTAAACACAAGACTGGTTTTTTAACTCCGAATCTTGAATCTACGAATAAAATGGGAACCCAGATTAATATACCGTTTTATTTGTATCTGTCTGACACACATGATGCGACGGTGACTTTGTCATATTTGACTGCGGAAAATCCATTGTTTCAATTGGAACATCGCCTTAATGGGTCGCATTCTGAATTTCGTACACGTGGTTCATATACACATAATCGCGAAGGTAAAGACCGTTGGCATGTATTTCATAACGACATAATCGAACTTGGGGAAAATGCCCGGGCGAATATATTTTTGAATCGCGCATCTGATAAAACATACTTGCAGAAGTACGGATTCTATAACGAACAACCGTATTTGGATTCTGGGGCGCGTTTAGAATTGTTCGGACAATCAGGCTATGTCATCGCAGACGCCCACGTCTTTCAAGAATTGCGTACACACTCGCGGCATAATATTTCTGTACCATCTGGCGATATTTTGCCAAACATTCGCGGTATTTATCAAACCCAGCCAATATTTGCATCAACCTATGCAACATTTATAGGCGACGTACTTGGAATATCTGGGGACGGATTTGCATCACAACGTCTTATTGGCGAAGCGCGTGTAACATCGCCATGGACATTGTGGGGTGGAAACCGCATAACCGCAAGTTTGGCAACGCGTTATGATATTTATAATTTCTATAATACGGAAATGGTTGATGGTGATGAATATTCTGGGATTAAAAGCCGTTTCCTGCCAAGTGGTTATTTGGAATGGGGACTGCCATTATTTAGGCCACGCACAACATGGACCAATGTCATAGAACCGCGCGCCCGCATCACATTTATGCGCCATATCAAAGACGACCAATTTGCACGTGATACAGATTCCGCCGGTGCATTACTTTCGGACGCGACACTGTTTTCGGCTAATCGTTTTGCCGGACTTGATTTGTGGGAAAATGGCACATTTGCAGATTACGGTATGCGTTGGGCCGCATTTAATCAAGAAGGTAAAACTATCGAGGCATTCTTTGGTCAATCATATGATTTCACCAAACATGAAAAAATTGACCCCAACAGCGGATTCCACGATGGACAATCAGATTACGTCGGGCGCGTTGGTTATAATAATTCCAAATGGTTAAACCTGTATAGTCGTTTTCGTTTTGCCCAGGAAAATTTCGGTCTGCGCCATATTGAAACAAGTGCGGTAATTGGTACAAGCCGCAATTTCTTGAACGTTGGACATATGTGGTCAAAGCAATTTGATGAATTGTTGACCCAGGAAGAATCTATTCATGAAATTATGGGCGGAATTGGCTTTGCAATCACAGACCGCTGGGCATTGCGTTGGAATATGATATACAACGCAACCGAAGACCATTGGCAACAGCACAGTGGTGCACTATATTATGAACATCCATGTTATTATCTTAGTTTTGGTTATCGTCGTGACGGTACAATCAAAGAAACGAACCAAGAAGAGTATAAGGGTACAACAACATTTCAATTCCGTTTCGGTATAAGTGTTGATGGGCAACATTATTAAAAGCAAGGGAGAGGTTATGAAAAAAATACTGATGATTATGATGGCGTTTTTCACATTTGGGGCAAATGCGGCAACGGTTGTTGCGACGGTTGATGGCAAACCAATCACCGATACAGATATCACCGCACGCACAAAACTTATGGCGCGCCAGGGTAATACATCCACCGACAATCGGCGCCAGGCACTGCAAAACATTATCGATGACGGTGTAAAATTGAAATATGCGGCAAATTTTAACGTTTCACCAACAGATAAAGATGCCGTCGAAGAATTAAAGCGCATGAACCTTGGGGAACTATCTGATTCAGAACTTAGTATGGCGGTCTATGCAACACGTGCCAATATCGCATGGCAGGTTATTATTGCCCGTACAATTATGCCAACAATAGAGGTTTCTGCCGAAGATATTAGCACCGAAAAAGTAGGGCTGGAACGCGAACATGGGTTGCCGATAGAAATGACTATGGTGCGTTTGTTTGATGTACCCGAAGATGTGCGTAAAAAGTTAACAAAGCCAAAAAGCTGTGACAATGCGATTGATATGGCAGAAAAACTTGGTGGCGCACCACAAAAGTTTACCGCAATGCAGTATGAATTGGCCCCAGAAATAAGGGAACGGGTTGCGGGAATCGGTAACCTGAATTGGTCAAAGCCGATTGATGGTTCTGTCTATTTGGTATGCAGCACGAAAAAGGGCAAAGAATACGGCAAATTGGATGATATGATAAAGCAAAATGCGATGTACCGTCGTGCATCGTTTATTGCCGACCAACAATTAAAGCAACTGCGTCGCAAGGCCGTTGTTATCATTAACGACAATCGGTATAAATTATGAGCAAAACCGTACTTTTTGATTTAACACCCGCCGAATTGGAACAGTTTGTGACCAATATGGGGCAACCACGTTTTCGCGCAAAGCAAATTGCCGAATGGATGTCACGTGGCGCACCGGATTTTTCTGTAATGAAAAACATTCCGGAAAAATTGCGTAATGACCTGGACGCGTGCGCACAAACATTACCGGTACGCGTGGTCAAACGTTTGGCATCATCAGACGGCCAAACGGTAAAGTTTTTATTGGAACTAAATGACGGCGAAAGAATCGAATGCGTATTGATGCGAACCAGTTACGGCAACAGTGTCTGTGTCAGTTCCCAAGCAGGATGCGCCATGGGGTGCAAATTCTGTGCCAGTACACTGTTGGGTTTGAAACGCAATTTAACAATAAACGAGATTTTTTCTCAAATACTTGTTGCCCAGTGGGAATTACGTGCCGACCGGCAATCTGATAAACCAATTCGCCCCAATGGCGATGCAAATAATAACGACGTATCTCACATTGTTGTTATGGGTACAGGCGAACCGTTACAGAACACTGAAAACGTTATCGGGTTTATTGAACGGGCAAATCACGACATGGGAATTGGGTGGCGCCGCATTACGGTATCCACCTGCGGCATTGTGCCGGGCATAGACAGACTTGTTGAGTGGGGACGGCCAATCAACCTGGCAATATCACTGCACGCACCAAATGATGCCCTGCGACGCAAAATAATGCCCATAGCAAACAGATTTAGCATTGGGGATATAATGGATGCCGCCTGGCGATTTACCGACGCTCACAACCGCCAATTGATGATAGAATACATATTGTTGGGTGATGCGGATGGAAACCTGTTAAATGCGACCGAAGATTGCGCCAATGAATTGGTTAAAATCGTGCGGGGGAAAAATTGCATGGTGAACCTTATACCATGGAATGCGGTGGCGGAACGCGATTTCACGTCGCCGTCGGGGAATGCGGTACATCGTTTCCAAGATATTCTTATCAAAAATGGCGTGCATACGCGCATACGCCGCGAACGCGGTACCGATATTGGTTCGGCATGCGGACAATTAAGGATTAGTGGTTAACAATAAAAAACGGATGCAATTGCATCCGTTCTTTATTAATCGACTGTCACATTACATGCCGACACTGAATGTATCGCCATAGCTTGCAACGTTTTGACCACCAATTGAACATTTGATATCTTCAAAACCTTTCTTCAACTGGCTCTTTTTAACCAACTTGGATGTGATAATACCACCGGCGGTACCAAGCACAACACCCGCGATACTATCCGATGCCAAACGTGCAGTATTAAAGTTACCTTCGGCATCTTTCCATACGGACTTTTCAAATCCGCCCATTTTAGAGCTTAGGCTACTGAACGCGGCACTGATGTTTGCGCGGATATTGGCAAGCCCAGATTCACCATATTCGCATTTGCCATCTTTAACAACCTTGTCTTTATCCGTACACTGACAAACATTGTTCATATCGTTCTTCGCACCTGGAACTGTGCATTCACACCCAGTAAAGTTATTTATTTCGCGCTGATATGGGTTGACACACTTGCAATGTCCACTTGCCGCATCAAATTCCATACCTGGGGTCGGGCATTGTTTGGCCTCGAATACGCATTGACCATCCTTGATAATCATACCTGATACGTTACACTGACATTGGCCATTTGCGTCATTTTTCGCATTTGGAACCGCACATTCACACTTGGTATTATTATCTGTTTCGCGTTGATTGTCCGCGCTGCACATACAATGACCAACATTTGGGTTATAGTACATATTTGCTGGACAATTGTGGTTCGGATCAGGCACATTACCCCCGGTGCACTGGCCACGACCATCGGTTCCAACCGAGAAAGTCTTGCCAGCGGCGTTACAGTTGCACTTATCGGTTGCCGCATCGTACTGCGCGCCATTCGCACCAGTTTTTGGCAGATAACAACATGCCTTGCCGTTAGTTGTCGTGCGGCTGTTCAAACAGTTTTGCAAACTGCTGCTGTTGCCACCGCCACCGTTATAGCTGCTATTATTGTTGCTATTGGTGTTGGTGTTATGGTTACCGCCATTGGAGATATTACTGTTGTTGTCACCTATGACTATAATACCACCCCTATTATCCAACTTAAAGGTTATACCTGCGCCATCGATGCAATTACGACAGTTACTTTTTGACTTACACCGTCCTTCCTCTTTGCTAAACCATTCACCATCACGGCAACGGCAGGTCCCATTTGTCATTGGAATACCGCCACGGTCATAACATTCCTGTTCGCTTATGCCGTCCTGTCCCGGTCCCGGGGGTGTAGTTCCTTTTTTGACACACTTGCCATCTTTTTCTTCGTAACTCTTGGTACACTTATATGTATAACATACGTCGTCTTCGACAACCCATACGCCCGGGACACCCTGCGTAGCCAAATTCTTCTTCAAGCTGGAATTCAACTCTGCCTCCACACTGCCTTTTTCACCAGTAAGTTGCGTAGCACCGGGACACAATGGCACTTCAAACCGTTCCCAACGATCGGCACCTATTAGTCTTGTGTTGCAACGCATTTGAATACCTGGCGCAATAGCAACCTTACCCTCATCACATTCATATGCCCTGCCTGCTTGGTGTAAATCACATTGCAGACATTTTTTACCCTTGTCATCAAAACAAAGGTAATCTTTCTTAGTATAAACCTTGTTCGTCAACTTGGCGCCCAAATATCCACCACCAATGCTTACCGCAACCAAACCAAGTGGTCCCATAACCGGTGCAACCACGGCGGCGGCGGCGGCACCCCCAACTTCGAAACCAACAATTTTCAATATTGCAGACAACGCGTCACGATTTGTCACAATATCACACGACGCCGCCATCGCGCCGTTTGTGAAAACTAATCCGACCATCGCGCCAATCAAAGATTTATGCAATTTTTTCATAATCTCCCATCCTTTGTTTTATTCTTCGTCTGTACAATTATACCATAAATATCGGCCTATTACAAACACAAAAAATAACTATTTTTATGTAAAAAAATATCATATACGTTTGACAAATTAAATTATGTGTATTATGTTTTGTGCAACATGAACAAAAATAACAGATTTTTATTTATTAACCCAAAGCATTTGGCAACTTTTGTATTGGTGACACTGTTCGGCGGTAATGTCGCCGCACAAAACATCGATGGCGATACAATCCGTCGTTTTAACCCGATGGAAACATTAACACATACACGGTCGATAATACCGCATGAACCAAACAAACCAAAAAATCCAACTGTAAAGTTTTCCAATGCCGAAGATGCATTGTATGTAGAATTAGAATCTTTTACGCATGTGTCGTCCGATAATTTTCGAACTGTGTTTTGTCCTTTGGTCGTTGTTAAACCTTTTGTCCGTATCAAGGATAAATTGACCATTGGTGCAACAACAACCCAAATGATTCAAAACTATACCGGCCCACAGATGACGTCTATTACGCATGACATGTATATGACCGTCGCGCTGTGGACATCGGTTGGAACATTTGATGTTAAATATGGAAAATTTTCATCGTTAAATTATGCCATGCAATTTTCCAAGGTTATGCCAATCAGCAACTATTTCATAAATGCTGCGCACCTGGGGACGGGGCATTATTTCCCACGCGCGGTGGTTGCAACATATACTGGCGATGACATATCTATTTCGGGTGGGTATGCCGAATATACCCCTGGGTTCAAATTTACTGGCGATGGGTATGCCGTATTTGTTATGCAACAAAAACTGGATGAAAACATCAAATTTGGTGGCCAGATTATTACAAACAGCAAAAACACCAAAATTAATATTCATCTAGCTTGTAACCCATGGTATAATATATCAACGCTGTTACAGGTCGTAGACATGGGTGACCGGCCGGCGTTCTTTGGCACGTTCCAATACAAGTTAAAAGATAACGTTGCGTCCATCGCACTAACCGGGTTTGCGCAATCCGAAGACGGAATAAGCGGTGGTTCAATTGGACTGTATCATACCAAAAGTGGCGCGTATGCCGCATTCGGTCTTACCAAACATGACCCGGTATATCAACCAAACGCAGACGGCACACCAAATGAACACTTTAATAACTTTACCCCATCGATTGAGGTCGGTATAAACTGCGCAGTGTTTCCAAGGAAACCTCGGTAATTTTTTCGCTTTATAAACAAAAAACACACCGCAGGGTGTGTTTTTTATTTGTGGTGGATGTTAAGGGATTGTTCGCGTTGCTCACCACACGTAAGGCACACACTGCGCCTGTGCTTGTGTGTACCAACTATCGTGTCGAACCCGGGGGTTCTCGTCCAAACAACACATACCCCAAACAAAAAACACACCGCAGGGTGTGTTTTTTATTTGTGGTGGATGTTAAGGGACTCGAACCCCTGACCCTCTGCGTGTAAAGCAGATGCTCTAGCCAACTGAGCTAAACATCCAAAAGGCACGGACAATCATAAATTATATTTTTATCATTGTCCAGTTTTTTTATTTAGGCAACGGCATGCCTGCGGTGGCGTCCGCCATGACATCGTCAATTATCGTGTCGGCCTTTTGTTTGGCATCTTGCATCGCACTTAAAACCGCTTCTTCGATTGCCGCAACGCCTTTTTCAACAAGTGCTGGATTAATCGTCACAGAAACAATATCATATTTGCCCGTCATGCCAATAATACATGCCCCACCCGGCGCGATACCCTTGACCTGCATACCAGAAAGTTTTTCCTGGGCCGCGGTGACCTTGGATTGTAATTCGCTGGCCTGGGCCATCAATGCATCCATATCCATTTTGCTTTCCTTTTGTGTTATAAAACATCCGGTCCAAAAGACCGGATATTTTGATTATTCTTCTTTACCGGTCTTTTGGTTGATGCCAACCATGGACATACGTGTTTTGCCACGTTTGTCCATACCAAGATACTTTACGTAAACTGGGTCGCCTTCTTTTAATTTGGCATCTTCGATTTTTTCCAACCGTTTACCTGTGATTTCAGAAATATGAACCATAGATTCAAAACCGTTCAAAATCTTGACGAACAATCCAAAATCTTTGACCCCAGATACCACACCGGCATAGATTTCGCCAACTTCGGGTTCGGCAACGATTTCTTTGATACGCGCCATCGCTGCATCAGCATCTTCACGCGTAACCGCCAAAATCTTGACCGTACCGTCATCTTCCAAATCAATGGTCGTGTTGGTATCACGTGTTAACGCCTGAATCACAACACCACCTTTGCCGATGACTTCGCGAACCTTGTCCGGATTAATTTTCATCGTATACATTTGTGGCGCATATTCGGAAACATGGTCACGTGGTTTCTTTATTGCACCTGTAATTTTACCAAGGATGTGCATACGGCCATCTTTCGCCTGGGCCAATGCCTTTTCCATGATTTCAAATGTAATAGATGTGATTTTAATATCCATCTGCAATGCGGTAATACCATGGTCTGTACCGGTCACCTTGAAATCCATATCGCCAAGGTGATCTTCGTCGCCCAAAATATCGGTCAATATTGCGTAATCATCACCTTCTTTGATAAGGCCCATCGCAATACCCGCCACCGGGCGTTTCATTGGAACACCACCGTCCATCATGGCCAATGTTGCGCCACATGTTGTCGCCATTGACGAAGAACCGTTTGATTCCAAAATATCAGAACACAGACGAATTACATAATCAAATTCGCTGCGTGATGGAACCATTGGGTGAACCGCACGCCATGCCAAATTACCATGGCCGATTTCGCGACGACCCGGGGCTTTTAATCCTTTGGCTTCGCCAACCGAAAAACCAGGGAAGTTATAGTTCAAGATAAAGTCACGATCTTCGGTACCATCCAAAGATTCCAACGGCAATGCGTCTTTGCCACCACCCAATGTCAATGATACCAATGCCTGGGTTTCACCACGGGTAAATAATGCAGACCCATGTGCGCGCGGCAACACGCCCAATTCAATTTCAATTGGACGAACCGTCTTGGTGTCACGGCCATCAATACGTGGCTTGCCCGCCAAGATGTTTGAACGCATAATGCGCGCAGTAATATTTTCAACGATTTCATCGGCAAACGATTCCAATGTTGATGTTGCAACCGTGGTGTCCGGGAACATTTCCGGAATTAACGCTTTGGCTTCGCCATGGATATTGGCCAATGTTTCCAAACGGGTCAATTTTTCTTTGATACCCAACGCCTTTTCAATATCGCCGGCGAACTGTTCAAACTTTTCTTCCATTGCGATATATTCAGCAGTCTTTTCCGGCACCGCCCAACGTTCTTTACCAGCATTTTCTGTCAATTCGTTAATTGCCTTGATAACCGCCTGTTGTTGGTCAAAACCAAATTTAACCGCACCAAGTGTGGTTGCTTCGTCCAATTCACCAATTTCAGATTCAACCATCAACACACCATCCTTGGTTGCCGCAACGACCAAATCCATTTCAGAGTTTTCTAAATCTTTCTTGGACGGGTTCAAAACGTATTTACCATCGATATAGCCAACACGCGCCGCACCAATTGGACCCTGGAACGGAACGCCAGACAATGCCAATGCCGCGCTTGAGGCAATCATTGCCAAAACATCAGGTTGATTCTTTCTGTCATATGAAAACACCTGGGCAATAACCTGGACCTTGTTCTTAAATGTTTCTGGGAAAAGTGGACGAATTGGACGGTCAATCAAACGCGCAATAAGTGTTTCGCCAATTGACGCCTTGCCTTCGCGACGATCACGCGAACCCGGAATACGACCGGCCGACGCAAACTTTTCTTGATAATCAACGGTCAATGGAAAGAAGTCTTGCCCTTCAACCGCGGTCTTTTCGGCACAAACCGTCGCCAAAACCATTGTTCCACCCATTGTCGCCATAACCGAACCGTTTGCCTGTTTTGCGAAACGACCCGTTTCAAGGCGCAATGTTTCATCACCATATTGTATTTCAACCGCAACCGGGTTGTTCAGATGAGTTTTTTCATCTTTCTTGATTAAACCAAATAACATAATTTTCCTCCGTTTTAATTGGTTCTTTTACATAATTCCGCGAAGAAAAATTATTCGTTATTGCATTCTGGGGCGCCCAAATCAAATGCAAAAATGAACAATTTCTTCTTCGCCGATGCCGATTATACTTTTATATTTGCCCGTTTGCAAATATTTTATAATAAAAAAGACCGGCATAAATGCCGGCCAAAAACTTATTTACGCAGACCCAATTTCTTAATCAGTTCTTCGTATTCACCTTCGTTACGTTTCTTGATATACGCCAACAATTTTTTACGTTGGTTAACCATACGCAACAAACCACGACGAGAATGTAAATCTTTGTGGTTGTTCTTCATGTGTTCCGTCAAATTGCGGATACGTTCTGTAAGAATTGCAACCTGGGATTCAACCGAACCGCCGTTGTCTTTATCATTTACCTTAAAGGCATTGATAATTTCTGTTTTTTTTGCTTTTGTAATGGACATTACATTTTCCTTTATTTTAAATTGTTCGTTTTGGTCGCAATATTCCATCTGTCACCGTACCTATACCGATAAAAACCTTACCAGAATAAACACGGTATAAACCATTTGGGCTTGCGACCCCGATAAACCCGCCGTTTTTATACAAATCGACAGATTTACCATTAAGATCCAAAACCGGAATGTCCCCCAGTCCAGAATCTATTGGTGCCAGATATCCGCTGACATCTGCGCCATTATTAAACAAATTTTCCAAAAAATCAAGTCGGACCGCATTTTTTAATTCGAAACCACTTGTTTGGGTGCGCCTTATCGCGGTGACGGTTGCCAAACAACCACATGCATATGCTAAATCACGGGCGATACTACGAACATATGTCCCCGGTGCACAAGACATGCGAAATCCCCATGTATCGTCTATGCCGTCCAATAATTCTAATGAAAATATTTCAACGTTGCGCGGAACCATATTCGGCATTTCACCCCGGCGCGCCAATTCATATGCACGTTGCCCATCGATATGAACCGCACTGTAAATGGGGGGGACCTGTGATATCTTGCCGACAAACATCGGTATTTTTTCACATATCAATTCACGCGAAGGGATTATATCATTACGTCTTATTTCATGTCCGGTAATATCCAATGTATCTGTTTCGAAACCAAATTTTACCGAAAACAAATATTCTTTTGTTCGATTTGCGTATTCCTCTATGAACGGTACCATTTTGGTTGCATTTCCAACAGCCACCGGTAATACCCCAGATGCCATCGGATCCAACGTTCCAATATGTCCGTTCTTTTTTGTACCAAACACACGTGCTGCACGTGCGGCGACACTTTTTGAAAACTTACCCGATGGTTTATCAAGAATTATCCAACCATCCATATTACTTTTCCCCACCAAATAATGATAATTGCGTACTTGCAGATGCAACTGTGGTTTCTGATTTTTTCGTTACATGTTTGACAGGTTCTTGAACAGGCTTTGTACCACCTTCCAGGTCTGCAAGAACCGATTCTGCCCGCGCAACAACTGTTTCGGGCATACCCGCCATCTTGGCAACATGTATACCGTATGACCGATTTGCGACCCCTGGAATTATGCGGTGCATAAACACAATTTCATTATTATGTTCACGAACATCAATGGTTAAACACATAACATTATTCAAATTACCACCATTACCCGCGGTCAGGTGCGTTAATTCATGATAGTGTGTTGCAAATAGTGTTCTTGCCCGCAGTGTATCCAGATATTCCAAAACCGCCTGGGCAATGGCCATACCGTCATAAGTTGCGGTTCCACGTCCTATTTCATCAAAGATTATAAAAGAACGTGGTGTTGCACGGCGTAAAATATTCGCGGTTTCACCCATTTCAACCATAAATGTTGATTGTCCCGCAGCCAAATTGTCCGATGCACCAACACGACTAAACAACTGGTCACAAACACCTACCTTGGCTCTTTGTGCCGGGACAAAAGATCCCAGGTGTGCCAACACAACCAATAACGCATTTTGACGCAGGTATGTTGACTTTCCCGCCATATTTGGCCCCGTCAATAAAGCGATTGATTGTTCGGCCAAATCGCAATCGTTTTTAACAAAGTTATCGCCATGCGCACGCAGTACAGATTCTATAACCGGATGACGACCGCCGATAATATTAAAATCTGTTTCATTTGTTATTTCTGGTTGTACCCAATTCCACTCTTTTGCCACCATCGCAAGTGAATACCATACATCCAAATCCGCAATGGCATCTGCCGCAACCAATAAATCATTTGAGATATCACGTATCTGTTCGATAAATTGTTCTATAATTTCTGCCTCTATGGCGGCGGCCTTGTCCGCAGATGTGCGAATATCGTTATCCAATTCAATTAATCGTTCTGTCGTAAACCGTATATTACCAGTCAATGTTTGCCGATGGATAAACCCAGAATCAGGTCGCATCATTTCATCCGCCCGCGTAGATGGAACTTCTATGAAATAACCCAACACAGAATTATACTTTATTTTTAATGTGTTAATACCTGTTTCGGCAACATATTGGGCCTGTAGTGTTGCTATCGTTTCTTGGGCGCCATGTGACAGACGGCGCATATTATCCAATGCCAAACTAAAACCATCACGCACAACACCACCATCACGGAAAAATGTCGGCAAATCGTCCGCCAATGCAGATTTTAACTTTGCCGCAATATCATCATGTGTCGTGATATTTCCTATACGCGCGGCCAGATTCGCATCAAGTCGCGTTGCTATCATTTTTACGTTTGGTAATTCTATCAAGAAATCGGTGACATTTCGCATATCACGTGGCATACCACGTCCCGACAATAAACGCGATAATGCACGTCCTACATCCGGCACACGACCGAGCATTCCTGCAACCATTCCGCGTACATCAGAATTGCGTACCAGATGCCCTATGTGTTCTTGGCGCAGACGAATTTCTGCCATATCCGCAGAAAGCGACCGCAAATACGAACGTAATTTTCGTCCCCCCGCCGCTGTTTTGGTTTTATCCAGCACATCCAACAGGCATCGTCCACCATCATTTATCGGCGCATCTATTTCTAAACTTTTCCACGTGGCCGAATCTATCAGCATTTGCGCCCCAGATTTAAAACTGTATGGCGCCCTAAATGTCAAACCTGCGCCACGTTGTGTATTAAACAAATACCCAGCCAATAATCCGACCGCAAAATTATCGGTTTGCACATTATTCGAAAATACAGACGATATTATTGTATCAATATCTGCGCGCCGATATATCTTGTCAAAGACCGGCGTTGTTTTAAACATATCACGTATTTGCAAAATAATATTATGCTCGGCATCCACAGATGGGTATATAACCTCGGCTGGGGAAATACGTACCAAATCATCAATTATATCATCTGTTTTTCCAATAAAGAATTCACCCGTTGATATATCACACCCAGCGATATCGAACGCCCCCCCAGATGGACATATTGCAATCAAGAAATTAGAACTTTTGGGCGACAACAGGTTTTCATCAGTAAGTGTTCCCGGCGTTAACACGCGTATAATTTTACGTTCTATGAATTTATGTCCGCGTTCTTTGGCCTGGGCCGGTGTTTCCATTTGTTCAACCAAAGCCAATTTATACCCTGCCCTGACCAGTCGACCAAAATAATTGTCAGATGCGTGCCATGGTATCCCGCACATGGGAATATCCACGCCATCTGCATCGGTACCACGTGATGTCAAAACAAGTCCTAGTTTAGAACTGATTGTTTTTGCATCATCAAAAAAAGATTCATAAAAATCTCCCAAACGAAACATCAACAGCGCGTCAGGATTTTCTGCTTTGAAATCCACATACTGTTGCATTACCGGGGTAAGTTTACTTTTTTCGGCCATTGCCAAATCCATTATTCGGTCGGGTTCGTAATCTTTAATGTTTCAATTTTCAATTCGGCTTCTTTTAGTAATTGTTCACAATATGCCTTTAATTTAATTCCCTGCTCGTACGCGGCGACAGAATCAGCCAGTGGCAATTCCCCAGATTCCATTTTTTTTACCAATTCGCTTAATTGTTTGTATGCCTCTTCAAATGACAACTTATCTTTATCCATCATACAACCTCTTGAAACAGTGAAAAGATACAAAATTAAAAATCAATATTCCACAAAAAAACACCCAGACGGGTGTTTTTTTATTTTGCTGGTTTTGCCGGGGCAATAACAATAGATTTTGTACGTTCGTCTGGTTTCGAACGACTTTCCAATGTCCCGCGTTCACCGATTAATTCGATAACATGTGCGAATAACCCCGGAATCGCATCTTTACCCATAGCCAACATTTTCTTGGAACCATGGCACATAACCGCGATTTTAACCTTGTCGCCGTCGTCCAAGAATTCGTAGACCTTGCGTAATTTGATTTGCAAATCGTTCTCTTCAATGAACGGTTTTATCCAAACCTCTTTCATTTCCGTCACTTTCTGCTTTTTTTTCGCCTCGGACGCGCGTTTTTTCTGTTCGTATTTGAATTTGCCGAAATCCATTATTTTTGCAACAGGTGGTGTGGCGTTTCCATTTAATTCCACCAAATCCATTCCGGCATCAATTGCCATTTGAATTGCATCAGACGTCTGCATTACGCCAAGATTTTGACCACCACTGCTTATGACCTGAACAGTCTTGGCAGTTATGCGATTATTTGTACGTGGCCCCATGTCACGACGATTATCACGATTATTTACTGGTTTAATTGTACGCTCCTTTTATGTATACGTGCCATAGTATTAAATATTTTTACAGATTTTTCAACAAATTTTGCACATTTTGTAGTGTATTCCAAACATCACGTTTGGTATCCGGTTTTAGAATTATATAATTCGGGTGGTAAATTGAAAAAACATGAATATTGTTCTGCAATATGGTTTCTGCGCCATGATTGTGTATAAGGTCAATATTTGCAACCTCGGTTGCCGCGATACTGCCCAGTGTTATTATCACCCGCGGTTCCATCAGTTCAATAAACCTGTTTACAAACGGTCGCGATAAATCCAGTTCCATGCGCGAAGGCGTCCGCCCACCCGGTGTGCGCCAAAACAATAACGGGGTAATAGATACTGTTTCACGTGACATACCGATTGCCCCAATCATTTTATCCATCAAGTCCCCTGCCCCGCCAGAAAGTATTTTGCCACACGCGTCATCATCACTGGATGGAATATCAGTAATAATCATAACGCCATTTGAATTCGTGGCCGCGGCCGGCAAAACGACATTTGATACCCCACCACGCAACGGATGATTAAATTCCAGTATCATACGCGAAAGTGCATCTATCGTTGTTGGGCGCGTTGCCATTGACACGGCCGTTTCCACCGTCATTGGTACAATGGGGTCTATTGGTGGTACAATGCTTGCAACCGTACGTTTACGTTCTGGAGCGCTACCAGATTGTGCCATAATATCGGTGTAGCCAATCGAATCATCTGATATCTCCCATTTGACCCCCGCCAGGACAAGATCCTTTAATAAACTCTGCATTTTATATGTTCTCTTTTGTCTTGATTTTTGAATTTTTTTATTATACACTAAACCATGAGCAACAGAAACTCAAGGGAGTATTTCATGAAATTAAAAAACTTTGCTTTATTAGCTGGTGTTGCTGGGTTACTGGCAGCATGTGGTGGTTCAAGTGTTGTTGAACCAGAAGATTTGAACGGTCAACGCGTTTTCTTTGCGTTTAATTCTTCGGAAATTTCCGATGCGGCGCATGATAACTTGTTGGGCCAAGCTCTGTACATGAAATCACACGAAGATGTCAAGGTACAGATTGCGGGTAACTGCGACGAACGCGGTTCCACAGAATACAACTTGGCATTGGGTGCACGTCGTGCAAACGCGGCCAAGAAAGTTCTTGTTGACGAAGGTATCAGTGCGAAACGTATTTCTACCATCTCTTATGGTAAAGAACGTCCATTGGTCAAAGGTACGGGTGAAGACGTATGGAAATTCAACCGTAACGCAACAACGACTATCAAATAATTTAAACGCCCGTTTGGGCGTTTTTTTTTGCATAAAAACACCGGCGTTGCCGGTGTTTTTGTATGTTTTGCAAATCCTAAAAATTATATGAATTAATCGGCTGTCCTTCTTCATCATATATAACGGCGGACACATTATGCATGTATAAAATTTGGAAATTTGGATTATCCAATGTGTATCCTGCGGCCTCTGCCCAATCATATTCGGCGATTGCTTTCTTTTTGGCGTCGATGTTATCACTATCATCAACCAATTCACAATTAATCCTTATCCAATTTTCGTTATCATATGCAACTATGCAAACATGGTTATTTATCGCGATTTGCTTTGAGACATTCTTTTTCTTATTAGTTATTACATATATTTTACCATCATATAAAAACGGGTCACCAAACGGTCTTAAACTTGGCACATCACCATTGATTGTGGCCACATAATTCACCTGTGTTTTCTCTTTTAGAAATTTAAATGTCTCGTTCATATGTATACCCTTTTTATATTTTTTTCATAATTTCTTTTATATCACCACTGATAATTTTCCAGTCATCTATGGTTTCAAACCCCAATTTTTTATACCAACTATACGGAAATCCATTTTTATCTTCATACGTATGTGCTTCTAGTATTTGCGCGTTGTATTTACTAACAGCATTCTCAAACAACGCTTTCAGCAACAATTTTCCCACACCTTTTTGACGACATTCTGGAATCACAAATATTTCCCCATCTTCTAGATGGTTTCCATCCCACCACGGCTTTAAAACAGATGTTATAACCCCAATAGGTTTATCATTATCATACGCCACCAAGAATAACTCTTTGTTATGATTATAAAAATATCTAAATAATTTTGCTGCCGATTCTTTGGTCCATTTTTCTTCTAGAACAGAATTACTATAATAATCTGCGTATGCCTCTGCTATAATATCTATATCTTCTTCTTTCATAAGATTCCTAACATTTACCATCGTGTATCTCTTTTATTTTTGCAAAAAGGCCGGGATTTTATTTAATAGCATAAATTAACTTTGAACCGCCCTTCCCGGCCTTTTTGATAGTTTTATTAATTTTTGCCGGTGATTTTGTTAATTATTTCGTTCAGGTGGTTTCGCGATTCAAACGCAATCGTTATTGTGCCTGCACCACCACGACGTTCGGTTATTTTAACTTTGGTATCCAATGCACGCGAAATATTATTGGTCATTTCACGTACGACCTTGACATCCATGGTTTTATCGGCAAACTTGCGCGCGCCCGCGGAACGTGCAACCTTTTTTACGCGCTGTTCTGTTTCGGACACAGTCATTTTTTTGCTGATAATTTCTTGGGCAACGGCTTCAGGATTTTCAGCGACCGCAATAGTACGCGCATGCGATGCGGATATTTCGCCCTGCTCTACCATTTTCTTAACAGATGCCGGCAACCCATTCAAACGAATCGAATTTCTTATATAACTTTCAGATTTGCCAATTAAACGCGATACATCTTCCAGTGTGTATTTACATTTGTTCATCAAATTAACATATGCGGCAGATTCTTCGATTGGATTTAAATCTTCGCGCTGAACATTTTCAATCAACGCTATTTCCATTGCGTTTTCATCCGCCAAATTCTTAACAAATGCCGGTATTTCGGTCAGGCCGGCCATTTTACTGGCGCGGAAACGTCTTTCCCCCGCAACAATTTCATAATTATATGCCCTGCCCTTGACCGGTCGTAATAAAATCGGTGTTAAAACACCTTTTTCGCGGATAGACGCGGCTAAATCAGCCAAATCATCGGCATCGAATGTTTTTCGTGGCTGGTCTGGATTTACACTGATTTGATTCAATGGTATTTGCCGCACAACAACACGTTCTGTGCCAGAAAGTATCGAAATATCCGGCGCAATGCCAATCTCGTTTTGCAGATCATTTAAATTACGTCCTAATCCAAATTTTGCCATCTTAAAATCCCCCATTTTCTAATTTTTGAACAACTTCGGTTGCGACACGCAAATATGCCTGGGCACCGGTTGAGTTAAAATCATAAAATAATGCCGGCTTGCCGTGACTTGGCGCCTCGGCCACACGGACATTACGCGGTATAACCGTTTTGAAAACCTTGTTTTGAAAAGTATCACGGACATTTTTTTCAACTTCGCGTGTCATGCCGTAACGGCGGTCATACATCGTTAACAAAACACCCAAAACATCAAGATTTGGATTCCATTTTTCATGCACGCCTTTGATACTGTTAACCAAATGTAATACGCCTTCGAGAGCAAAAAACTCACATTGCAACGGTATAATAACATTGTTCGCCGTTGTTAACGCATTAAGTGTCACATAATCCAGGGCAGGGGGGCAATCAAGCAAAATATAATCATAATGATGCATTATCGGCTGCAACGCATCACGCAACCTGTATTCACGATTTTCCATATCTAATAATTCGACCGCCGCGCCGGCCAATGCCTGGGTTGACGGCAAAATGTGCAATCCTGGTACCGCCGTAGACAGTATGTTTTCTGCGGCCGATGCCGTCCCCATTAACACCCCATAAACACTTTGCGGATGTGACGAACGCACAAATCCAAGACCCGTACCCGCATTACCTTGGGGGTCCAAATCTATTAACAAAACACGTTTTTTTATCGCCGCCAGTGAAGAACCCAAATTAATTGCAGTTGTTGTTTTACCAACACCGCCTTTTTGATTCGCAAACGCAATTATTTCCGTCATTTTACCTTTCCTTATTTAACAATAAAAACATAAATCAAAATCAAAAACCGGTCAAGATATAATTTTTACACAACACAAAAAAACAGTAATTTCAAAATATTATTCTTTATTTCACATGAACGAATCGTGCGTAATTTTATAAAATATAAAAACACGTATTTTCAATATGTTATTTTTTATTTCATGTGAAATCACCGGTTAAAATCAATGATTATAATATAACCATCACCGGTTTTAGATGGAACAAGTTGATAATCGAATTTATATTTTGCCTTGGCTGTTGCAATTTCTTTTTCTATTTCCCGGCCTTTTAGCAAAAAAAGTCGACATTTTATGCCACGAACATAATCCAAAATCTTGATTAAGGGGGCAAACGCACGCGCAGTAACAACAAAATCACGTGATAATTCCCCGGCCTTTTTGTTATTTTTCATTAAAAAGGCCGGCAAAAAGTCTTCCACACGCCCATGAAAAATTGTTAAATTGGGGAGTTCAAGTTCCGTTTTTAACGCATTAAGAAAAAGTGCTTTTTTACCAATCGATTCTATGCATGTTACATTCCAACCCAATATAGCAAGAACGACACCGGGGAAACCGGCACCACTGCCGAAATCAATAACATCCACATTTGATGGTAAAATATCCGCCAATTGTGCAGAATCGGCGAAATGCCGGCTTTCTATATCACCTAGTGTACTTGGCGCAACCAGGTTCATCCGCCCCGACCATTCGCGCAGCATATTCGCATAACGTTCAAATTTTTCTTTACTATTCATATTATTATTGTAGCATAAGTTTATCATGAAAAAAGCTTTATTTTATTTTTTTGTCGTTGCAACGGTTTTTGTGGCAATTACGCTTATTTTTAGCCCAGTTTACCAACCAAAAACGATGCAAGAAGAACAACCAGCAACAAAATATGGCGCATTTTTGGCCGCCCAGCACGCAATTTATGTTAATGATTTCAAGGCCGCGTCTGATTTTGCAGATGTTTTTTCTGATGTTTCATATGCCGTACCACATCGAACATATTGCTTGTCGGTATTTTTAAATGGGGAATTGCCAAAAACACCGGAAAAACTGTCCAAAAGTACAGATGCCGCATCACGTTTTATCTATGATGCATATCTTGCAAGAAATGATAAATGGGATGATTTATATAATCGCCACAAAGACGATAAATCCGCGTTATATGCACCACTGCGCATATGGTCGGGTGTCGCAAAAAAACGCATTACAGAAACAATAAAATATATCGACAAACTTGAATCCAATGCTTCGTGGAAATCGTTTGTTCGTGGTCAAATTTATGCCGAAACGGGCGATATAAAACGTGCAACAGAAGAGTTTAAAAAGGTAACACCCGAATTCATGAACCTTAACGACTATATCTATGTGATGTCGTTCTATAAATCGCATGATATGGCCGATAATGCCGACGAATTGCGTAAAGCATTTACAACATCCCCAGGCGGCATGTTCATGTTAACATATGATGATTTTCCAAGTTGGGAAACTTTTAGCGGGTACAAAAATGCACTTGCGTTTGATTTCGTACAAAATGTATCGCATACCAAGATAATGCTGTTTTCCGATTTGTCGGTGTTAATGTTGCGGTTTGCACAGATAATAAGCTCTGAAAACACATGGATTAAAGATAGTGTGAATTATTACATGGGGCAATTTTTTTCCAATACGGGTGGCGATTATGCCGAATCTTTTGGTAATCTGGACGAAAGCAACCCGTTTTATCTGTTTGCCAAAATGCGCATGGCCGAAGAAAATGATTCTATCGATACATTAAAAGACATTTTATCCATACAACCCTTATTCATCCCAGCAATAAATAAATTGGTTGCGATTTATACCGGGGCAGGGGACAAGGATGCCGCGATAAAGGCGGTAAATCGCGCACTGGAAAACGATAACCTTTCAGAATCAGGACGCCTATATTTAACAAAGCGGCGCGCATTGGTATATTTCTTGTTTGATGATTTAAACCGCGCCCAGGCCGATATTCACGAGGTTGCAAAATATGCAAAAATGGATTCTGAAATACTTACTATACAGGCACGTATTTGGGCGGCCCAGGGACGCGAAATTGAAAACGCATATGATTACGCAATGACAATGGTTAAACATGATCCAACAGATATTGTTGCATGGGATACATTGGCCGTTGTTGTTGCAAAACGCGAAGGTAATGATGCCGCATTAGATATTTTGACCAGGGTAGGGCGCAGTGCAAATAGTTGCTCGTCTTTATTTGAACACCTGGGGGATGCATATTTGCAAAATGGTGACAAACGAAGTGCAGCGGATGCATATATGCGCGCAATAGAATTATCCAAAGACGGCCTTAGTGTTGCACCAAAAATTCACAAAAAGTTAAGAAAAAGCCGGTAAATTATTCGTAACGCAGACTATCTATGGGGTTTAATTTTGCCGCTTTGACCGCCGGCATTACCCCAGATGCAAGTCCCACAACAACCGCGACCGTTATAGAAAGCACAACCGGCCACAGACTGAACGGAACGTTATATCCCAATATAAATCGCCCGATTCCCTGGGACAAGCCAACACCCAATACCAATCCAATCATGGAACCAATAAAAGATATCATTATCGATTCCGATAAAAATTGGGTTATTATGTGGCGTTCACGCGCCCCAATTGCTTTACGAATACCTATTTCGCGTGTACGTTCCGCAACAGATACCAACATCATATTCATAATACCAATAGCCCCAACAAGCAACGATACCGCGGCAATCGCAATCAACAACAATTTTAAATATCCTGTAACAGTAGTCATGGTTTCCATAATTTGGCGCATATCCATAACCTGGAAATCATCTTCGTTACCATCTTTAAGGCGGTGCCTGTCGCGGAGTAGGGCAGAAATCTGGTCAATAACCACAGAATTATCGGCATCTTGGAAAAGTTTAAGTGCAATCATGTTAACGGCGTTTGGAAATTTGCTGCCCTGCAGGCGTTTTTTAAACGTTGTTATTGGTATCATCACCATATCATCTTGGGAACCCATGGCGGTATCGCCACGTTCTTTGGCAACCCCGACAATAACAAAAGGAACGTTCTGGATGCGAATTATTTCGCCGACGGGGTCTTTACCCATTCCCAACTCTGTTGCCGTTTTAGGGCCAATTACGGCGTGCGTAGAGGCATTTCTAACCGCCGATTGATCAAAGAACGCCCCATAGTCCATTTCTACACTCTGAACCGTTGTATAATCGGGATATACCCCTATCATGGACGTAGACCAGTTTTGATTTCCATAAACGATTTGGACTCCAGATGCCTGGACAGGGGTTACCGCCGCAACATCGGGCAATTTTGCAATAACATCCGCATCGTCTGTGGTAAGGGTTTGACGGTTACCACTGCGCACCCCACCAATTTTGGCTGCGCCTGCGCGTATGACGATGGTATTGGTTCCCAATGATGAAAATTGGTCTGTGATTTCTGTTTGGACTGTTTCGCCAACAGCCACCATTATCACAACCGCCAATACACCGATAATAATTCCCAAAACCGTCAAAAAAGACCGGATTTTATTACCACTAATTGACACCCAAGATTCTTTTAAAATATCATTAAAGGTCATTTAATTATCGCCTATTTGTTAAAAATATTTTCATTTTTTGGTACCGGCCCATCATAATTTATCCGTCCATCATAAATGTGTATGACACGATTTGCATATTTTGCGATGTCAAATTCATGCGTTATCATTATGATTGTAATACCCATGTCTTTATTTAACTGTTTAAAGAACTTTAAAATCTCGTTTCCCATTTTACTGTCCAACGCACCAGTTGGTTCATCTGCAAGTATTAATTTCGGATTTCCCGCCAATGCACGCGCAATCGCAACGCGCTGTTTCATTCCACCCGAAAGTTGCGAAGGCAGATATGTTTCAAAATTTTCAAGTCCGACCCGACGCAACATTTCACGCGCACGCGTGACGCGGTCTGCGGGTGTAATGCCACGGTACATTAATGGCAACATCACGTTATCCAATACATTACGTTTAGAAAGTAAATTAAAGTTCTGGAATACAAATCCAATATGTTCGTTTCTAACAATCGCCAGTTCGTCATTTGTCATATTGGTAATATCTTTGCCATACAATTCATATATCCCGGATGTCGGTATATCCAATGCCCCAATAATATTCATACATGTTGATTTTCCGCTGCCTGATGGGCCCATAATTGCGACAAATTCGCCCGTCTGAATAGAAAAGGTTATATCAAACAAGACCTGTTGCACCCCCCCAATTTCCAATGGGAAACTTTTACAAATCTTGTTCATGAAAATTATGTTTTCGGTTTTCACATTGGCCCCCGACGACGTGCCTGGGTTGCCGCAGAACTTGTTGACTGGCCAACGCGCCCAACTATAACCCGGTCACCATTTTTTAATTCATCTGATACAATTTGTGTTTCAGTTGCAGTTGTAAGACCACGTGTGTACGGCACGTAAATAATTTTTCCATCGCGTAATATTGCCAATTTTTCCGATGGTTTTATGTCATCGGGCATATTTTGAATTATGTTTTTGTAATCTCGAATTAAAAACGCGGCATTTTGTGTTTTCCATATATCTTTGGCTTCGGATATCAGTATCGTAACAAACGCGGTCATCCCAGGCATAAGACTTAAATCGGCATTATCAACATCAATAACCACAGTGTATACAACAACATTTGATGTCATCGTTGGCGAAAGACGTATTTGACGAACGACACCATTGAATTTCTTTTGCGGATATGCATCAACCGTAAATGTTACATTTTGACCTTCTTGGATGGCGCCAATATCAGCCTCGGAAACAGCGGTTTCTATTTGCATTTTAGACAGGTCTTCGGCAATTTCAAACAAATCTGGGGTTTGAAAAGATGCCGCAACGGTTTGTCCTTTATCAACTTTGCGCGCGATAACCGTACCGTCAACTGGTGAAGTTATTGTCGCATGCCCAAGGTTTGTTAATGCGCGTTCATATTGTGATTCTGCGCGTTTTACGGATTGAATTGCCTGTTCATAATTTGTTTGTGATTGTTCCATTTCTGCGCGCGCGATGAAACCTTCGGCATAAAGTGTATTTGCACGCTCATAATCATTTTTTGCCAAGTTCAATTTTGATTGTGCAGAATCCAGTTCAGCACGTGCCTCATCAACGTTTGCCTGTAATACAGACGGTTCTATTTTTAATAACAAATCGCCTTTTTTAACCCGCGAATTATAGTCAACCGCTATTTCTTGAATTGTACCTGATACCTGGGAACCAACATTTACAGTATTTACCGGGTTTATTTCACCCGTTGCGGTGACGACATGACGTATATCACCGCGCGATACATTTACCGTAACATATTCAACTTTTTTTGCACTTGTCGCGACAAACCACCATATTCCCCCAGCCAACAAAATAATTATTACTGTCAAAGACCACCATTTATGCCGCCACAAGAAACCGAATACGCGCCTTAAAAAAGATTGTTTGGGTTCCATTGTTATTCCTTTTCTATTTCTGATTTGATATCACCGATGGCCAATGCAACGGCCGCGCGTTTTATAAATAAATCGTACTTTGCGGCATTATTTTGTTTTTGTGCATCCACCAGTTCAGATTGTGCCGTTTGCCAATCCAGCATTGTTGCACGCCCAACACGGTACATTCCCGCCGTAACACGTTCTGATTCTGTCGCAGATTTAAGCAACGTTTTTGTTTGTTGCAAAACAGTTTGCGCGGTTTTGTAATTTTGATAGGCGGTATACACATCCAAAACCGCATTATCATTTGTCATACGTAGATTTTCAGTAGAACTTTCATACAGTGCATTCGCACTGCGCACCCCGTACATATTCGCAAACCCGGCAAATATTGGCATGGATGCGCGAATACCTATGGTGCCATTGATATTATTTCCGTTACCGCCAAAAAATCGCGAATTATCATCCCATGAAAATGTACCCGTTGCACTGATTGATGGCAGGTTCCCCAAGAACATGCTGTTTCGTCGATGCCATGCTGCATCTTTGGTTGCCGCGGCACGCAACAGGTCCGGTCGATGGCGACGTGCAATTTCTATCAATTTATCTATACTTTCATTTTCATGTGGTGACCCAAAATCATCTGGCATATCGGCAATCGTAATTGATTCATTTGCCGAAAAAGATAATTTCGTCAGCAAAGTTCCCTTGGTAATTTCACGATTATTTTTTGCGCGTTCTAAATCTAAATCGCGATTTGCCAGTGTAGTTTCGGCTTTTAATACGTCTGCACGCGCAACAACACCTGCCTTGAATTTTTTGTTTGCGGTATCCAATGCTGTTTGTGCGACACCGCGTGATATTTTTGCAGATTCCACATCTGCATCGGCATTTAACAATGCATAATATGCGCCAATTACACCGTATACATAATTTTGCACACGTTCGTCATATTCGAATCCTGTGGCCCGCCATGTGGACGATAATTGATTTAAATCTGCAAGACGCCGACCAAAATCGAATATCAAATATGACGCGGAAATGGATGCGCCATATTGTGATGGGGTCCAATCTTTATTTTGGTAATTTTTTCCTATGGATGCATTGGCATTTACAGACGGCAAATAATTTGCATAACCGGCATTTTTATTGAACCGCGCAGATTCTAACGAATAATATGCCGATGCCGTTTCTGGATTACGACAAAGACCTAATTCCACAACCGATTGTAAATCCATTACGCCATCAGGCACGGTTTTTCGGTTCATACAATCGTTATCTGCTGCGAATGATACTGCCGGCACAATTGCAAAAAGACACATAACTTTTGTAATTTGCATACCCACCATCCGACATTGAAAATTATAGTTGAAAAAGTATTTTTTTTTGATAGGATTGTTAGGTCAGTTCGAAGGCTTGGTGGCAGAGTGGTTATGCAGAGGACTGCAAATCCTTGGATGCCGGTTCGATTCCGACCCAAGCCTCCAAAATAAAAGCGGTTTTTGCCGCTTTTTTTCTTATTTGTTTTTTATCTTTATACTTGCAAAAATTGGCTAAAATTCTTAATCTGACGGTGATATGATAAAAAACCTGACACTGACCGATTTTCGAAATCATAAAACCTGTCGAATTGATACGGGCGGGCACAAGAATATTATTATAACTGGGCCAAACGGTGCGGGGAAAACCGCAATATTAGAGGCCGTATCCATGCTTGCGGGTGACCGTGGTATGCGCGGTGCACCAATGACGGAAATTGCCAATTTTAACGGGAACGGCGGATTTTCAGTATTTGCAACTGTGGCCGATGAAACAGAAATCTGTGTGCATTTTAATTCATCTGATACGAACAGACGTGCAAAAATAGATGGTGATAATGCGAACCTGGCCGATTTGTCAAAACACCTGCGAATTGTGTGGATAACCCCGCGCGAAGATAGAATATTTACGGACAGTGCATCGGACCGTCGTGCCTTTTTTGACCGGTTGGTTGCAAGTTTTGATTCCGCGCATGCGGGTCGTGTCGCGCGACACACAAAACTTTTAACCGAAAGGGCAGGGGCCATAAAAAACGGTGCAGATAATAATTGGCTGGATGCATTGGATGCACAAATTGCATCGACCGCCATCGCAATTGCGGCGGCACGTATTCAATATGCCGGTGAAGTTAATTATTTCTTGGCCGATGCGGCGGTATCTGTGGACGGTATGGTAGAAGGTATGATTTTGGCGACAAATGCCGCCGATGCAGAAAGAAATTATCTGTCATACCTTAAATCTAATCGCGTACTGGTTAATGATAAAATGGTTTTAGATGGTGTAAATAAATCTGATTTTGGTGTATTTAATATGGCGCTTAATCTGCCCGCAAACCTTACCAGTACGGGCCAGCAGAAAACAACGTTATTAAACCTGATATTGGCGCACGCGAAATTGGTTCATACAAAAACGGGCGCAACGCCAATAATATTATTGGACGAAGCAGCCGCGCACCTGGACACGGGCGCACGTGAAAATTTGTTTACATCTTTGGGGGCCGCCAATGCCCAGGTTTGGGCAACAGGTTTGGATGCAGACACTTTTTCAAATGTGCCGGATGCAACATTTGTTTCTTGCACTGATGGGATGACACGTAATATAATTTGACAGCAAAGGAAAAAAACATGGCAAAGATAGATTATCAATTATTATTGGATAACGCACTTAAATCGGTCGTACGCGAGGCATTAATTTTCGCACAAATAAATGGCCTGGGCGATGGAATGCATTTCTTTATCACGTTTCGCACACATGATACGGGCGTTGTATTACCGGATTTCTTGCGTATACGATATCCAGATGTCATGACAATCGTGTTGCAGTATTCATATAATAATCTGCACGTATCTGATAAAGAATTCGGTGTTCAATTAACCTTTGACGGCCGGCCGTTTTTCATCCGCGTTCCTTTTTCGGCATTGGTTGAATTCAAAGATCCGTCAGTTGACTTTATGTTGTCATTTCATAAAAGACCGGAATCGACCGCACCCGATAATGATATAGAATTACCATTGGATGGCACGGGCGACACAATTCCCGACACCGGCCGTGTTGTATCGTTGGACGAGTTTAGAAAAAGAAAGAAAAGTGATTAGTGGTTAGTGTTAGTGGTTAGTAAAACACCGGCAAATGCCGGTGTTTTTATTATATTTTATATGTTAATTAATTTCTGGACCGGCGGTAAATGTCCCGCTTCCCCGGTTCGTCAAGAATTGGCCACTTACGGTGTCATACATACCGATTTCATTGGAACTGTTTTTGGCCGGGATAAGATTTAAAATGATATTACCATTTCTTGTGATTTTATATTGTTTTGCACCCCCTTTGAAATAATAACCATAAGAGCCGTTATAATACCTTGCAAACAGATGATTGTTCACATCGTTATTAAACGCAAAAATACTAAATGGTACAGTGGTATCATCAACAATCAATTTTCCATTAAGAAAATCGTGTGTCACTGAATGCCAATTTGTGTCTACAACTATATTTGTATCAAGTTTTCCATTTTCTGCATTATACCCATAGTATGTTCCATTTGCATAAAAGGCACTAGATTGTCCCATTTGATAAACACCATATAATGCCCCAAATTCAGTGTTAGTGATATTTCTAAAATTAGCACTGACAACATCCGTACTTGCAAGTTTCACCCCCGTATCAATCCATTGTTCGCCACTTGATTGAATATATTCTAACCGTGTATAACCTGCGGGCAGGGTTATAGTTTCGCCGTATGCCGTTTGGTCCACTATGGTCCACAGTGTACAACCCGCACTTTGATTTGCACATTCTAATTTCGTGGTGTCTGTCGTCGGCAGGTTCGTAAATGTATTATTTAATGCAGATGCGGTAATAAGTTTATCCGCATCGTTTGATGCATTGTATTCACCGCCCGTAAACAATCCGCGTTCACCGATTGTTCCACCGCCCGCAACATTGGTATATGTCACAACCGTTGAACCGATATTTGTGTTTGATGGGTTCGCCGCAGGGATTTTTACCTGGGTCGTTTCTATCTGGTTATACACATATGGTTGTGATGTTGTGCGCTTATCGCCAACCACCGGGTCATCCACCGCAAATGCCGGCATCGCCATTATCATCGCAACCATTCCAAACAATACTCGTTTCATCTCTCGTTCCTTTTACTTAGGATGACGCCATTAATTCCCGCCGTTGTTTCCGCTGTTACTGCCGTATACAGTTTGGTCGTCGATTGTCCATAATGTGCAATCTTGATTCGCACATGTCAGTTTTGATGTCTCGATGGTTGGCAGGTGGTTCGCACGATAATCCAATGCATCCGCCGTCACCAATTTATTCGCATCTGTGCCCGCGTTATAATTGGCGGAACCACTGTATAATTGGCGTTCGCCGATTGTCCCCGCCGTACCAGTGTACATAACAACCGTTGTTCCCGGTGTCGCGCTGTTGGTGCCGGTCACAGGAATCTTTGGTTGGCGTGTGGCAATTTGGTCTGTGACATAGTTTACCGATGTCACCGTTTTGCGTTGTTGTGGTGTCGGTTCCGCCGCAAATGTTGGCATTACAACCATTGCCACAACAACCGATGCAATTGTTAGTTTTTTGTTCATGGAATATTCCCCCTATTAATTTTTCATAAACAAACCGCCAGGAATCTGACGGTCGGGGTGTTGAGAAATCATGACTTCGATGACTCCGCGCTTTTATATATATGCAAACGGCACCCCGACATTTCGGGGGTATTATGACGATGCAAAACATACGGAAATCGCCGGATTACGATGTCTTGCACCGGAAGTCATGGGCCTCTCACAGCCCCGAACCAAATTCCCATTTGGTTCACGTGTATTTTATCAAAAATGAACATATTATGTCAAGGTGAAACAAAAAAACGGCACTAATGCACCGTTTTTACTAATCACTAACATTATTCACTTATTTCTTTTTGTGTTCTTTTTCCAAATAACCCTCTAACCAGTGATTATCAAAATTCAATGTTCTGACATCACGGTTATTTAATAATTTCTTTTGTAATGGAATCGTCGTCTTGACACCTTCGATAACAAATTCATCCAATGCGCGTTCCGCACGCATGATACATGCCGAACGAGATTGTGCATGAACAATTAACTTTGCAATCATGGAATCATAAGTTGGCGGAATTGTGTATCCAGTGTAAACCGCACTGTCCACACGAACGCCCAAACCACCAGATGGCGCATAAAGTGCAATCTTCCCAGGGCATGGCACAAACGTTTCCGGGTCTTCGGCATTAATTCTGAATTCAATTGCGTGACCATGTGGAATTACATTTGATTGGGTGTAACCCAATTTTTCACCGGCGGCGATTCTAATTTGTTCGCGGACCAAATCGACACCGTACACCATTTCTGTTACCGGATGTTCAACCTGCAACCGTGTATTCATTTCCAAGAAATAAAACTTGCCGTTTTCATACATAAACTCAAACGTGCCAGCATTTGTATAGCCCATTTTCTTGGCGGCGCTTTTACAGATTTCAATCATGTCGTCGCGTTGCTTTTGCGTCAACGCCGCGGCCGGACATTCTTCCATAACCTTTTGATTTTTACGTTGCAACGAACAATCGCGTTCGCCAAAGATTACAACGTCACCATGTTTATCGCCCAGAACCTGGAATTCAATATGACGTGGGTGCAACAACAGTTTTTCCATATACAACGTGTCATCACCGAAACCACTGCGTGCTTCGTTCTTGGTGATTTCAAAAGCCTCGGCCATTTGGTCGGCACTCATCACAGGGCGCATACCACGACCACCACCCCCGGCGGCCGCCTTTAACATAACGGGGTAACCAATCTTTTCGCCCCATTTTAACGCTTCTTCTAATGTGGCAACCGCACCATCAGACCCCGGAACAACCGGTAATCCACACTCTATTGCGGTGCGTTTGGCGTTAACCTTGTCGCCCATTTTATTTATCATTGCCGCATCAGGCCCAATCCATATAAGACCATGTTGTTCAACCTTTTGAACAAAATCGGCACGTTCAGATAAAAAACCATATCCCGGATGAATCGCATCCGCATTGGTAAGTAATGCCGCCGTCAAAATCGCAGATTCATTAAGATAAGAATCCTTGGACGGTCCCGGCCCAATGCACACAGATTCGTCCGCCAATTGGACATGCATTGCACTGCGGTCCGCCGTTGAATAAACGGCAACCGTACGAATACCCATATCGCGGCATGCACGAATTATTCGCAACGCAATTTCGCCACGATTGGCAATTAAAACTTTCTTTATTTTTGGCATAGCAAATTTTATTCGATAATGATTAATGGTTGATCAAATTCAACGGCCTGGCCGTCAGATACCAATATTTCTTTGACCGTACCATCTTTGTCAGATTTAATTGGGTTAAAGGTCTTCATGGCCTCGACCAAAATAACTGTATCGCCGGCCTTGATTTGTGCGCCGACCTTGGTAAATGGCTTTGCGCCCGGTTCCGGGGACAGATACGCAACCCCAACCATAGGCGATTTTAACGCATAGCCCGATGCATTTTCATTGGATGGTTCACTGGTTGTGTGCTTCGCATTTTCAGAAACAGGTAATGCCGGCATCGCAACCGCAGTCGCCGTTTGCTTTGATAAATGTATATGTTTACGATAAACACCAAACAAGAACTGACGTTCCAAATCAAGTTCTGTAATCCCCATATCATCCATAATCTTGGACATGGATTCTACGGTTGAACGAAATGACATTTCATAATCCTTTTGTAAAATTACTTTTATATCAACAAGATTCTAACATAAAACCATAACTTGTCAAGGCACAGGGTCAAAACCGAACCCGCCACCCGGCCGACACCGCAGAATTCTGCGGATTCCCATAATTGTTCCCCGAACCAATCCGTAACGCGAAATTGCCGTTTTGGTGTATTCACTGCACGTTGGAGTGAAACGGCATGCCGCACGTCCCCCAAATACGGGCGAAATAAACCCTTGGTAGAAACGAATAAGCGCAATTCCAAAAACACGCGGAAAATTACGAATTTTATTTAACATTTTTATCATGTTCTGTGGCGATATACCGCAACGCCTTGGCCATCGCATTACGACCATCTTCACGCGTCGCAGTAAGAATATTTGCATACGCAATAAAGATATAGTCGTATTCGCCCAGCATCAGCCCCTCGTTAAACCGTACCCAATCACGCAACAGGCGCTTTGCCCGATTACGGTCAACGGCAAACCGAAATGTCCGCTTGGCCGCGACAAATCCGACACGCGGGTCATCTGGGAATTTTGCGGATTTGGCCCGAATCATGAAATAGGCAGAACGTGCCGATGGATCTGTATCGGCGGTTTTAAAATCTTGATATTTTTTTATTGTGTCTCGCATATGGGTAATAATACCAAAATATATGTAAAGTCAAAGAAAAAACGTTTTTCAACGTTTTTCGCCTCTACGGCTTGATTTTTCATAATTCCGCGTTTATAGTGGTGTTGAAAATTGGATACGAAGGGGCGACACATGTATAATTGGTTGATGAAATTTTTCTCGGCAGATATGGCAATTGATTTGGGTACCGCAAACACTTTGATTTATGTCAAAGGGCGTGGAATTGTACTTAACGAGCCGTCTGTCGTGGCGGTTGCAGAAAATAGATTGTTGGGCCGCAAAGAAATCTTGGCCGTCGGGACCGAGGCAAAACAAATGTTAGGACGTACGCCGGGAACAATTACTGCGGTGCGTCCATTACGTGACGGTGTTATTGCGGACTTTGAAGTCGCCGAAGAAATGATTAAATATTTTATTCGTAAAGTGCATCATCGCAGTCCACTGACCGCGCCACTTATCATTATATGTGTGCCATCATGTGCAACCCAGGTGGAACGCCGTGCTATTCAAGAGGCCGCCGATGCCGCCGGTGCACGCAAGGTATATATTGTTGAAGAATCAACCGCCGCCGCAATTGGCGCGGGATTACCCGTTGAAAAACCCCGTGGTTCAATGGTGTTGGATATCGGTGGTGGTACAACCGAGGTTGCAATTATGTCGTTGGGCGGAATAGTGTATTCTAATGCCGTTCGTACCGCCGGCGACCAAATGGATTTAGATATTATCGAATTCGTACGCAAAAATAAAAACCTGCTTATTGGGGAAAATACCGCCGAAGAAATCAAAAAAACAATCGGCACCGCAATTTCTCCAAAAGACAAGGCCAATGAATTAACAATGAAGGTCAAAGGGCGCGATTTATTGTCGGGAACCCCACGTGAAACAATCATTACCGAATCGCAAATTGCATCGGCACTGTCACAGACCGTTACAAAAATTGTTGATACGGTTCGTCATGCGTTGGAATTGACACCGCCTGATTTGTCGGCCGATATCGCAGATTTAGGTATCGCAATGACCGGTGGCGGTTCATTGTTACGGGGATTAGATGCGGCCATTCGTGCGGCAACCGGATTGCCGGCATTCTTGGTAGATAACCCATTGGCATGCGTTGCCCGCGGCAGCGGTAAAATGTTATCAAGTTTGGACAAGAACAAACATATCTTGCAGACCATGTATTAGTGTTAGTGGTTAGTGTTAGTGATTAGTAAAACACCGGCAAATGCCGGTGTTTTTGCTTGCTTTCCCTTAAATTTTTGCTAAATTTCAGCGAGAACAAAGGGGTTTTTAATGAGCGATCCAAATCAAGAATATATTGCGTATCGAAATGCATTTAGATACGATGATTATGAAACTTTTAAGAAAGTTTGTTTAAACAACAAACATGATTATAGCGTTATAAGATTTATAGATAAAGATGTTAATAAAAAACTGAAGCGGGATTCAGAATTTATCGAGATTTATCGCGATGACATCGGCAGGACACCGTATCTCGTAATTGAATCTGCGGTTAAAGATAATGAGATCTATACGACAGAATTAGGACATTGTCTGTATAAAGATCAAAACTTTTTATCAAAGTTTGGTTTGGGGCGTTTGGCGGATTTTGCCACAGGATACCTGCGCGCCGATATTTTAAATGGTTGCGACGGTCTGGAACCAACATACGAATTTTGCCAAGATTTTGACATTAGAAATGAACAATACAGGGAATTGAAAAAATTATTATTATCTGATACATTTAGTATAAAAATTAGTGAACCAGATAATGCGTTCGCACATCAGCAAACATACCAAAGCAGAGTCGTAAGCGAATATTACAGACCTGTGTTCAGAATTATTACAAGTCCGACAACCCATAATTATTATATAAATCTATTGGCGTGCAACAGTCGGTTCTTTGATTCATCTACTAATCGGGTTACCGATAAAAAAGAAAAAGAGAAGGTTGATTTTATTCCTTTGTTATATTGTCAAAAAGTGTTAATAAGCCGATTGGTAAATCATTTGGCAGAAGTTCAGAAATCATGGTCTGATGTAGACAGACAACGTCTGTGGGCGCTGCGTGGAATTGAAAAAGGCAGCAAATAAATAAAAACCGGCACATGCCGGTTTTTATTTTTTATAATCACAATATTTTGCCAATGGGCAATTTTCACACTTTGGACGAAGGGCGGTGCATGTGTACCGTCCAAACAGGACCATTACGTGATTTACAATTGAATGATACTCTTTCGGAATTTTCTTTAATAATTCTGTTTCAACTTTTTCCGGTGTATTCACACCATCATTAACCCACCCATACCTGTGTGCCAGACGGAATACATGTGTATCAACACCGATATTTGGCGCGTCCCATAAAACATTCATTATTACATTTGCGGTTTTCTGACCAATTCCCGGTAATTTCATCAGGGTATCGCGATTATGGTATTTCTGTGGAAAGACCCAATTATCGTCATCAGTTTTAATATCCGCCAATTGTTCGGACAATGCTATGATATTTTTGGCCTTGTTATTAAAGAACGATATAACGCGTATATGTTTCTTTAAACCATCCAATCCCAATTCCAACATCTTTTGTGGTGTCGGTGCCACGCGAAATAGGGCGGGTGTAACTTCGTTCACCTTTTTATCGGTTGCCTGAGCCGAAAGTATTACCGCAACCGCAAATGTAAAATCATTTACAGAATATAACTCTGACCGAATATTCATATTAAGATTATTCGGTACAACACCAAAGAAACGCGCAGGTGTTATCATATTCTAATTCTGCGCACAGATTGCCCCACATTTTGAATTGCAATCCAATTCAACCTTTTTGGGTTCGGTGGTATACTGATAACGTACGGTTCTTTCGACAATTAAACCGTCCAAATCACATGTACATGTGATTGTATTTTGCGCGCTGTATTGCGCAGTTTTTTCACCATTTACAATACTGGTGTTGCGTGACGAAGAAAAACTGGACCCGCAACCAATAAATTTCCCTTTGGTGTCACCATCTGTCTTTTTGGCAGTTTCGTTTTTTTCAGCGGTTGTCACAGATACAGTTTGTTTGCTATCTTTGTTAACTTCTGTTTTTTGCGAAACCTTTTGTTCTGTGACAGATTTTTCATCTGCCTTTACATCATTTTTTTCTGCACCTTTGTCAGAAAATGATTGTTCGGTAACGGTGATATTATCTGCCGCCCTTGGGATAGTTCCCCAAGGGTTAGCAAACAACATCCAGAATTTACAGAAAACAACCAAACATACCACACATACCAAAATAAATTTATCTTCTTTTTTCATTTTTATGCCTTTTGTATTGATATTCCAAAGTTATACCCTTCGATGTCTTTAAAGTATTCGGCATCACCGGGTGCCATTTCACGGATTAACGCATCCGCCATAATACGTTTACGATGCTGTTCGATTGCACCAGACAGTGCCAAATCCGCCGTATAGGTAAGATTTATTCTGTCGGATACATCCAAACCAATTTCTTTACGTGTGTCTTGGATAAATCGCAACGCATCGTTCGCCAAACCTTCGGCAATCAATTCTGAATTAAGTTCCGTATCCAAAATCACAACCGCCGTATTATCGGGCAGGGCGATTCCAGTTACACCATCTTTGATAGTTAAACGGTTTTCAAATTCATCTGCATTCAATGTGTATGAACCGACAACCAATTTATCACCATCCAATTCATAATCGCCACGTTTTACGGCCGGTATGATTTCACGTAATGCACCACCCAGGCGGCTACCGATTTTTGGTGTGACCAAGTATATGAAACTGTCTGCGACTTTATTCGCGCTGTCCACCCATTCAACAGATTTCACATTTAATTCATCACGAATTATATTTGTGTAATCTGGCATTGCGTGTCCACCCGCAACCGTCAATTTGGCAAGTGGCAAACGATTACGCAATTTGTATTGTTCGCGCAACTGTTTACCTGCGGACACTATTGCCTGAACCCGGCGCATATCGGTCACAATATTCATATCCACAGAATCTGCGACAGGCCAATCTTCCAAATGCACGGATTCTTTGCCTGTTAAATTCTTGTAGATATATTCCGATATAAACGGTGCGAACGGTGCCATTATCTTGGCCAGATTTACCAACACATAATATAACGTATTAAATGCGGTATTATCTTCATCCCAGAAGCGGTCACGATTACGACGGATATACCAGTTATTCAATATATCCAAGAATCTAATAAATTCTTTGATTGCTATATCAGGTTTATACTGGTTCAAAGAATCCGTTGTGATTTTCATCAATCGGCTTAATTCAGCCATGATGTATTTATCCAACAGATTCGTAGATGTATTGTTCATCTCGGCTGTGATATTCCCTGCATTGGCGTACAATGTAAAGAAGTGATACGCATTCCAAAGCGGTGTCAAAATCGTTTTGATTGTATCGCCAAATACTTTACCTTCTTTATCCACACCAACTGTTTCCGCCTTCATAAATGTGCTGCCTTGGATGAATAAACGTATTGCATCCGCACTGTATGTTTCTAATTGTTCAGACGGTTCAACATAGTTGTGTAATGATTTCGAGAATTTTCTTTTTTGTTCGTCACAAATCAGACCATTGGCCGACACAACACGGAACGCAGGTTTATCAAACAGCGCAACCGCCATAACCATCAACCCATAGAACCATCCACGTGTTTGTTCGTCCGCTTCGATAATGTAATCAGCCGGAAATGTCTTTTCAAACACATCTTTGTTTTCAAATGGGTAATGCAGGTGTGCAAACGGCATAGAACCACTTTCAAACCAACAATCCAAAACATCGGGTATACGTTTCCATCCGTCTTTTTCCAATTTATCCAATGTTGGGCGATGCAAATCGTCTATCTTGGTGCCAAAGAATTCTTCCATTTCGGCGATAGAACCGAATACCTTGTATTCGCCGTTTCTTTCCCAAATTGGTAAAGGAACACCCCAATATCTGTTTCTGGTTATACCCCATTCACGTGCGTTCTCAATCCATGACAAGAATCGATTACCTGCAGACGTCCATGTTGTTTGGGTCTTGGTTATTTCAACCAACCTGTCACGGATTTTTGGCACATCAACATACCATGCATCGGTCGCACGATAGATAAGTTTTTCTTTACTACGTGGGCCATATGGGTAACTGTGCTTGTGCTGGTCCTTTTTAACCAGTATGCCATTACTGCGCAACCAGTCTATTATTTTTGGATTTGCATCAAAAATATTCATACCCGGCCAATCTTTTACTGTTGAATCAAAATTACCAAAGTCATCAACATTTAATATGACTGGGAATTTTGGATCAATTGCTTTGGCCGCCCAATAATCATCTTCACCATATGCCGGGGCAATATGAACGATACCCGTACCATCACCATCCGAAACATAATCCGCAGGAATTATCGTATACAGGCCATGTCCTTCTTTGGCCAAATCTGTATAGTATGGGAATATCGGTGTATAGTGCAAACCAACCAATTCGGCACCCGTACATTCGCCAACCTTTTCCGATGTCGCAAATATCTTTTCATACGCAGACACCCTTGATTCTGCCAAGATATATACATGGCCATCATCGTGGCGCATTTTTACATACTTCATCTTTGGGTTTACGGCCAATGCAGAATTCGCCGGCAATGTCCATGGTGTTGTCGTCCATGCAATTGCACGTTCACCATTTTCCAATTCAAACCAGACGGTCACCGTATCATCGACAACATCCTTGTATTCTGATGAAGCCTCGGAATTAGAAAGGACGGTTCCCAATTTCCAATCATACGGATTAACTTTGAAATCTTTATACAACAAACCTTTGTCATATAACTGTTTCAATCCCCATATTACAGATTCCATATAATTTTTATCCATGGTGCGATAACCATAATTGTCACCACCATCAACCCAACGGCCAACGCGTTCAACAAATCGCAACCATCCGTTGCAGTATGTTGTCACACTGGTTCTGCATAAATCGCAGAACACATCTATGCCGTCTTGTTCAACAATTTTCTTGGCGGTGCGGCCTTCTTGTTGTTCAACGGCTGTTTCTGCCGGTAACCCATGGCAATCCCAACCAAGTTCGCGTTTTACATATCTTCCGCACATGGTTTTATAACGGGAAACCATATCTTTTATACACGAAACCCCCAAGTGTCCCCAATGCGGTAAACCATTGGCAAACGGTGGACCATCATAGAAATTAAATGGTTCACCCATTTTTGTCTTTTCTAGTGATTTATGAAACGTATCATCTTGCCGCCAAAAGTCCAACACTTCATGTTCCAATTCAGAAAAGTTTACTTTCGGTTCTGTTTTTTTATATGCCATTTTTATGTACTCCATATGCTGTTATTATAAAAAAACGGGCGCCTATGCGCCCCAGCCAACGCCAAAGCGCAGCACTGGTTTACCTTATAATAATTATTTCTTTTGTTTTCATCGCAGGTTAGTGTAATATATTAAAATTGGAATTTCCAGTATTTTATGCAAAAAATACAAGTTGCTTGACAAGTTTACTTTTTGTGCTATATTTTGAGTACAAGAAGTTTATTGAGGAGACGAACATGATAAAAGACGAAAAGTTAAAAAGAAGACTGTATATGTTGTTGTGTGATATTGCGAAACTGGGTGACAAGACAGCGGCATTTTTTATTGCGGTATTTAAGGCACCAAACGATGTTCAAGAAGACATGACAGACCCTGAAAAATTCAAGGAATCTGTATTCAACAGATATAGAATTAATTATAAACGCTATATCCTGGAACAGAATCAACACCGCCTGCAAAAACTTGTTGGTGGAAAAGTAGAGCGCGTCACAAAAAGTGCGGATTCTGATATGTTGCAAGAGATTGCCGATAAAGGCCTGACAGATGTTATCTTGTCAGAAAACAGCCCTTTCCGTATTTCCGATGTTAGCTATTTCGAAGCAACCGAACATCAATTGCCATTACCTATGGTATGTAAATATGGTGATTATAGAATCAAATTTGCATCTGCGGGTATGGGATGGTGCGGCAGCACACAGCGCGAAAACGGATTCATATCCAAGCGCAACGCAAAAGGTCATTATGAACCTGTTGCCACAATTTCACCGGAATTATCCGACTATTTGGCAAAAATTGTCGATGAAAAGGCGAAGATGCAAAAGGCCGAAAAGGAACAAGCACGTTAATATAAAAAAATTAAACAAAACACCGCCCAAATGGGCGGTTTTTATTTGTGGTGCCGGTGATAGGACTTGAACCTACGACCCCCTCATTACGAATGAGATGCTCTACCAGCTGAGCTACACCGGCGATGCGCAAGTCACTTTACATAACATCCTTTCCTTTTGCAAGTATTTTATTTGCCGTTATACGGGGTCAATTGTGACATAAAAAATCTATTTAAATCGCTAAGGCGTTCCATGTTATAATCTTGGGGCATTTCAGAATCCCATTGTTCTTTTGCAGCAATTGATTCAAAAATCTGCATATTCCTTTGATTTTTGCGGTCTGTGATTGCCCTGGCCTTTATACTTGTATATGAATTCACCAAAAACGAATTTTTTTCGGGATATCGCGAATCATATCTATGATTGTCTGTAACCAAAGTCCACTTGTCTGGATTGTGAACCGTGATTTGTTCAGACGTTGGAACAGATTTAATGAACGTATATCTTAACACCCATTGATTACAATAATATCGTGTTATCATGGCAAGGTCGTTATCTGGTGTTATACCATATTCAAACTCTACGTTCACTTTGTATTGGTTCATTGCCATATTAAATTCGTCAACCCACGTCATTGTTTATCCTTTCCTTGATTTATTTTCCGCAACACAACCATTATCCCCGCCGGGGTCATTCCCGGTATTCTTTGCAATTCTGCAAGTGTCGTTGGACGCGCACGATTTAATTTTTCACACAATTCCCGTGTCAGCCCCGAAAGACCACTATAATCAAAATCCGCCGGTATTTTTATTGTTCTGTCGCGGCGGTATGATTCTATTTCCCGTTCATTTCGCATAATATATCCGGCATAAAATCTGTCGTTTTCGGCAATTTTACCGGCTTTTTCGTGCATTTTTTTCAAAAAGGCACTTTCAGATATCAAACCCAAATCAACCCCAATTGGCCCCATACGTGATATTGCATTATCCGCACGCAGGTTTAAACGATATTCCGAACGCGAAGTAAACATACGATATGGTTCATCAACCCCAAGTGTTGTTATATCATCTATCATAACACCTATCATTGAATTGGTTCTATCGATTTCCAACCCGGGCAATGAAAGAGCAAATGCGGCGGCGTTTGCGCCGGCAACAATTCCCTGGGCGGCGGCTTCTTCGTATCCAGACGTACCGTTTATTTGTCCTGCAAAGAATAACCCGGGGGCATCGCGTGACATTAAATGTGAATCCAGCACGCGTGCATCAATCGCATCATATTCAATTGCGTATCCATACCGGGCAATCCGCGCATTTTGCAGCCCCGGAATAGTGCGAATCCACCTGTCTTGGATATCGCGGCCAAAACTGGTTGAAATACCATTTGGGTAAATTAAATCACTGTGTAATCCTTCGGGTTCTAAAAACACATGATGCGACAGGTGTTCTGGGAACCGCATTACTTTATCTTCCAAAGACGGGCAATAACGTGGCCCAATTCCCGAAATATCACCATTATACATTGGCGCATTTTTAATATTATCACGAATTATTTTGTGAGTTTCTTCGTTGGTGTGTGTGATAAAACAGACCGCAACATTATTGTCTGTATCACACCCATCAGAAAACCAATCATGTGGGTTATCGGGGCGTTGTTCTTCACACACAGAAAAATCAATAGAATCACGATAAATACGTGCTGGTGTCCCAGTTTTAAGGCGAATTATATCAAATCCAAAATCGCGCAATGCACCAGAAATTACCGTATCGGGCGATTGATACGTACCGTCGTCCATGATTCGCCCTGATGGTGTTTTTTCCGCACCCATTGTGACCAAACCACCCAAAAATGTTCCAGTTGTAAAAACAATAGACTTTGCCATGTATGCGTTATTTATTACTTTATTCGCCAAATCAACAGATTCGACCGTTTCAAATAACACGGTCAAGTTTTCGTATTCGGCCAAAATTTTGATAATCGCATTATGATATAATTCACGGTCAATTTGTGCGCGCAACGCTTGGGTCGCCGGTCCATGTGATGCATTCAATGTTCTAAAATGTATTCCGGCCATATCGGCACCGCGTGGCATTACACTACCAAGTGCATCTATTTCCGCAACCATTTGCGATTTTCCCGGCCCGCCAATAGAAGGATTGCACGACATCGCACCTAAATCTGATTCGCGCATTGTTAACAGTAATGTCGTGGCACCACGACGCGCAGATGCCGCGGCTGCCTCGACACCCGCATGTCCACCACCAATAACAATTACATCAAACCTTTGCATTTATTTATCATTTATTTTTGAATACACCGCAAAATCTTCGCGTTGATTTAAATATGGATTAAATTCACAACTGCGTAATGTACCTTCGTAATCAAATCCGCATTTTTCCGCAACACGACGTGATGCGACATTTGCCGTATTTGCACGTATCATAACACGTTTAAAGCCCATATCTAAAAATGCCTGTGTGGTTGTCTTAACGGCCTCGGTCATGAAACCTTGGGACGCATAGTCCATATTTACCCATGCACCAATCTCGCAACTTTCGGCGTCCCAATCTATATTGAACATAGAACATGCACCGATAAACGCACCATTTGATTTTATGTACATACCATATGTCGCCTTGGTTTTATTTTTCCAACCTTTTTCCACACCACGCAGAAAATCAAATTCTGATTCTGCATTTGGGGCGCCTGCAAGTTTCGGTATATATTTATACGAATCACGATGACGTTTGATAATTTCAAACAATTCGTTTGCAAAATCGAACGTCGCAACCAATGGTTTCAGCAACAAACGTTCACTTTGTAATTCTTTGAATTCCTGTGGCGCCATTTAAAACCTCCCCAAACCACCGTTAATGTGCAGTGTTTGTCCGTTGATATACGATGCTTCGTCAGATGCCAAGAACACACATGCGTTTGCAATATCTTCGGGTTCACCAAAACGACCCGCCGGTATTTGTGCAAGGTAATTTTTCTTTAATTCTTCTGGTAAAACATCTGTCATTGGTGTTTTGATAAAGCCTGGCGCAATTGCGTTTGCGGTAATTCCGCGTGATGCCACTTCGGCCGCAATAGATTTAGTCATACCGATCATACCACCTTTGGATGCGGCATAGTTTGCCTGGCCTGGTCCGCCAATAACCCCGATAATAGACGCCATATTTATAATGCGCCCGAAACGCTGTTTCATCATTGGCATAATCGCCGCGCGGCACATTTTAAAGCATGAACGTAAATTAGTATTTAAAACATTATCAAACTGTTCATCGGTCATACGCATTAGTAATGTATCTGCAGTGATACCAGCATTGTTAACCAACACATCTAATCTGCCACATTTTTCAATAGCCGCCGCAACCAGTTTTGCCGCACCATCATCAGATGCCAAATCACACGGAATTTTTACAAAACCATCATCAAATTCTGCGTCCATTTTTTGCGTGTTACGACCAGACACAATCACCGTTGCACCAGATTCCTTCATCTTGCGCGCAATGGCACCACCGATGCCACCGGTCGCCCCAGTAATTAATACAACTTTATTTGTTAAATCAAACATTTTATCCCCCGTGTTTTTAAGCATATTGTCTTAATTCTTGCATTTGACCCATCGCCAAATTTTGTTGCGACATGGATTTTGAAAAGAATAAACGCAAACCGTAATCTAATGTTGTCGTTGGCGTTACAATTAATTTGAACCAATTATTATAAACCAAAGTATAATTTTCATTGTTCAATTTTGCCAACTTTATAACTTCTGTGATGGCATCACCTATATACGTACCGATATCATATTTTTTAATATTATCCACCTTACTAGCCATTTTTATACCTCTAATTTTTTACCTTCCATTTCTGGACAGATTCTTGGGGTTAACCCTGTTAAAACCGAACCTGGGCCAACCTCGATTGTTTCAGTAATTCCCATATCATGCATTGCCAAAACACTTTCGCGCCAGCGTACACCATGTGTAATTTGATAAACCAGTGCAGAACGGATTTCATCTGGGTCACTAATAGGTGTGCATGTTTTATTCGAAATTAATTGTGCCGCCGGGATTTTTATTTCTGTGTTTGCAAGTGCCGCACGCATTTCTTCTGCGGCAGGTGCCTGAATCCGACAATGAACAGGTACAGACAATGCCAAAGGCATGGCGCGACGCGCACCAGCAGATTTGGTGTCTTCCAATGTTTTTTCAACAATATCTTTTGCACCCGATATTACAACCTGGCCTGGGGAATTATCATTTGCCAAATCACAGTCATTTTTTGCACAGATTTCACGTACCGTATCTATATCTAATCCTAAAATCACGGCCGTCAAACCATGACCCACCGGTACCGCACGTTGCATCGCATCGCCCCGCAAGCGTAATAATTTTGCGGTATCTGCGACAGATAATGCACCCGCCGCACACAGCGCCGTATATTCACCCAAAGAATGTCCCGCCACATATTCGGTAAGTGGCACCCCCGATGCGCGTAACATCGCAATAGACGTTGCCATAATTGCAGGCTGAACATTTGTTGTTAATGTTAAATCTTCCATTGGGCCATTAAAAATAATGTCTGACAATTTCTGATTTAATGCATCATCAACCTCGTCAAAGACGGCACGTGCCGCCGCATTATTTTTATACAGTTCATAACCCATACCAACACTTTGGGAACCTTGACCTGGGAATACAAGTATAGATGACATATTTGCCCCTTTGTTATGTACAGGTGGATTATACTTTTCGAATACTAAATTCGCAACCACAATAATTTTGACGATAAAAGTCTGATTCTCGGTTGATTTTTTGGCGCAAGGCTTCGTCCCATTTGACCGGAATATATGGCATGTCGCCCGGGGCAGATTCGCCCGCCGCGTCAACCTGGTGTTGGTCTTTGTGTTTTGACACCCCAAGTACAGATGCCACCGCATTATATCCATTTTCGCGTGCAAATCTCTTGGCGTATTCAAAACGATATGCGAAACAAACACTGCATCGCCCGCCACGTTCTGGCTCATTTTCCAATCCACGAACCGCCGCACGCCATGCGTCATGGTCATATTCACCGATTTTGTATTTTACACCCAATTTTTCACAATATTTTACTTGTTCGTTCATACGTTTTGTGTATTCGCTTTCGGGGAAAATATTTGGATTGAAAAATAAAACAATAAAATCGTCCACACCGGGGATTTCGCCGTGTGCCAATTGCTCAATCGCACCCGCGCTGCATGGCGCACAACAAGATACCAAAACCAGTTTCATTTTTTCCATAGTTTTATCTTTAACGTCCTGCATATTTTTCGAACCGTTTAATTGCAGGATTTGCAATTTCTACCAATCCTGGATACAAACTGTGTTCTCGAAACCTTTGACGTTCCGCGTTTGAATTCTGAAAATATTTATTGGCATCGTCATTATTTTTGAATAGTGAAATCTGTACACACGGACGGATAAAATAAAGATCTGGAATGTCACCAACAGATTTTATTAAACGCAGTTCATAAATGTAAATATATGAACTGTTGCTGGCGAAACTTGCACGACTGTTAAATATAGGTGCACAGCCATCAACAACAACCAAATCTTTGCTGTCTTTTTTGATAACCATTGGATTATACTCTTCAAACGCATTTTTTATAATGGTGCATGGCTTTCCAAATTTGAAATTACTTTTCAATCTTTTTGATAATGTTGTCGTTTCTGGATTATATGCGGCATTAAACAGTGCAATTTCTTTCTGGTATGCATCCGCAATCACGGCATTTTCGGTAACATCAGATGCCAAATATTCTTCATAATCTTTTTGTTTACTTAATAAATTATACCCATCAGTACAGCGAAAACTATCAGCAAATTGGTATTTTTCTATACCAATATTGCGTCCGTGCCATACTTGTAACACATCGCCAGGCATATAAAAAAACAGTGCATATACAGCGTTTTCTTTATCATTGCGTTGTAACCCCAGCAAATGTTTATATGCCGTTGATACAGAATATTCTGGAATCACTTTTATGTCTTGCATTTATTCCCCCATTAACGTGTTTTGGTAAAGAATCTTTTTAAACTAATTGGTACCCTACACACATGACCTTTTTCTGTTATTCGCCTAAGTGTTTTTCTATCGACAAAAACTCCGTTGGCGCGGTCTAAATAATTCCAATCTACAAACCGATTAACCTTTGGCCGGCGGGTCTTTGGATCATATGTTCCCGCCAATGTTTGTGTACGAACATGAAACACTATCGGTTTTTGTTCAACCGTGGCAACATCAAAATCTAATGGAGAAGCATATTGCTCTCTAACAAATTTATCGACATCATTTGGATAAACCAATTTGTCACCAACATAGAGTTTATACGTATCAACAACTTCTTCTTTTATAATTGGGTGATTTTCATAACTTGCGGTTTGGCCAAGTTTATGTCTTGTATTTGTACTTTCGTGCCTATTTTCATCATATGTTTTAACAACGCACTTTAATTCTATTGTATACGGCATCGAAGAAGAATATGAATTGGTGTAATTTACCAAATCTTCAAAAGAATTAATTTGTTTTTCATCACCCCCACCCAATGGTGTGCACGGGCCAGTATTAGTTAAATAAAATTCAACAAGTTTCGCCATTTCATATCCTTTTATTTACAATATACTTTTTCACGTTTTTGTTTTAACAAATATGTTACATCCGGACACATTTTACCAACAAGACTTTCATCAGATGCCCATAAATAATGCCCATTCGTATCAAGGACCCTATCATTTTGTGTAATATTTCGCACGGTCGCAAAATACCTATTATATTTTTCAATAAACACCGGGGTATTATTATCCAGTGCAGATTTATCAGGGTTATTTACAATAATTTCTTTGAAATAATGCGGTACACTTAACGCATCACAAATGTCCCCGGGATATATTAATTTGCCATTTGGAATAAGAATAAAATCTACACACCCACCGTTAAAATTATGTGATTGATAATATTCTTTGTCGGCTTCGTCTTTAATACATACCTGTCGCACCAATTTAATATCGTATGTTTTTTTATCCAGATAATATGGATTCCGAACAGTTTGGGCAAAACGTTTACAGAAACTGCGAAAATCGCGTTCCATTTCACGGGTGCGTCTCATTTTGCCATCTATTTTCACGCCTATTTGATCTCTTTTCGTATGCGAATTCAATTCCAAATGACCTGCTTTTGTATTCCACAAGTAAAAGACGTCACCATAAATATCAAAAAACACTTCTGATGTCATATACATTTTTTATCCTTTTGCGTTTATACTCTCTCGATTGATTACTTAACGACCGTTTTTTTTGCGCGGATAATTTAACCAATCAGATAAACCGCGATTATATTCATCCCAAACTTCTATTTTTCGTAACCTGGTTTTATTTTGTTCTACAAAACCGCCAATCTTGGCATGAAAGTTTTTCGTTGTTGTTTCTCGTGTTATCATTACAGGTAATACCCATTCTTCCGCGCAACGATAAAGCTCGGCTTTTAAATAATCTTGCATTTGCTCTATTTCTGAACTCTTAAACACCGCAACGCGTTTCTTATTCGAAATCTTTGTTTTTGATATAATGGTGTATTCGGTGCTTTTTGCATTCTGTGACATAGTTTAATCCTTTTGCGTTAATGTTGATACCCAATAAAATCAAAGAATCCTGCATTTGGAGATTTGGGTTCACCAACACGGCAATACCGTTCTACACGATAAACCTTTTTACGTGGTTTGTGTGTTTCGGGTGCTTTTTGAGTTTTTAACCACGGAAAGCCATTTTTGGACAAATGATAGTTCATTGTTATTGTTGTTTTCACTACATCCATATAAATTTCTGATTCATTTTGTTCTTGCACATACTTTATCAGCTCTTGAATTTCTAATTCACTAAATGTCCTCTGGGGGTTCACAGAATGGCCCATATATGATGTTACTGTGTATGTAGTATATTTGATATTTTGCGACATAGTTTTTATCCTTTTACAAAACTACATCCTCTCTCCGTATTGTTTTATTCTTCTGGTAATTCAATACGTGTGAACAGGTTTTCTGGGACAGTAAATTTTTCACCGTTTGCAATTCTGTGTTCGTACATTGTTGGCCAAGATAAATCATGGTTGCCATCAAATATACCGCGAATCTTGTCCGCCGCATCCGGTATAAATGGTGCAGATATACGCGCGAACAAATCAATTAATTGAAAACACTCGTTCAACACCGCCGCCGCGGTTGCCGTATCACCATTTTTAACCAATGCCCATGGTTCTTTTTCGGTCATATATTCATTTGCGATACCGTAAATATCGCGCAGGGCTATAATAGATTTACGGAATTCACATGCGTCCAATGCACCCGTTAATTCCGCTAATTTTTCATTTACACGATGCGCCAATGTTTCATCCATCGTGGCACCGGTCGGAACCGTGTCACCAAAGTTTTTCTGTGACAGTTTGCATACACGTGACACAAAATTGCCCAACAATCCGTTCAAATCTTTATTAACAATTTCGGCAAAACGCGTCATTGTAAAGTCTGTATCATCTGTTTCCGGTGCAGATGCAAGCAGGGCATAACGCCAGCAATCAGATGGTGCAATATTTAATGCCTCGTCTAAAAATATTCCGTTACCGGTTGATTTGGAAATCTTGGCACCATTAAAGTTCAAGAAATTTTGACCCTTTAATACATCAACTGTTTTCCAATTGTCATCCATTGCCAATTCGTAGGCTGGGAAAAACACAGAATGGAAAGATACATTATCCTTGGCCATGAATTGTGTATAGTGGCAATCTGGGTTTTTCCACCAGGACGCCCAATCTGGATTTGCAATTTGCGAAATAGAAACATATCCCCATGGTGCATCAAACCACACATAGAAAACTTTGTCTTCGTAACCCGGTTTGTTTACCGGAATACCCCATTTCAAATCACGCGTAATTGGATTATCATGCAATCCTTCGTCCAACCATTTATTTGCAATTTTAATTGCGGTTTTTGGCCAACCAACACGCGAATTTATCCATGCGCGCAGTTTATCTTGCATTTTACTTAATTTGAAATACAGATGTTTTGTTTCGCGCATTTCAACCGGGGATGATGGGTCAATAGAACTGTGTGGATTTATCAATTCATCTGGATCCAGTGACGCACCGCATTTTTCACATTCGTTTCCGTATGCTTTTTCATACCCACACTTTGGACATGTGCCAATAACATAACGGTCGGCCAAGAATTTCTTTTCATTTACAGAATAGGGCTGTTTAGAGGCTTTTTCTTCTATCATGCCCAATGAATCTAAACGATTAAACAATTCATGAATCAGTTTTTCATGTTGGGGGGTATGTGTGCGCCCGTATAAATCAAAAGACAATTTGAAATCACGCACCGCGTCCAGGTGTTTTGCACGATATTTATCAACATAATCTTCCACCGACATATTCTCGCGTGCCGCGCCGATTTCGGATGTTGTTCCATGTTCATCAGACCCGCCAATATACAAAACATCACGACCCATTGCACGACAGAAACGGGCGTATACATCAGACGGCAATAAACAGCCAATTAAATGCCCAATATGCAAATTATTATTTACGTATGGTAATGCCGAAGTAATAAGATATTTTTTGCTCATTTACCCATCCTTTTTATGAAAAAGGGACGCCAAACGGGGCGTCCCAAAGAATCCCGTTCAAACTTGTTCTAAAAATTAGTTTTGCATTCGCATTTTTTATCTTTTGTCCTCTGAAAATCTGGTGGGTGATATTGGACTCGAACCAACGACCTTTACGATGTCAACGTAACGCTCTAACCAACTGAGCTAATCACCCAAGGCAGTCGCCATTATAACAAAGAATTTGGCGATTGCAAGTTTTTAGTGGTTAGTGTTAGTGGATAGTTGTTAGTGCGGGTATCTGGAATATTTTCACAATCACGAAATTGTTCCAGATATTACTAACCACTTACACTAGCCACTAACCACTCTCTGCTACTTATCACGGACATGGGCTGGGCATTTCTTTTCCACCGCCGCGATTATGTCGCCGTGCAATTTTGCCAAATCGGCCTCTGACATTTTTTCGGTTGGGATTATTGTCACACTGAATGCCACAGATTTATTGCCGTCCGACATTTCAAATGAATCAAACACCGTAATATCAGACACCATGTTTGATGCCCCACGTGCGGCAGACACCAAATTGGCCGCCGGGAAATCGTTTGGCACAATAAACGCGAAATCGCGCGATATCGGTTGAAAATCTGTTACCGGAATCTTTTGATATTTTGGATTCTTGGGCAGGTTTTCAATATCTTCGACCAATCCAATAAACACGTTTGTTTTTATGTGCATTTGTTTTGCAACAGACGGATGCAACTGTCCAAATTCGGCCAGAACTTTCTTGCCTTGGACGATTCTGCCATATCTGTATGGATGCGCCCAAAGTGGTACATTATCTGTATCAATAGTATATTTCTGGGCACCAAGTAATGACACTAAATCTGATTTAACATCGAACAAATCAACCGGTCTATTGCGTTTCAGCCAATGCTTTGGCGATGTCACACCACACCGGATAATGCATATTGATGTATGTTGCGCCCCCGGGGTATCACCATCAAATACTGTTCCCAATTCAAACATGTTGATATCAGAAAATCCACGTTTTTCATTATTGGCAACCGCAATCAACAGATTTCCAATCAAACTATTACGTGCCGTATCCAAATCAACAATAATTGGATTCGCAACACTGATTATTGGCTTGTCTGTCACCAACTTTTCAACTTTTGAATTACCAAAACCAAAAGAAATCGTTTCGTTCAAACCACGATTCGCCAATTTTTGTTTCAATTCTAAATCAAAATCTTTATGCGTCGTGCTTGTTATGTCCTTTGGCATTTCTTTAAGGCCGATTTTTTCGTACCCATACATACGCACCAATTCAGACACAATTGTTTCAGCTATCACAATATCTGTTCTTTGCGGGTTTGGTGTGATTACCCAATCGCCGTTCTTGTTTTCCTTTATTTCGAAATGCAGTTTCTGCAAAATTTCTTTTTGTATTTTGGCATCCAGTTTTATACCCGTTTTCTGTTCCATCAAAGACGGGTTATACACTACGGATTCCGGTGTATAGGACGCACGTCCCGCGACACCAACGTTTACAATTTCACCACCACATTCATCCATTATTATTTTTGCAGCCATCGCCAATGCCGCACCCGTTCCATCTGGGTTGATACCACGTTCATAACGATATGAAGAATCTGTGGATATGCCGTATCTTTTTGATGATTTACGAACAGTAACTGGGTTAAAGTATGCCGATTCAAGGATGATATTTTTTGTATCATCGCTTGTGCAACTGCGTTCACCACCAACGATACCGGCCAATGCCAACACACCTGCATCGTCACATATAACCAAATCTTTATCACACAGTTCGTAATCCGTTCCGAATAAATCTGTAAATTTTTCACCATTGTTTGCCATACGAACGGTTATATCACCAACAATTTTATCGGCATCAAAACAATGCATAGGTTGTGCCAAATCATAACAAACATAATTGGTTGTATCAATTGGCGCATTCTTTGGATTTATACCCGCAGAAAGCAATCTTGATTGCACGGTTTTATTTGATGGCGCATTTTTTATACCGCGTATTTCACAGAAACGATACGTTGGGCATGCCTCTGGGGCAAGCAGGTTAACCTTGCGTTCACCCTTGATTGGTTTTAATTCATCAATTTTATTTTCAATGTATGTACCGGCACCCGCCGCAGACAAATCTAATGAGATTCCGCGCAAAGATAAATAATCTGGACGGTTTGGTGTAATAGATGTTTCAAAAACCGCACCCGCCAATCCACGTAACGCAGATATTGGTTGCCCAATAACCTCGGCCTTGTCATCTAATTCGATAATGCCAGTGTGGTCATCGTTTATGCCTAATTCGCGACCACTGCACATCATGCCATCAGACACAACCCCACGCAGTTTTCCAGATTGAATTTCATGACCTTCGATTATGCATCCTGGGGTGGCCAGCGCAGATATCAAACCAACACGTACATTTGGCGCACCACATACAACCTGACGCAATTTTCCAGAACCATCGTCAACCATTAACACGTGCATATGGTCACTGTTTTCGTGTGGTTTGCATTCAACAATTTTTGCCGCAATTGGTAACACAGGTTCAGATAAATCTTCAACCTCTAACCCGATTGCCGTCAATTTATCCGCGATTTCTTGTGGGGTTAATTTTGTATCCAAATATTGTTTTAACCATTCATAAGACCATTTCATTTTTTTACCCCTTTATTAAAATCCACTGTTTTTTAACCAACGCACATCTGAATCAGTAAATGCACGTATATCGTTTAGACCATATTTAACCATCGCCAACCTGGCCCAACCAAACCCAAATGCAAAACCTTGATATTTATTCGGGTCAACATTGCAGTTTTTTAATACGTTTGGATGAACCATACCACCACATAATAATTCCATCCATTTATCACCGAATTTCATATCTATTTCAATAGATGGTTCTGTAAAAGGAAAGTAAGATGGACGTATGCGCAGTTCTACATCATCTTTTTCAAAAAACTTGGATGCAAATGTTCGCATAGTTGCCAACATATCAGACAGGTTTATGCCTTTTTCTACTGTATCAATATGCAACCCTTCGATTTGACCGAACATTGCAGAATGGGTCGCATCCAATTCACGACGATAACACTGGCCAACCGAGAACATTTTAATTGGCACACCATTTTTTTCCATCGCACGAATTTGAACCGCGGACGTTTGTGTACGCATAACATTGCCATTCGGCAAAAAGAACGTATCTTGCATATCACGCGCAGGATGATATACCGGCATATTTAACGCGGTAAAATTATGCCAATCGTCTTCGATTTCCGGCCCGGTCATTAACGTGTACCCCAAAGATTCGAAAATATCTACGACTTCTTTGAAACTTTGTGTCAATGGATGCAACGTACCACGATTTTCTGGTTCTGAATCCAATGTTACATCAATATATTCACCGGCCAATTTTTCGTTTAATACGGCATTTTCTATTTCTGTCTGTTTATCTTTGAACAATTGACGCAGCTCCGTATTTTCGGCATTAATGGCCGCACGTTCATCGTTTGACAATGTAGCCATAGACTTTAATTTCTGGGTCATTGTACCGTTTTTGCCGAACGTTGCGGTGTACAATTCTTGTAATTCTTGTAACGATTTTATATTTTTAATTTTTTCTTGTAACATTGATTCAACCTTTTAATAAATATGGGGCCAACTTACGCGGCCCCATAATCATAAACAAAAAACAACCTGCCGCCAAGGGTTTTATTTATCCCCTGCGATAAATCGTTTTGCGGTTTCAATAAGTGTGGCGAAATTCTTGTCGCCGGCATATGCCATTTCGGCCAAAACCTTGCGATCCAATTCAACACCGGCCTTGCGCAGACCATTCATGAATTGGCTGTATGTGATGCCTGATGGACGAACCGCCGCATTGATACGAACAATCCACAAACTGCGGAAATCGCGTTTTTTGGTGCGACGATCACGATATGCATACTGACCCGCTTTTTCTGATTTTTCACGTGCGGCACGATACGTGCTGCTGTGGCGTCCAAGGAAGCCCTTGGCACGTTCCAAAATTTTATTGTGTTTTTGACGAACTGTTGTTCCACGTTTTACTCTTGCCATGATGCACCCCCATTATTTCAAACCGTACGGCGCCAAGATTTTAGCCTGGCCGACCATGTTATCATTCAAATACTGCGGCTTTGTCCCCGCGTTATTTGCGCGTTTGGACTTATGCGTCAGACATTTGTGGTGAGCATTTCTGGCAACGCGGATTTTACCGGTTGCGGTCATAGATGCACGTTTCTTCATATATGACTTTGTTTTTAATTTTGGCATTTTTTAACCTCTTGTTTATATATCCTGGTGGCAATGCCTTTGCCACTTTGGATGGTTCGATGGGCCTATTTTGACATAATTTATGGAAAAATCAAGTTTTTATTGAATATTATTTTTTTTGCTATTAAACTGACGTCGACATGAACCCAAAGAAAGTATCTTCCAGATTACACACCATTATAAAATCCGCTTTGGTCGCGGCGCTTTTACCAATCATACTTATATATATAGTGGTTGCAAAGCCTGATTATCGGGTTATGAATGGGGCAGCGCATATATTTTTGCCCATTGCCCATGGGGTTGGTAACTTTATTACGTGGCCAATCAGGGCGGGCGGTGATTTGATTAGAAATATTCATGATATTTCGAACCTTAGGGCGGAAAATCAGGAATTACGTGCGCGTCTTGATATGGCATTGGCCAATAAAAACGAATGTGATGTCGCATTGGTTGAAAATAGACGCTTGGCCAATGAATTAGATATGAAAAGAAGTGTCGGATATGATACAGTGGTTGCAGATGTGGTATTGGATAACACCGCAATAAATCACGGAACGTTTTTAATAGACCGCGGGGCAGACGATGGTGTCAAGGCAGGGATGGTTGTTGTATCTTTTGATAACACCATGGTTGGCATCGTTATAGATACGGGTATTCATTATTCACGCGTACGCGCATTAACCGATTCTAATACAAATATCGCGGTTCGTGTGGCGGGGTCTGATGTGTATGGTTTTTTACATGGCAATGGTTCAACAAGCCCGACAATCGGTTTCTTTAACGACCCAAAATTTCAGGGCGGCAAGGGAACAAAACTTGTCACCAGCAGCATCAGCGGCATATTACCCCCAGAAATATTCGTTGGCACGATGCAAAATACGTCCGAAGTTGATGTGGTATCGCCAAGTAAATTATCCAGTGTCATCGTGTTAAAATTTAATGTGAATCAGGAAAATTACAAATGAAGCAAAAAATTATTAGATATTTGCAGATTATGTTTCCTTTTTTGCTTACGATTGCATTATGGCGGTTATCAAATCCGTGGATTAATCCGGCGGGGGTGCTTGCGATTATTCCCATATTTTATTGTTCTTTTATAAAACCGATTCCATATTTTACGGCCTTTGCAATTCTGTTCTGTTTTTTAATAGATTATAATTTTGATACTGTTGTGTTTTGGACACTATTATATTGCGCGTACTATGCGGTTATGAATATTCAAACCGTTATCGATTTAACCCATACAAAAAAATACGGTCTTTATGCGTTTATGGTATTTTTTGGAATTGCAAGTGTTTCTATGATTATTTGGAATCTGGGTTGGTTTGGATTATTATTTGGGTTATTGATGTTTATTGTAACATGCGCCGTATATATTCCAATTGCATATTTAATCAAGGTGGTGTGTGATGATTGATACAGAAATATCAAAAATCTTTGACCGCCGCAGTGCATTGTTTCTAACAACAGGAATGATTCTTACATCTGCGCTTGTTCTGCGCATGTTGCAAATGCAGGTTTTTAACTATCATGATTACAAGAAAAAAAGTGAAAATAATTCGTTCCGTATTCAGGTTAATATGCCTCAACGCGGAAATATCTTGTCAAAGTACGGAACCCCAATATCACATGATGCACCAATTTATCGTATCTATATAATTCCCGAAGAAACAGATGATTTAGAAGGTCTGGTCGCGACGGTTGCAAATGATTTAAACCTTACCCAGAAACGCGTTAATAAAATATGGCAACGTATAAAAAAGCAACAAAAATTCCAACCAGTATTGGTTAGTGAAAATACAAATTGGAACTCTCTTGCGGGGTTGCAGGCGAAAAACCTAAATGGTTTGCATGTCGAAAGTGGTTTTGCACGCGTGTATGAATTGGGACCGGCGGGTGCACAATTTTTCGGTTATGTTGGTGCGCCGGATAAACCCGTTGCAAATACCCCGTTTTATACACATGGAATAACCGGATTAGAAAAAAGATTTAATAACGAACTGTCCGGTGTACCCGGTCAAAATGTTATGATAACAAACGCGGTTGGACGTGTTACGGGTGAAGATAAAACACAATACAAGCCATCTGTGGTCGGTAAAGATATTCAAACAACAATTAATGACAATGTGCAACGGAAATTGTACGATGCGTTAACATTACATAAATCTGGATGCGGTGTCGCCATCGATATTGAAACTGGGGATGTTTTGGCAATGGCATCAACCCCAAGTTTTGACCCAAATGCTTTTGCCGGTGATGATGCCGAAGAATATATTGCGGGCCTGCGTCAAAACTTTGCAAAACCATTTATGAACAAAGTATTCGAAGGACTTTATCCACCGGGTTCAACATTTAAAATTGTTGTTGCACTTGCCGCATTAGAGGCCGGCGCAATTACACCAAACGAAACCGTATTTTGTCCGGGACATTGGGATTATGGTGACCGGCGATATCATTGTTGGGAAAGCAAGGGACATGGTCGCGTAAACCTTGTCGGTGCGTTGAAACATTCTTGTGACATTTATTTTTATCAAATGGCGTTGCGTATCGGTATAGATGCAATTAAACGTATGGCTGTGCGTTTGGGAATGACAGAAAAGTATATGGAAGATATTATATCAAAACAAATGCCGGGCGTTATCCCTGACCGCGAATGGAAGGAAACAAACATTGGTTCAAAATGGGTTCATGGGGATACTGTTATTTCTGGTATTGGTCAGGGATTCATATTGGTAAATTGCATGCAATTAGCGGTCATGATTGCACGTGCCGTATCAAACAAACGTGTTATTCCGCGCTTAATCAAAGATGATTCTGTTCCACAATTTGAAAGCATGGGATTGCAACAGAAAAACATTAAAATTGTTCTTAATGGTTTAGAAGAGGTTACTAAAAAAGGCGGTACCGCATCTGGCAGCGCCATAAATGTCAAGGGTGCAAAAATGGGTGGTAAAACCGGCACGTCCCAGGTACGCAGTATTTCACGCGCAGAACGTATATCTGGGGTATTGACCAACGAACAATTAAAATGGAATATGCGTAATCATGGGCTTTTTGTTGGATACGCACCAACAAATGCCCCAAAATATGCCGTATGCGTGATTACAGAACATTCCGGTGGCAGTGGCAGTGCCGCGCGCACCGCCGCAAGTATAATGAAGGAACTTTTAACAAATAACTAAATAAAATGACAAAACAGACACGTGTTTCTAATGCGAATATGATGACCTTTTCAGAAAAACTGGAACGGTTTTCTTGGGTGATGTTTGCACCAATGTGTTTGATATTGGTTATATCCGAAGTTGTCCTTTATTCCGCCGGTGGTGGTTCGTGGCAACCTTTTGCATTGTCGCAATTATTAAAAATAATTATGGGTATGGCCGTGTTCTTTGTTGCCGCATTTACGAACATAAAATTCTGGTTAAAGTCGGCATATACTATTTATGCTATTGCGGCGATTCTTATTGTTCTGGTTACATTTGTTGGACATACAGGTATGGGGGCACAACGGTGGTTAAACCTTGGGTTTATACATATTCAACCATCAGAATTGTTTAAAATCGCACTTGTTATGGCATTGGCACGGTATTTTGCGTGGATGAATTCGGTGGAATTAAGCAAATTTAAAAATTACCTGGTGCCGACGTTTATGATGTTGATTCCATTTGGATTGGTTGTTATGCAGCCGGATTTAGGTACGGCAATTTCAATTGCGCTTATAACACTTGGGATGTTTTATATTGTTGGTGCCAATAAAAAATGGTTCATTATTGGGGCAATTCTTGCGGTTATGGCCGCGCCAGTTGTTTGGTTTGGTGGCATGCACCAGTACCAGCGTGAAAGAATTATCACATTTTTAGACCCGGACCATGACGCCAAAGGTGCAGGTTATCAAATTAACCAGGCAAAAATTGCTTTCGGCAGCGGAGGCCTTATCGGTAAAGGTTATATGAACGGTTCCCAATCCCAGCAATCATTTTTACCAGAAAAACAAACTGATTTCATATTTACCATGCTTGGTGAAGAATTCGGGTTTTTTGGTGCATTTACAATAATTTTCATATACACAATCACCATTATCATATTGTTTTGGGCGGCAAAAACATGCCGAAACAGGTTTGGGCAATTGGTCTGTTTTGGTTTTATGTTGAACTTTTTCATTTATTATTTTATAAATATCGCTATGGTGTTGGGTATGGTTCCAACCGTTGGTGTGCCATTACCACTTATGTCCTTTGGGGGCAGCAGTCTATTATCACTGATGTTCGGATTTGGACTTTGCGAGAATGCACATATACATAAAGACCAACAATTATCGGCCAAAGGAAGTTAAAATGAATCTACTTATTGTTGAATCTCCGTCAAAGGCAAAGACAATTGAAAAATACCTTGGAAAAGGTTGGCGTGTTATCGCGTCTGTTGGTCATGTACGTGATTTGGTTCCCGAAAACGGCAGTGTCGATACCGCACATAATTTTGAAATGCATTGGCAAATTATGCCGGGCAAAGAAAAACAAATTAAACTTATCACAGACGAAGTTAAAAAGGCCGATGCAGTGTATCTGGCATCCGATCCTGACCGCGAGGGAGAGGCCATTGCATGGCATATATTGGATATATTAACATCAAAAAAATTACTTGGTAAAACACCGGTATACCGTGTTGCGTTTCATGAAATTACAAAAAACGCCGTCACAGATGCGATTGCACATCCGCGTGAAATAGATTCTAATTTGGTTGATGCATACCTGGTACGGCGCGCATTAGATTATTTAATTGGGTTTGAAATATCGCCATTGTTGTGGCGTCGGAATCTTGGCCGGTCGGCGGGTCGTGTGCAATCTGTGGCGGTAAAATTGGTTGTTGACCGCGAACGCGAAATAGAAGATTTTAAGCCGGTTGAATATTGGTCTGTTGCAGCAGATTGTGATTTGAATAAATCGTCCTTCGCGGCGAATTTGGTGTCATTCAATGGCAAAAAAATTGAAAAAATGACATTGGGCAGCAAGCCAGATGTTGATGCGGTGTTATCAAAACTTGTTGCGCCACTCTCTGCGAAAATATCAAATATAGATAAGAAAAAATTATCTTATCGGCCATATGCACCGTTTACAACCAGTACTTTACAACAAGAGGCCGCACGTAAACTTTATTTCTCATCGAAAAAAACAATGTCTGTTGCACAAAAATTGTATGAAAACGGATTTATTACGTATATGCGTACCGATGCAACAAACCTCTCGGCCGAGGCAGTTGGTGAAATAAGAAACTTTATCGGTAAAAATTATGGTGATAAATTCTTGCCTAAATCACCAAATGTTTATGTAACAAAGTCTAAAAACGCCCAAGAAGCTCACGAAGCAATTCGTCCAACACACTTTGATGGTAATGCGGGCGAATTGTCGGGTGATGAAAAGAAACTGTATGATTTAATATGGAAACGTACAATTGCATGTCAAATGACAAATGCAGAATTTGATTCTGTTGGTGCAGATATTACAACAAACGATAATATTGCAACATTCCGCGCGGTTGGGCGTACACGTACGTTCGATGGATTTATGAAGGTCTATATCGAAGACAAAGATGATGGTGATGATGAAACTGATGCAAAATTACCAGTTATGAATATTGGTGATAATGTTACAATTTCTAAATTAAATACTGACCAACATTTTACACAACCACCGGCACGTTATACCGAAGCATCACTTGTGAAAAAAATGGAAGAACTGGGAATAGGGCGCCCATCAACGTATGCAACGATTATGTCAACCATTGTTGATAGAAAATATGTTGAACAAGACAAGCAGCGTCGGTTTCACCCAACATCTGGTGGTTGGGTTATTGCAGCGTATTTGGCAAAGTATTTTACAGATTTGGTTGATGTTAATTTTACCGCAAAAACCGAAGATACATTGGATGATGTTTCAAATGGTAAAACAAATAAACTTACCGCTTTAAATGATTTCTGGGGCGATACAGAAAATATGATTTCTGGGGCAAAAGGAGTAAAAACAACAGATATCATTGATGAAATAAATCGGTTTATGAATAAACATCTGTTTGGTGAATCTGGTGATAAATGCCCAAAATGCGGTGGAAAACTGGGGATAAAATTATCCAAATATGGCGCGTTTATTGGTTGTGAAAATTATCCAACATGCGATTATACAAAACGTTTGGGTGTCGAAGATTTGGTCGAAAACAAAAACGAACCTCTTGATTTGGGCGATGGTATATCTTATCGTACAGGCAAATTTGGGCCGTATGTGACGGATGGCAAGAAAAACGCATCTGCAAAAAAATATACACGCGATACCATTACACAGGAAATTGCAAAAGAATTATTATCTGGGGATAATAAAAAGGCCGACCCAATTGAAATCGGTAAAAATCCTGCAACAGATAAAATGATTTATTATTATCCAACCGGACGTTATGGCGCATATATATCTTCGAACAAGGTAAACGTCAGTGTCAAAGAACAACCAGATTTGGCAACCGCAATTGAATTAATAAACAATAAAAAACCGACAAAAAGATTTAGTAAAAAATAATGGCGAAATACGACAATAATTTTACAGACCAATTACGTGAAAGACTTTCTATTGTAGACGTTGTTTCCCGCCGTGTACCACTTACAAAAAAAGGTCAAAATTATTGGGGATGTTGCCCATTTCATAATGAAAAAACTCCGTCTTTTTCTGTTCGTGAAGACAAAGGTTTTTATCACTGTTTTGGGTGCGGTAAACATGGTGATATTATTTCGTTTACAATGGAAATGGAACATGTTGATTTTATGGCCGCAATCAAAGAATTGGCCGAAATGGCCGGGATTCCATTACCAGAATACAAACCTAAAACACAACAACAAATAGAAGCAGAAGAAACTTATATTAGTATAACTGCGGATGCGGCAAAATTGTATGCGGAAAAACTTTTCACGCCCGATGGTGCGCATGCGTTAGAATATATACGCGGTCGTGGATTTACCGATGAAATGATAAAAAAATATGGTATTGGGTATGCCCCGAAAAATAACATTATTTCAAATAAATTCGTAAACACACGCCAAGATAAATTAATTGCAACTGGTTTGGTACGGCGTGGCGAATACGGCATTTATGATTTCTTTCGTGACAAATTAATGTTTCCAATATTTAATGCACATGGCCAAATTGTTGCTTTTTCGGGGCGTAGCCTGGATGGGTCAGAACCAAAATATATAAATACAACCGATACAGAAATGTTCCATAAAAGACAAACTTTGTTCGGTTTTAATTTTGCACGTGAAAATATCCATCGGGCAAATCGCGCAATTATTGTCGAAGGTCAAATAGACGCAATTCAAATGCAATGTAATGGTTTTGGTGAAACGGTTGCGCCACTTGGTACCGCCTTGACCGAAGATCATATTGCAATACTTTGCAAGGCGAATAGAAATATAACATTTTGCTTTGATGGTGACGGCGCAGGACAAAAAGCCGCGGCCAGGGCGTGTGGTATTATTTTACCGTTCTTGCGTGATAATTCTGATGTGCGTTTTGCATTTGTGACGGGTGGTAAAGACCCGGATGAAATACTGCGTAAATCGGGCAGGGCAGAAATGGAAAAAATTATAAATGGTGCTATGCCTTTGGTTGATTTTTTGTGGAAAATTACAAATACAAATTATCTTGTTAATACACCATCTGGGAAAACACAGGCGGAAAAATTCCTTAAATCACAATTAGAAAAAATAACTGATAAATTACTTCGTGCCGAATATGAACATGAATATGATTCACGCAAATTTAATGAATGGCATAAATGGAAGAAAAAATCAGACACACAAAATATTGATGTGCCTGATATAGAATTAACAACAAAAAATACTCTATTATTTATCATTAATAAATATCCAGAATTGGCCGAACGTTATGGTGATTTTATAAGCAGTTTTCATATTGATTTTGATTCAAATACGCCAGAGATGAACCTTGATTTTGAATCCGCAGAAAAGTATTTAATATCTTTAAAGTTACAAAAGTATCTTGAAAAATTAACAACTGATAGAAAACAACTGGTCGCCGATGCGTTAAAAAATAATAATTCTGATTCTATTAAAGAAATCGATGAAAAGATAAAGAAAGCAAAAGAAAAATTAGAATTATTATTAGATACAAATGATAAATAATTTACTTTTCTTGTGATTGTGCAAGGTTATACATTTGTTCTATGATTTTATTATATTTATTTTTATCCGCATAATGAAGAAATATAACTATACAAAATAAAGACCAAAAAATGTAATTTTCTTCGGGTTGTATTATGTTATACAATTCTGGAAATTTCATATCAATAATAAAATTAGATACCGCCATAATCCCCATAACCAGCGCCAAATATTTCTTGGTTATTGCCAAAATACGCCAAAAAGATACATCACGAGACATATTTTCCAACATTTGTTTTTGTTCGTGTGTCATATCTTTTGTTAATCCCTTTCTTTCGGCATATTGATATGTGTCCATACCATTAAATTTTGTTCTGCCAAGGACAACACAAGGAATTAAGTTTCTATAACGAACCTCTATCTTTTTTTGTTTAATAAATTCTTCACGTTCTTTATCGGTCAATTTCAACATAAAATATTTGGTTTTTGGATCTAATAAATCTTCAAGTGTATATGTCTCTTCGGCCAATAATTTGTCCGCTATTTCTAGATTTTCAATTTCTTTTAATTCACGTCTTAATGTCAATATATATACCTTTTTAGATTTTTTAAAATATCATATACATAATACTTGTCAATAAAAAAGCAAAAATCCGCCGTATAGCGGATTTTTTATTAACAACTTATATTTATAATTCTTAACTAGTTATTAAACAAGAAATGGCATATATCGCCTTCTTGCATAACATAATCACGTCCCACAAGGCGCATTTTGCCGGCCTCTTTGACCGCAACTTCACCACCAAGCGCGATATAATCTGATGGGGATATAACCTCGGCCCGGATAAAACCTTTTTCAAAATCAGTATGAATTTTACCGGCGGCCTGGGGCGCGGTCATTCCACGTGTTATCGTCCACGCATGTGCTTCTTTTGGTCCAACAGTATAAAATGTTTGTAGTCCCAATGTTTCATACCCGGTTTTTATAACCTTTTCTAACCCAGATTGTTCCAAACCCAAATCATTTAAGAACATTTTGCGTTCTTCGGGGTCGACAATTTGTGCAATTTCCATTTCTATTTTACCAGAAATTATTAAAACTGGGGCACGCCCTGAAAACTTTTGCACAACCATATCGGAATATTTGTTACCATTTGCCGCCGCCGCTTCTTCAACATTACATACATATATAACAGGTTTTGCGGTCAGTAAATTAAACGGTTTTGAATCAACATCTGTTTCACGTGCCGGTATAGATTTTTCAAGATTTTCTGCAATAACTTTGGCATCAGCAAGTAATTTTATTGCCTCTTTATCCAATCCATGTGCCTTTTTTTCAAGGTTTTTCATCTGTTTGTTTATACTTTCAAGATCCGCCATCATAAGTTCTGTTTCAATAGTATCAATATCAGCAATTGGATCTATGCGACCATCAACATGAACAATATCATCATTTTCAAAACAACGTACAACGTGAATTATAGCATCTGTTTCAAGAATATTCCCCAAGAATTTATTTCCCAAACCTTCGCCATTTGATGCACCACGAACCAGGCCGGCAATATCGACTATTTCAAGCTGTGTCGGTATTATTTTTGCCGAATTATCAACAGCCGCCAATTTATGTAATGTTTCGTCTGGTACCACAACACGACCAGTATTTGGTTCAATAGTACAAAAAGGATAATTTTGCGCATCCGCCGCCGCACTTTGTGTTAATGCATTAAATAGTGTCGATTTTCCAACATTTGGTAAACCAACAATTCCACAATTGAAACCCATAATAAAATCCTTTATAATACAGATAATATGTCATACATGTGGAACAAATTCAATATAAAAACTTTTCCATCAGAAACTATTGTTTACTGTGATGGGGAATATATGCCCGAACTTTCAACAATAGAAAACACAGAAACAATAGATAAAAAATACGATTTGCCGATACATATTATATATGTCGGTGATATACGTGATGATAACACATTAAATATAAATATAAATGTACCAAATCAACCGGTATTTTTAAGTGTTAATACAGAAAATAAATCCCCGGCCTTTTTGAACATTTTTATCAAAAACACCGGGAAAAATTCTGAAATTCGTGGCCATATTTTGTGTAAAAATTCGTCTGAATTATCTTTAAAAATTATTGCTGAACATGATGCTCCTGATACCAGTATTTTAATTCAGGCAAAAGTTATTGGTTCAAAAAACAGTTCATCCACAGCATCTGGGGTCGCAATAATTAATCCAAATTGTAAGAATTGTGGATCTGATATACGATTTGCCGGACATAGTTTGGACAAAAGTGCAAAAATACGATTTTTACCACACCAACGTATTTTATCTGTTCCAGACTTTGCAGACCATAGTGCGTATATTTTCCACCCAGATGAGCAAAAAGAGAACTATTTACGTATGGCCGGCCTGTCAGGAGCAGAGGTTAAAGATGCCTTGGTCGAGGCATTTATGAATGATTTCAACCTGTTTTAATAAAAAAATACGGTATTCCAACCGGCGTACCGTAAAATAGAGAAGAAAAACACGGGATTATTTTCTTTTAAAACCCTGTTTTGCTTTGAATTTCGGGTTATCAGGATCGATTAAAACAATCTGTTTTCCACGACGAACCTGTTTAATATTTCCACGTTTTTTCCACGCACGTAGCGAACTTAAAAATTTCATTTTATATCCTTTTTGCCAAGGCATTATAAACACTTTTTAACAAAAATCAAATATTATATTTATATTTTGTTGTTATTGTTGTACCTGTTGAAAATGTTGAAAAGTTGTTATTAACAAAGTTTTAAACAATTTTTAGGCTGATTTTTGCGGTTTTTAACATTTTTGTTGAAAAACAAACTAGGTTGAAAATCGTTTAAAATATGGCGTTTTTTTCAACATTTTTAACAATTTTACCTTTTTGTTTTTTATGCTTGTTGAAAATTGTTGAAATTGTTATAATAAAATTATCCATGGAGGGATTCTTAGTATAATGAGACAACGAGTACTAAAAGCTTTGGCGAATCCATCGCTTTTGTTTGGGGTGCCGTATGCCCTGGCGGTTCTGAATTTTATGGTTCAGTTCAGTATATTTATTGTCTTGTATATAGTTGGTTTGATGTTTTTTGATATAGATATACTTATTAAGTATGTAAATCCAGTGTATTTTTTTGTGTCTGTGGCCGGTGTTCATATGTTTTGTGCAAGGCTTGCAAAAAATGATTCACAAATAAGTCAGGTTTTGGTCGCTAAAATTAAAATGATGAGAAATAAAATACCACGGAGATTATCTGCATGATAGAAAGTTTTTTTAAATATTTTTCCGGTGGTGGTTTTTCGGTGACTATGACGCTGACTATCATGGTTGTTGCGGTTATTTTTGTTTTTATTATTTTAATGATGTATGTACCGACAATTATAAAGCATGTCTTTCCAAAGTTTGGTTATAGACATTATTCTGACTATGTTCCATTTGATACTGTTTATACAGATGATTCTTTGGAAATTAATAATGGGGCGTTGGTTCGTGTTTACCGTGTGTCTGGGGTGCAAACAAGTATGCAAACAGACGAACAACGTGAAAAATTCTTGGATTTACGGTCCCAGATTTTTAATCAAATTCATGACCCAAATGTAATTTTACGTTTCTTTACTGTGCGTGATGCAGTGGCAGAAAATACAGATTACGAGTTTGACCAGCCTGTATTACAAAAAATATATGATAAATGGCGGTCCCAGGGTCTAAGAATATTTATCAATAATTATTATATAGTATTGTCTGTTAATAGTGGCGCAAATTCACGTGATTTATTAAATCAATATGGAAATTACATAGAATCTATACTTGCACCATATAATCCGCGTGTTTTAAAAAATAATTCACGTGATAATATGGCACGATTTTTTGGTCGTATATTTTCACCAATTACAAAACCAGAACCCGAGGTTTGTGACGAACAAATCCGGGAAGTTTCAACCGTTGATGATGTTGAATTCTTATCAAATGGTCTTGTAAAATATATAAGTGGTGATAGAGAATATTATTCTGGGTTGGTGTCTTTCCGCGCAGCCCCAGATTATTTAGATGAAGAATTTTTTGATTCTATTAATACAATTCAAACAGAAATGATTTGTATGAACGGATTCAAAATTATGGGGGCATCGGATGTTGCATCTGTTCTGCGTCAACGCCGCGTTGTGGCATCAAAAGAAAATGATGCAACCGAAGAACAACTTTCAGATGCAGAATCTGTGATGGATGAAAATGTTTCTGGTAATCAAACATTGGTTAATTATTATCCTTTATTCTTGGTATTCGGTAAAACCGAAGAAGAATTAAAAGAATATATTGATGAGTTTAAGAAAATATGTGCGTCATTCGGTGTTTCGCCAATTCAAGAGAGTTTCGCAACCAAGGTTTCTTGGTTTTCAATGGTGCCTGGGTTCGATACTTTCCCGCGTACATTTAAAATGTTGTCACGTGCGGCGGCGATAAGTATTCCAATGTCCAGTACACCACGTGGTATTACAAATTCTGATTGGGGTCAGGGACCATTGGTTGTATTTCCAACCGCCCAAGGTACACCATATCAATTTCAATTCCATGTTTCAGATAAACCTGCGGCGGTGGGGCATACGCTTACTATTGGTCCGACCGGTGGTGGTAAAACAACATTATTCTCGTTCTTAATTGCGCAGTCTTTGCGTCATAAAAAATTAAAAGCATTTTTCTTTGATAGAAACAAAGGTGCAGAAATCTTTACACTTGCGGTTGGTGGAAAATATATAACTATGCAGGGTAAAGAAAAATCTGATGCCGCGTTTTTAACACACCTTAATCCGTTAAAGATGCAAGATACTGTTGCAAATCGTGCGTTCTTGCGTCGTTGGTTTGCGATGATTTCTGAACAGGGTGATGCAACATCTGCGGATGAAATTGCACGTGCGGTATCGGTTAATTTTGATTATTTGTCTGATAAAGATCGTATGCTTAAAAACCTGTGGGAAAGTTGTTTTTCATCATCGGGGAATATGCGCGCGGCACTTAAGAAATGGGTTGATCCGTTGCAATATGGTGAAATATTTAATGAAGACGAAGATACACTTGACCTGCAATCACGTCTTACAACATTTGACTTTACCGATATTTTACAAGATTCAACACTTGCGCCGGCGGTTATATCGTACATATTACATCGTATAAATAACACAACGGTATCTGGTGGAAATCCGTCACTTATTATGATTGACGAAACCGCGCCTATGTTGGAAAACAAAATGTTCCGTGATAACTTTATCACAGGTTTACAAGAAGGTCGTAAAAATCGTCAGGCATATATGGTCGCGTTCCAGCGTGCAAATGTTTTGGATAAATTGGGAATAGGGGACGTTGTTCGTGGTCAGGCACAAACTATTATGTTCTTCCGTAATCCGGCGGCGGATGCGGCGGATTATGAACATTGGAATTTGAATCCATTAGAAATGGCATTTATCCAAGGTAAAGCATATCCAAATTTAAAACGTGCAGTTTTGCTTGCGCGACCGGTTAATAATGAATCTGTGATATTGAATACAGAACTTGGTGGGTTGGGTAATTTATTGCGGTTGTTTGAATCTGGACGTTCATCGGTATTATTGGCCGAAGAATTATATCGGCAGTTTGGTTCGGCGTTTGTTGCGGAATACCTGAAAAAGCAGGGTGCAGGCGATTTATAAAATGTTAAAAAATACGTTTGTTTTGTTGTTATCTTGTTTTTGTGGATTTGCCGTTGCGGATGATTGTGTTAAATACAAATTATTACCAAAAATAAATATAACTAATCCAATATATGAAAGACATATTATCCAACCAGATGAACCAATGGATAAATTACACGGTAATGTTCTTGCAACGTTTGTTCAAGATTTTGATTTGGTTGTTGATATAATTGTTCAAGATGGTGGATATTGTGTTGTTCTTAAAAAATTAGATGCAGATATTGGATATAATGATTTCTTGGTTAAAATTGATAAATCGCATATGCGTGGGTCATGCACGTATAGTGCGATTTTAAATCATGAAAAAAAACATATTGATGCATATTTATCCGTGACACGTGATATGAATTCTGATATTAAAGATTCTGTATTTAATGCGGCGAATTCTGTAATGCCAGTATTTGTTGATTCACGTGATAAAATAGATTCTGTGATAGAAACTATGAATTATAAAATACAATCTCATCCAGAGGTTGTTTTGATAAAACAAAAAATTAATGCAGCCCAAGAAATTCGTAACAAACGTGTTGATCAAAACGAAGATAATAGTGAATTAAAAAGCTGTATGTAAAAACTGTCTATATGCCTGTTTTTAACGTATACAGTAATTTATCCAAAATAAAACCAAATTGCAATTGGTGCAAGTACAGCCGTCATAAGACCGGAAATTACAATAGCCAAACTGCTAAAAGAACCTTCTATATGTCCCATTTCCATTGCTTTGACAGTACCGGCGGCATGTGATGCATTACCAATAGCAAGTCCACGCGATATCGGATTTTTTAATTTCATCCATTTACATAGTTTATCACTGACCGATGCACCAAGTATTCCTGTTATAATAACCGCCGAAACAGTTAATGATACAATACCACCAAGTTTTCGTGTAATCCCGATGGCAAGTGCCGTTGTCACTGATATTGATACCAATGAACGCGCAATAACATCGGCAAGTCCAAGTAATGCAACAACCAAACATACTGATACAACCGATGCGATTACACCAACAAACATTGCAAATAGTATCGTCCAAATATGTTTTTTAAGTAACGGTAATTGTCGATACATTGGAACCGCAAAACATACTGTTACCGGCATAAGAAAGTATGTTAAATATTTTGCACTTTGGTTATAATTATCATATGGAATTTTAAACAACAGCAAAACAAAAACCACAACAGCGGTTGCCAAAAAGAGTGGGGTGGTGAACGGATTTGGCCATTTTTTATTGATAATTGTTGCAAGTATAAATGCCGCAACTGTTATTGCCGCCCCAAAATATGTCGATGTAGTAAAAAGTTCCATCATTTTTTATTTTTCCCACGTTCAAGAAAGAAATCTGCGGTTTTTCCCGTAATAACCATTGTCACAAAGTATGCCACGACCAGCAAAATAACCAAATAATACCATATGTTCGATATTTCTGGCCAAATATCAATGATTGCAACCGCCGGCGCCACAAAAAACAGCGCCATAATACCATGAAACCAATCTGCAACATCACAAACCCATTCTAATTTTATAATATGTGTGCAAAGTGCCAAAAATAACAACAAAAGGCCGTAAATACTGCCCGCGATAGGCAGTGGAATCAGAAATTCGCACAGTTCGCCCAAAAAGACGAAAATAAGTATAATCATAAATTGAAATAGATATTTCATGGGGCGACTCTCTCTTGGCAAGTATATTATCGAAAAATATAAAAAAATTAAAGAATAAAAAACTTGACAACACGATTTTTTGTATTATATTGTTCCACAGAAGGTAACCAAGAGGTGCATAAATGAATGATTTATTAGATATTCTTAAACAGATGGGTATCACACCAACTGATGCTGATGATGAAACAAAAAAGGCTTTATTAAAGTCTGTTGGATTACCGGCGGATGTTTTGGACCCAAAAAATGTATTTTTGATGAACGTGGATGATTTAGAAGCGGTTGCTGGCAATAAACGTATTGCGGGTATATCAAAAGGAAAAGAACCAGATTTGAGTCCTGAATTTGTTATGAAACACCTGAAGTTTTCACAAAAGGAAATCAAGTCTTTATTGTATTTGAAAGTGACAGTAGAAGAAGCAATATTTATAAGTGAAGCCCCAAAGAGTATAAACAAAATAGGGTTGTTACTTGCATTGCGTGGTATGCAATATAGCAAAGTGCAAAATAGCAGCCAGGGTGTAGAAATAATCACCAAATACCCAGAATATGTACCAGAAAATGCCAAAGAATACCTTAATGGCATAATACATAAACAAGAAGTTGGTAAATCTGGTAACGTGACAGATATTGAATTATTAGATGAAAAAGAAAAATGGATAATGAACGGTGTTGTTTCTGGAAATGTTGCTGTCGCGTGCAACGGTATTTTGGCCGATTACCCTGGTAAACTTGTACGGGTCAAAGGTGATTTGGATTTAAGAAAATGTATCGATAAAAAATCCGAATTGGATGACTCGTTCCTTAGTCGTGTTATCGTTGGTGGTGATTTGTATGTATCAAAGTACAGCAAAACATTGCCAAGAAAAGTACAAGGTACTGTTTACTTTGTAAGTTTGGGTAAAGGTGATGCAGAAAAAGGTGTGCCAAGTTATATCACAAAGGATACTGTATTTCCTGTGACAGAAAAAATAGATTGCTCGTACAGTATCAGTGGTTTTGATGTATTCTTTACCACAGATGAAAAGGGTGAATTGGTTGGTACATTGCCAGATAGTTTAAAAACATTGGTTGTTGAACCAGGATTTCTTAGAAAAGATTATATCTACAAAAATCTTGACGCTGTGTTAAAGTTTATCGAATTGTATCAAGGTGTTGTCGTTGTTGATACCAAAGGCAATATTTTGTTGAACAAACTTATAGAAATATGCGACGAAATTGATGCCAAGAAAACACAGGTACAGGAAGAAAAAACAGTTAAACCAGTTGAAAGAACAACAACATTAATAGATGCTGAAGAGAAAAGATTGGGTACAGATTTAACTGTTATGGATTTGTTGATGTACGTGCGTTCAATTCCAGAAAAATATGGTAAAGATAAGTTTTCAGATAAAGAATTAAGAAACCTTATCAAAGAAGCCTTGAAATATACAAACCTTACCAAGAAAAAGGTTACGGATAAAGAAGGCAACATTGTAGATACTATTAATTTTTCTGAATTCAATACGTTTATCGCAAATTTGGATAAGGTTATTGAAGAACGTAAACCTAAGAAAAATGATGGTAATTCAGATGGCGATGTTGATTTGTCATTCTTGGAAGATGGTAGTTTAGCCACACAAAAAATGGCAGATTTGTCGCATCCTGCGCACTAATTAAACATATTTTGTTTGACAATAATAAAATATGATTTATAATTAGTGCCGTTTATCGCGGGGTAGAGCAGTCCGGTAGCTCGTCAGGCTCATAACCTGAAGGTCGGTGGTTCAAATCCATCCCCCGCAACCAGTTAAAATAAAAAATACACCCATCGTGGTGTATTTTTTGTTTTAATAGTTTTGATGGTTGAATCACCGAAGCAAGGTGGTTCACCACAAACGAAAGCCAGACGTAAGTATGGCGGTCGCCAATTTGGCGATGAGCGCAGTTGCCGCGTAAGCGAAATCCATCCCCCGCAACCACTGTTTACAACCGTTCGATTTTTTTAGTAAATCGAACGGTTTTTTCAGAGAAATCCAAGCTTTTTTGTCAGTGATGCTCGAGTTCAAAAGTACAAGTTTCAAAAATGCTCGTTTTTGCTCAACTTTTGAACTCTTTAATAAAAACTTAGCATTTCCAATGATTTTTTTTGACTTTTGTTATGGTTGTAGTATAAATAGCCTGATGGAGCAAAAGCATGAAGTCGAAATATGTACACTCAAAAAAAGAAAATTTAGACCAACTGGTTCGTGAATATGAAAACGAACGTCTGCAAAAGATAGCAGAAAGAACAGATAATAATAAATATATGGAATCTCTGGCTTTGGCAAAGTTGGAGTATCAAGAGGAACAAAAAAGTACATCTTATGATGAATCTGTTATAGACTTATCATTAGGTAGTTTTGATCAAAGAATGAGATGGTGGACGGCGATACATTATGAGAACCTTGCAACCAAAATGTTTAATCTATATTTAAATAAAAATGTTTATCGAATAAGGCCTTTGCCTGATTTGATTACCATAATGAAAGAACCAAAAAAATATGGTGGGTATCGTTTTGGTGTAGATTATCGGAAATTTTACGATAGATATGTAAAATCATAAATCTCTCGCCCCATTTCTAACAATTCGGCTCGAGAATTGCACACACTGCACAACCAGAGTTTCAAAACTTGCCAATCGGGGCAAGTTTTCTTTTGTTTCGTAATACTTTCACAAAGTTCGAAAGTTAAAGTTTAAAATATTGTGATTTTTCGGCACTTTTGAACTCTTTGCGGTATAATAGTAAACTATGAAAGCATTTACTTTATATCAACCTTATGCTACTGCGATAGCGCGTGGATTAAAAAAACACAAAACGTTATGGAATAAATGATATAGAATATGGAGAAATAATAGCAATTTGTGAATTGCAAGACTGTATTGAAATGACAAAAGCTTTCTATGCCAATAAATTACGAATAAATATTTTTATAAAAATCGTGTTTAAACTCTTTTACTGTTTTATATCTATCGTTTTTATCGTAAGCCGTTGCTTTTAATAATACATTATAAATATCGTTATTTAATTCAAATTCTTCTAATTTATTTGGTATAAAACACCCTTTGTTGTATCTCTCTTGTATATTTGATGGATTGCTGAACATATCGAATATAATTGCGCCCAATGTAAATAATGATGTTTGTTCGTCTATTATTGCACCTAATTCATTTTCTTCGGGAGCTTTTAATCTTTTAGTTCCAAAATAATCTTTTCCTAAATCATTTACTGTGGGCATTTTTCTAAATAAATCTATATCACAAAAAGTGACATTATCATTTTCAAAATCATAAATTATACTGCTATCGTAAAAATCTACTGCAACGTATCCCGTATCAATAAATGATTCAAAAAATGAAAATAATTTATCTGCAACTTTTAATCTTTTTTCTATTGGTAATGATTTGAATTTCATCAAAGGGGTTGTTTCTTTGGTCTTTTCATATCTATCAAAATTCCAATGATCAAACAAACACTCACCTTTGGCATATTCATAAATTACAACATAAAAATCTTTATATTCAAAAGCATCCACCAGTTTAATCAAATTTTCATGTTTGATATCTTTATATTTTACTACAGCTTCTTTTAATAATTTAATCGATTCTTCTTCACTTATTTCAGCATTAACCGTTTTTGCACCTGCAATTTTGAAAAAATACTTTTTACTGTCCTTTTTTATACCGAAAGATATACAACCACTGCCAGTTTCATCTATAACATTAAATACTGTTCCATAATCATTTAACCAAGAAAAATCTTGATATTCTTTTAATTTAAATTCTATTCCATCTATAATTTGTTTAATCATATTATTATCTTTTGTTTTTATGTCTTAATTAAGATTTTTTACATATACTCTGGTTGGTTTGCCTTCACGATTATTCATTGTTTTCCAGAATACGAAACCATATTTTTCATATAAACCTATTTCTTCGGTAGATATAAATACTTTTTCAATTTTATCAGATTTTAATGTGTCACAAATATAATTAATCAATTTGCCAATATTGTTATTACCGCGATATTTTGAAAATGTGTATCCAAAACCAATCCATGGGGATAATTCTGGTGCGTCAATTTCATCTTGTTCGGCCAAGATTGCAAAAGAAACCAAATTATTGCCATCTGTAAGTAAAAAAACATCTGTTGATTTCCCGCATATTTGTTTTAATTTGTCGGTGTTTAACCATGAATACAAAAGTTTTGCCGCCGACCAATCTGCTTTACCTATCTCGTTTTTCCAGTATTCTTGATTTTTTGATTGATAATATTTAATAATTTGCACGTGTTATCCTTTGAATCTATTTAATCTTTTGCTTGTTTTTTCGGCAATACAAAATATATGTCTGCTTTTCTTGTTGGTAAAGACGGATTGTTAGAATTATATAACCCGTTATTAATTTCTATTTCACCGATACCAATACCGGTACTTGTACGTGTATCGTTTTTATGCGGATATTGCGTAGAATCTATTACACGTAAAATAGTACTGGTTTTATCATTGTTAATAATTTTATCAACAAACATGCAATGTCCATTGCCATCTGGAAAAACAACAACCAAAATACATCCGGATACGGGTTTGTTTATAAAATCCCAGTATTTGAATTCTTTTTGGTGTTCGTAAAGAAATGTGAAGTCTTTACAAAAAAATCTGTTTATTTTTAGAAAATTGTATTGTTTTAAAAAAAGTCTTAATTCAACCAATGCGCGTTTGTATCCCATTTGTACCAAACACCAATTTATAAAACCGCTGCAATCCATATGAAAATATTGTTTGTTATCTAGTTTATCAATGTAATTTGAATGATTGTATTCAGAAACAAAATCATTACTGAAAAATTGTCTAAAAAAATCAATATCTGTTTGCACGGTTTGATTATACCAAAAAAACAAATTAATGTAAATATAACAAATATCTAGTAAAATTCGGTGGTTATATCGGTTAGGGGTCTGATTGGCGGTGAAATATCACAAAATAGCCGATGGTTTATAATGATAATGACAAAATCTGTTAAATCTTGACATTTTAAATATTTGTGCTATATTTAACTACAAGAGGGTTAAGATGGACAGATACGTACAAGAACCAATTCCAAATGTGTTAGAGGCGAAAGACTATGTTTTTCGTTCGTTGCGGGCCCATGATGAATACCATTTTTACAATAAATATGTGCCACAAATAATTTCAACAAATGAACTTCGGCAAATTTATGAATTGAAAAATCATGTAACACCTGGGTCGCGTGTTTTAACGGTTTCTGCATCAGGGGAACAGCCGTTGTTTTTTAAACAGTATGGCGCAGAATATGTACTGACTTTTGATATTTCGTATAATTCGTATTTATTGACATCGTTAAAGATTGCCGCATTACAGACCTTTACAAAACGTTGGGACTATGAAAAGTTCGTGCGCAGTTTAATAGATCATTGTAAACCGCAACAGTTAATGTCTACACCGGGTATGGACAAGGTTTTCAGAAACCTTAGTGATGTGCAAAAGAACCATATAAGTGTTATGGATAGAATAGGTATCCCGGTATTTGTGGACGATATCAAATGCCAAATCCCTTATATTGGACAAGATGATTATGATAAATTAAGGGCCAGTGTAAAATCACCTTTTCCTTTTATTTGGACCGATATTACAGAATTAGATAAAAAACTGGGCGACGAAAAGTTTGATTTTGTTTATTATTCCAATATATTGGGATTCATACATCCGCACAAGGTCAGACAAGTTATGGAAAAAACAAAAAATTACGTAAATGCGGGTGGCAAAATCTTTTTGGTCGAAGATGTGCATATGGATTTAATAAAATCGGCGACTGACGATGTGTACAAGGCACCTGATTGGGATGTGCAAATATTGCCATCGCCGCAGAACACTGGTTTTAACCAATTTGTTATTCAACGTGTACAATTTACAAAACAAAAATAACAAAACATTGACATTTTGTGTTATGTTTTTGTTTGGTTTACAAAGGATGTTAAATGCCAAAGTATCACGAAGCACCAATACCAAATGTGGCGGATGCCATCAAAGAGGGAAAGCGAATATATTACTATCGTATGTCGCATCCGTATAATGCGGATTTAAAAAAGATGTATGGTTCGTATAACCCGCAAATGGTGACAACAAACGAATTAAATCAGATTTTAAAATTAAGGTATTTTATTACCCCTGGGTCGAGTTTTCTTGGTACGTGTGGGTCGGGGGAACAGGCTTTGTTTGCGTATTTGTTTGGTGCAAAAAATAATGTGTTTTTTGATATTTCGTATAATGCGTATTGGTTAACTTGTTTAAAAATAGGGGCCATCAAAGCATTTGATAAACACACAGAATATGAGAATTTTGTTCAGGAATTAAAGGAAAATTGCGGACCGGCGGGCAGTTTATTAAAAGTACCAAATATATGGCATGTATTAACGTATTTAACAGATGTTCAGGTAAAATACCTTGAACTTATGGATGTGGCCAGGATGCCTGTGGTGGTACGCAACGGAACGTGCCAGTTTTTTGATATAACCCAAACAGATTATGATATATTAAAACAATCGGTTGAAATGCCGATACCATTTATTCGTACAGATATAAGAAATCTGGATGAAAAATTGGGTGAAGATAAATTTGATAATGTGTATTATTCTAATATCTTGTGTTGGGTTGAACCATATGAAGTTGAACCAATTTTGGAAAAAACTAAAAAATGCATAAAACCTGGCGGAAGGTTGTTTTTAATGGCGGACTGTGTTAGCTTTGATAATATGTTGACGGCCGCGACAAATGTATATTCTGGGCCAGAATGGGATGTTGTTTTTTTACCAAAAGATGATGATATTTATCAAATAATTGTTCAGCGTGCACAAAGTCGTAGTTATTAACATGATTAGATATAAAAGACCTTTGCCAGATATACAAGAAGCCGGGCGTGCCATAGAGCACATGTGTACCAGTTGTAAAGAAGAGGATTTTTATTGTAAATATACCCCGCAAATGGTGACAACAAACGAATTTTATCAAATTCGTGATATAGAACCATATATTACCAGTGGTGCAAAGGTATTAACGGTTTGTGGGCCCGGTGAGCAACCGTTATTTCTAAAATCATATGGTGCGGGGGATATCGTCACTTTCGATATTTCTTATCATTCTTATTTGCTTACATCATTAAAGATTGCGGCATTACAATCATTTGATGATACGCAAGACTTTCGAAAATTTATAGATATTTTGTATAATAAACCAAGTGATTTATTAACAAATCCTTTTATGTATAATGTGGTAAAAAAATTAAATAAAGTAGAAAAAAATTATCTTTTCAAAGCGGCGGATACTGCAACACATATATTTTGGTCTGCCCAAAGTTGTTTTTTTTATACAATGCCACAAAACTATTATGACAATGTACGAAATTTAGTTAAAAAACCATTTCCTTTTATTTGGACGAATATTACAGAACTTGGTGATAAATTAAAAATAGCAAACAGCAAAACCGGTAAATACAATGCTTTTGATATAATAGATTATTCTAATATTCTTGAATTTATGCAACCATATTATATTAGACAGGTTTTAGAGGACACGATTAACTTTATGAATCCAGATTGCAAATTATTTTTAACAGTACGAAACAAGGAAGAACGTATAGACTTGATAAAATGCGCGGTAGATGATGTTTATAATTCATCGGAATGGGCCATAGAATTGCAGCCGGAAAAACAGGGATTTAGGCAATTCATTATCCAACGCGCGCGATAGACAGAAAATTGTACGAATTTACGTTTTTTGTGTTATAATAACCCCAAGAGGTTTTGAAATGATAAGATATTATTGTAGTGGTTTTGATGTCGAGAATTCTTTTGGACATGGGTTGGGTGAAAAGTTCAAATCTGAATTAAAAAAGACAGACAGTATTGTTTATATTCCTGGGGGCCCAAAAAAGGTGGAAAAATCAATTGAGAAATATTTACCTTTGTTTCGCAAGCATTTTGCCACGTGTCAAATTCATTTTGAAACAGAAAATCTGATTACCCCGGATACACCATCTGCGATGGCCCAGAATATGGTAAAAAATGCCGACTTTGTAATGCTGATGGGTGGTGACCCAATTATGCAGAAAGATATGTGCGAAAAATTGGGTATAATGGATGCATTAAAAAATTACAATAACGGAATAATGTTGGGGTACAGTGCGGGTGCAATGTTAATGTCAAAGTATATTATCATTACCCCAGGATGCGAGGAACACCCAGATCCAAAATCTAAAGATTCTTTTGTAACCACGGGATTAAATTTAGATGGATTATCTATTTATCCACACAATAATACCGCAGATATAGAATACCCAGATGTATTGGATTTAGATGGCGAAGTATATAGAAAGTCTGATTTAATTCAGGTTGCCAAAGATTACGGCGAATATTATTTATTGCAGGATAATAAACGCGAAACAGGCAAGGTTGATGTCAGTTTGATAAAGTCCATTGATGGAAAGATTACCACATATATCGAAAATGCCGGTAAGATTTGGGTTGTGGGCAGTGGTGGTATAAAACTGTATAATAATAGTATCACGCCTATAATGAAAAAAGATCGTGAATATTAAATCGATATAACTGGCGGTTTGGGACGATTCCCAATGTAGACTTGAAATATGGTTTTTTTATTGGTAAAATCTAAACGTTATGTTTAGAAAGATATGGAAAAATTTTTGGGGATGGATACTGGGGTTTTCCCTGTTGCAGTGGATTATTACCATTGTTATGGCGGCCTTGATATGGTTTATTTACTTAACCAGTCGTCGGGAAATCGTAAATTACGAAACATTTAAAAAATTTCGAAATAAACCCGCAATATTTGTATTTTGGCATGGGCGCAGTTTAATGCTGTCGCCGATTGTTTGCCTTGGGGGTATGAAATCCTATGCGATTGCATCGCGGCATAAAGATGGTCGTATGATGGCAAAGTTGCAACATTTATTCGGCCTGCGCGCAATTTATGGCAGTTCGCACAAGGGTGGAATCGCCGTCTTGCGTGAAGGGGTGCGCGTGTTGCGGCGTGGTGACCATTCGCTGTGTATTTCGCCCGATGGGCCAGGGGGGCCGTCACTGCATGTGCAAGAAGGTGCGTTGTATTTTGCCAAAATGACCGGGGCGCCAATTATACCAGTATGCTTTTCTGCAAAACATGTATGGATGCAAAATCGATGGGATAGGTATTTATTAGTGTATCCTTTTACAAAAATAAAATGCAATGTTGGTAATCCAATCTATATAGATTCAAAAATATCACCAGAAGAATTCGAGGCAAAACGCCAAGAATTAGAAGATATTATGATTGCACAATTACGTGAATTAGATGCGGAATTTAACCTGTATGTGGTAGAGCAGGGGTTAAAATCGCGCGCGTTTAAACGTGCAAAAAAGCACGGGTTGGCACCAAAATTAACAAAAAGGTATCACTAGGGATGAAAACACCGTGGTGGTTTTTGCATAAAACACCGTTGGCATTTTTGTTGTTGCCAATTGCGTGGGTTTATTATTTTATTTCACGTCTTGTGTTCACGTGGCGTCGTATGTTTGCGTATAAATCACGTCGCAAGGTTGTTTGCATTGGTGGGTTGTTGGCTGGCGGTGTTGGAAAAACACCAATCGTTCGTGCGATTGCAAATTATTTGGATGCGCCGGTTGTTATGCGCGGTTATAAACGTACAGCCAGTACCAGTAATATCGGGGACGAGGCCGCAATGTTAATGTCTGATGGTATCGCGGTGCATGTCGGACACAGAAAAAGCAATATAATGTTATTGGACAGGCAATTAAATGAAAAAGGTCCGATTTTAATGGATGACGGTTTGCAAAATCCACTTATTAAAAAAGATATTTCTATTTTAGTTTTTGACCAAATGATTGGTTTCGGAAATGGGTTTTTATTACCGGCGGGGCCACTGCGTGAACCAAAGCGCAAGGCAAAAAAAGCGGATGCAATTATTGTTATAAAAAACGCCAAGAATAGTAAAAGAAAATTTAAATTGCCGGATGACCTGCCGGTGTTTTATGCAGAAAATAAAACAATATCGCCATATGGTAAAAACGTGCGTGTATTCGCATTTGCGGGAATTGGATATCCAAAAAAGTTTTTTAAAGCCCTGGATGGTTTGGTTGGGCATCGTGCCTTTGGTGACCATTATCAATATACAAATGATGATATAGCCGAACTTAAAAAAATCGCGACCCGCAAAAAGGCAAAACTTGTTACCACAGAAAAAGACTGGGTTCGGTTAGCGCAAGACATTAGAAAAGATATAAAATATGCAAAATTGGAAACCGTATTGGACCCAAAGTTTTTTGATTGGTTAAAGGAGAAATTAAATGCCGACAGTAAAAAAACAAATTAAGTTTTCTGGGGTTGGTATTCATTCGGGACTGCCGGTCAATATGGTTATAAAGCCATCAAAAGAACGTGGTGTTTTTTTCCGTCGTGTTGATATGGAAAATAATAAAATTCTTGCATCATTTGATAATGTTGGCGATACAAAGATGCGTAATACAACGATTGGTTCTTTGTCCGCGGCGCATGTTAAAACAGTTGAACATTTGATGGCGGCATTATTTATCGCGGGTGTGGACAGTGCGATTGTTGAAATTAATGGTGCCGAAACCCCGATACTGGATGGCAGCGCGATTGAATTTTACAATGCTATAATCAATGGTGGTGTCACAGATGGCAAAATGAAGCGGGTAATTGTGCGGCGACCGGTTATTGTTACCGCGCGTCAGGCATTGCGCCAGGTTTCATTTTTTACGCGCATGAAAATATACATTATGAATTTGTTGTCCGGTCGCAAGACAGATGGGTTTGTGAAACTGGCGCCATGTGATAATAACAGTTTGAATATTTGTGCTACGTTGGTGTATAAAGAAAAAATAATAGGCACACAAAGTTATTCTTATTCTTTTGATGGAACCCAAAAATCTATAAATAATTTTGTTAAAAATATTGCCCGCGCAAGAACGTTTGGAAAATATTCTGAATGGGAATATTTGAAAGCGCATGGCATGGCGCGTGGTGCAAATGAAAACAATATTATCGCGTTAAATGATACTGGGGATGCGACATTGAACAAGGTTTTTTGGCCGGATGAATTTGTGCGTCATAAAATTATAGATGCAATTGGTGATATGTTTACGTCTGGGGGTATTGTAATCGGAAATTTAGAATCATACAAGGGCAGTCATGCCATGAATAACATGGTCCTTAAAAAGTTGTTTAGTAATCCAGACAATTATGGTATAATTGATGCATAAAATAAAAAAGGAAGGAAGGGATGAAAAAATATTTGGCTTTGGTATTTGCCGCATTGGTTATGGTGGGATGTGGTGGATATATAAAAAATGAAAACGGCAGCGAATATATTAAACAATTAGATGGCGAGCCAATTGGTTGTACGTTTTTGTACAAAATCGAATCCGAGGTTTCTGTCTATGACCAAGATGATGCGCGCAGATATCTTGAAAACCGTATCGCAGACCAGGCGCGTCCAGGTAATGCATATTGGATTACCAGTGAACGTACAAAACCAAATGAATGGGTGGTCTTTGGTCCAGAACGCAGTTTCATATTTGTCGCAAATGTTTATGATTGCCCAAATGTGTTGAATGTTCGTACGGCCCGATCTGACCAGCCGATGCCGGAATCAGACATTAAAAAGTGTAACAGCAGCATGTTCTATGGTGTTGCACCGGGTGGATGTGTAAACAATCAATAATTAGAAAAATAAAAAATAAGGCCGTTATTTATATAACGGCTTTTTTTACACTGGAATTAATTTGTCGTTTTATGTTATAATTCTATCACGATAGGTATCGGAGAGAGAATTTGTCTGGACAATATGTACATGTTAAACGGAAAAAATATGCCGCTGGACTGCTGTGGCAGCCCATGGTTGCGGGCTTTACTGCGCGTGCGTATGCGTATAAATTGGCACGTGGAATTGACAGACGTTTAAATCGATATATTGCATATTCGGGGATGATTGGACTGGGCGCGCGTTCAAGTGGTCAGCGGTCTGGCATGCCATCAATTGCGGCCGAAATCATAGAATCTTTGCCAGGATATGCGTCTATGCTTTGTGCGTTTCATGTTGATGGTAAATATGTTCTGGTTGCGGTAAGAAATGGCGTTATATTGCATGATGCTTTGTTTGATAATGAATCAGAAGCACGTGAAAAATACGCAGAGTTAACGGATATTCCGGATTGGAATGCGTTAATTGCGCCGGCAGAATGGGGAATGCCACGTGCAGTTGAACGTGAGTTAAGTGAATTACTATCTGGAAATAATCATGGTGTGTTGCGTCCAATCAGTCGTATGGGGGCCGGTGCAATATCTTTCTTGATGTTGGCATTGTTTGTAATGTTGTTCATTTATCTGTTTCGTGACCCAATAAATCAAATGTTTACACCTACGCCCCAGGTTGCAAAAATAAATCCAGAATTGGCCGAAGAGTACAAGCGTCAAATAGAGGAAAAAAATAAAGAATTAGATAAAGAATATGATATGCGCCAAGAACCGGTCAAAGAACCGCTTGTTATGCCGTTTGATTCTTTGCCCGACCCAATAGAACGTGCAGAATTGTGCTATAAAGCAATAGGTTTTTTGATGCAGCCTGTAACTGGGTGGGTTCAGGTTTCGTCCGAATGTGATGAAGAATATGTGCATGCGGTATTCAGACGTTCGTTTGGGACGTTGGATGATTTTTATGCCGTTGCGGCGGATATTATGCCTGGGGTTTTTGTTCAAGAAATAAATGATAATGAAATATCGGTTAGGGCAAAGTTACCACAGCGTGTACCAGTATCATCACGCGATGAACGCGATGCGGACACGGTTGTACGCGAATTGACCAGCAGATTCCAGGCAATAAAACTGGATGTGAATATGAATATCGTATCGGATGTTATTTCAAATGCAACAGAATCTGCCGAAATATATGTTGTCGAAGTATCCGCAGAATCAAAAATGATACCGTACGAGTTTATGCAAATCTTTGATGGTTTTGGTGGTGTGTACATGACCAAGGTGTCATGGAATATGATAAAAAAAATCTGGAACTATGAGGTGATAATCTATGCAAACTAAAATAAAAATGTTGTTCTTTATCTTTATCATGGGGGTTGCATCTGTGGCACATGCGGGTGAACCAACCGAATTTGATAACGTTATTGATGTTATCGAATCTGTGAATTCTGATGCCGAAATAAATGACGGTATATCGGCTGATGCCATTGAAGATTATCAAATCGAAGGTTCTTTGTTTCAACAAATCACCGATTTGGAACAGGAAAAAGTTTTAATGCAATTGGAAAAAGAACGTGCGCAATTAAACCTGGATTTGGATAGGCTGGCGGCGGAAAAAATTAAATTGCATATGGAAATTGATACTTTGTCTGGACGTGCAGAACAGCAACAGCAAGAATTTGAAACAGAACGGGTTCGTCTAGAGGCCGAAGCCAAACGTTTGGAAAAAGAAAAAGAGGCATTGGATACAAATCAACCAGCAATTGGTGCATTGACCGCGGCGGCGGCTTCGTCTGCGAAAAAATCATTTATTGCCGAAGATGTTCCAGAAACAGAAATCACAAAGAAGTATAAACTGCTTAATGTATTTGGTGCAGGCGACCAATTGCAGGCGACAATCCAAGAATTGTCAAATGGTCAAAACAAACGTATAAGTGTTGGTAAAGATATTGATGGGTTCATTGTGAAGTCAATATCATTAGATGAAGGTGTTGTGTTTATCAAAGATGGAGAAACACAGACACTTAATGTTGGTGGTCAAAACAAGGCAGATTTGACGAAATGAAAACAGAAGACACAGGTATTATGGATGTTTTGCCAAATTCCAAAAAACCGTCGGTTCCGGCGGGGTTGGAACATGCCGATAACAAGGATATCATAGAATACCTTTTTTCTGAAGATAATAAATTGTTGACTGCGCCAGGTGGCGAATTTGAATTGCCCAAGGAAACGCAAGGGCTGTTGGCATACTTTTCTGGTGGGTGCATTGTGATTTCGCGAACCCACAAATATGATGGACGGGTATTGGCTTTTCTAGATTTATTGGCGCGAAAAAATCGGCCGGTTCGCCTGCCGTTTTATTCAGATTTGGGTTTGGTTTCGGCAATCTATAAATACTATGAAAACCAATTGGGGGATACGGTAAAATCGCGGTTTGATTATAACAATCAAATGCAAAAAGACTTTGTCGATATTGTCGCACGTGCCGCGGCACAAAAAGTATCTGATATTCATATCGAAGTCGCAGACCAAACAACAATATATTTTCGTATCGATGGCAGTATGCAACCTGTATTGGAATTTAATTCCAGTTGGGGCGAATCTTTTGTTCGTGCCGCATTTGCATCGGCGGATATTTCAAATGCAAACTATGCGCAAAATGAATATCAATCTGCGCAAAAAGATGGTCGTACACCGTTGCGTGGAACCAAGGATTTATATTTGCCCCAAGGGGTACTTAGTATAAGAATGCAATTTAATCCGATTGCGTTTGGTTCGCGATATGTTGTTATGCGATTGCTGTATGATAATCCGTCTGAAAACATAACAACAGAACAAGAGTTTGGAAAATATGAACAACGGTTGCTGCATCGTCTGCGTTCCTATCCAACCGGTTTGGTTGTTGTTGCGGGTCCAACCAGTTCAGGGAAGTCAACGACACTTGTTCGTAATATGGTTTTGATGTTAAAAGAACATCATTATGAAATTAACCTTATAACTGTGGAAGACCCGGTTGAACAGAAAATATTCGGTGCGCATCAAATCCCGGTGGTTAATACCGCAACCGAAGAACAACGTGAATCCGAATATACCGAAGCATTGGCCGCTGCATTGCGCAGTGACCCTGATACATTGATGGTCGGTGAAATAAGAACGCTTGCCGCCGCACAATTAACGGTCAAAGGCGCATTGTCTGGGCATAATGTTTGGACAACATTGCATGCAAATTCCGCGATGGCGGCATTGGTCCGTTTGTTGGATATGGGGGTCGAGGCATTTAAGTTAAAAGAAGAAACCATGATGCGCGGTCTTGTTTCAATGCGTTTGTTTAAACGTTTGTGTCCACATTGTCGTGAACATTTGGCCCAGCATCCAGAACTTTCGGAATATAATCGTGTGATGGATGCCTTTGGCGAAGTCGGCCTTAAACAAGTATATGTTCGCGGGCAGGGTTGTGAACATTGTGGTGGAACCGGAACACATGGGCGTATCAAGGCCGGAGAAATTATTATTACAAACAGTGAATTTTTAAAACTTGCACTTGCGGGCGATACCGATGCGGCGGTGAAATACTGGCTTGAAGAAATGGATGGTCGCACGTTGAAAGAGGCGGCATCAGAATTGATGTTGCGCGGCATAATCGGTGTTGATGAATTGGAACGTTGGGTTGGTTTGTTGGATAGGCCAGGGGTTTATTAAAGACAATGAATAAACTTGAAAGACTTTATGCAAAATTAATTTGCAGATTCAGTCGTGACAAGCGCATTACCATTTGGCGCAAGTTGGTTTCATTACTTAAAAATGATTTTACATTGGTTGATGCCTTGAACCGTATCCAGATGATTGAATCGCGTGGTGGCGCAAAACCAAACGAACCATTTGCGATATGTATGCGCGAATGGGAAAAGAATTTGGAACGTGGACTTAGTTTTTCCGAAGCAACCCGTGGTTGGATTCCCGCCGAAGAGACATTGTTATTAACATCTGGGAATATGTCGAGTTTGGTTGTTGCATTAGAAAACGTAAGCAAAATAATCATTGCCAATAAACGTATCAGTGGCGCGGTATTCAGTGCGATTGCATATCCGTTATTGCTGTTGGTGTTGGTTATTGGAATAATTATTATGGTCGGTATTTATCTTGTTCCACCCTTGGCCGAGGTTGCCGGTGATTCAATGGTTTGGACGGGGGGCGCCGCGACGTTAATATGGATGTCTGGTATAGCAAGTCGTTATTGGCACATAATTGCAATATCTTTTGTCGCGTTGGGTATAATTATCGCATGGTCTTTGCCGCGATGGGCGGGGCGTATTCGTGCGGCATTTGACAAGTTCCCACCATGGAATATTTATAAAATACGTTTATCGGTCAGTTGGATGATGTCACTTGCGGCGATGGTTTCGTCTGGGGTTGCGATTCCAAATGCGATGAGAATGCTTGCCGATAATTCAAATAGGTATTTACGGAAAATTTTGGAAGAAACGTTACATTATATTGCCAACGGTGATAATTTGGGTGACGCGTTGCAAAATACAGGAATGGATTTTCCAAACCAAGAATTAATTGGCGATTTAACAATTTATGCCGATATGAATGATTTTGATGTTAACCTGGGGCAGATTTCAAATGACTATCTGGAAAATTCGGTCAAGAAAATAGAATCTGTATCAAATGCATTAAATAGTGTTGGTGTTTTATTAATTACCGCGGTCATTGCATGGGTTGTACTTGGCACCTTTCAGATGCAAGACCAGATTACGGCGTTCCTGTCATAGTTTACATATTATTTGAAGTTTTACCTGTTTTTTGATACAATAAAAGTATCAAAAGAGGCAGAAAATGGATAAATATAAATTTAATAGCAGTGGTAATGAATTACTGGAATTAATGGCAATTGTTGTTAATATTATCGGCGACGCGCCATGGGAGGCAGATTTCTTTTTCAATGAAAAATATTCGTTACTGGCACGCGAAAATGCAATTCGAAGTTCGCGTATTCATAGTAATGCGGAAGATTTTGTAAAAATGGCAAATCGTCTTGTGCACCGGGAACCAGATATAATTCAAGATGCCCAAAAAATTGTTACGATGTTTCAAGATACAAATGATTTAGAAGGACAAAAGGTTCTGTTTAATATATTAAAAGAAATTGATAAAAGAAAACTTGCCGATGGTGTCAATAAATCCAATATAAAAAGGATATATTCTCATTTCCTTTATAATAGAGGTTATGCAAGTAGTGGTTTTCGTGTGAATGTTCCCGAGATAAATAAATATCTACTTATAAAACTTTTGGAATCAGAAAGTCCAGACAAGGAAGATTTTCAGATTTTGGCGCATAATGCAGAAAGTTTAGGAATTCCAGATGAAGACGTAGAAAAGATTTATAAAATGTTAAAGCATAAGTATGAATCTGACCGTGATTATCTTGGTAAAATAAATTATCCGGAGAGATTGGCACAAATACAAAAATCTTTTGCGCCCGTCCAGGAAAGATTAGAGGTAAAAAAACAACAGGCCCAGCAGGCGCAATCGGTACAAACATCGGAAGAATACGAACCGAAAACATTGGAAGAGGCGTTGGCATTGATACGGCAACTTAGGGAAGAAAATGGAAACCTTAAAAAACGAAATGCGGTATTAGACGGTATAATCAAAGCCAGCCAATTGCAGAACCAAGGGGGCAGAAATAATTATGTTCCCCCAGAGTTAGTACAGACTATATAAAAAACACCGGATAATTTATCCGGTGTTTTTTATTTCTCGGTTTTATACCTATACCATAAATGGCAGGTTTTCCAGTGTTCCTTCGGCGACACGCATATTAACGTCTATCATCAGAAATACACAATCGGGACTGATGTTTGCAATATCTTGGTTGAACATGTGTGTGGATAGCAAGTGGCTTGTGTTCACCGATATCTTGGTAATCAAATGGTCGTCATCCAACAACGTATAAATCGGCCCGGCATCGCGTGGAACATTTTGACCGATTTCATGTTCATTTTGCGGACAACGCAATCCATCAAATAATGTCTTGATACGATTATCAATATCAGAACGTGGTACACCAACAATTTCTGGGTGCAACATTTGAATATCCAATTCCGCAATAAGTTTTAATTTTGGGGTAATAATTGGATTCCAATCTATGCCACCAATATGGCGCGTGGTAATCGGACTTTTTGTTGCATCTGGTGCCATATATTGTTTCAAGTTATCCCACGGCTGGTGTTCGACCAGTTTTTTTAATTGTGGGTGGAATTGCATGCGGATATCAGATATATGTTGGGCACGTTTTTTCGGGTTAACCAATATTTCGCCAAAATAGATTAATTTAAATTTCATTTTTCTGCCTCTTGGGTATGATATTGTTGTTTAACTTGTTGATAATAGCAGATAATTATATGGTTTGCTGTTTTTGGGTCTCATAATGGTCTGCTATGTTTAAATTTCCTTTATTTTTTCCTTTTTCTTTGACAATTATAGCATAATTTGCTATCTTTTTGATACAAAAAAAGAAAGGATTTGTCAATGTCTGTAAATAATGAATATACTGGTGATTCAATTAAAGTTTTAAAGGGGTTAGAGGCTGTTAAAAAACGCCCCGGAATGTACATCGGCGACGTGGGCGAGGGCGGTTCTGGTTTGCACCACATGATTTACGAAGTCGTGAATAATTCCATTGACGAAGCAATGGCCGGATATGCCGATACGGTCTATGTTTCTTTGAATCCTGATGGCAGCGCCACAATTCGCGATAATGGTCGTGGTATGCCATTTGATATAAACCATGAAACGGGTCGCAGTGCGTTGGAATTGATTATGTGCGAACTGCATGCCGGTGGTAAATTTGATAACGAAGGCAATGGTGCGTACAAGGTTTCCGGTGGTTTGCATGGTGTTGGTGTGTCGGTGGTTAATGCACTTTCAACATGGTTAGAGGTCAAGGTGTGGCGTGGTGACAAACAGGCAGAGATGCGTTTCGCCGATGGTGTTCCAATCATGGATTTGAAAATATCAGAAAATACCACTGGGCGCGAACATGGTACCGAGGTTACATTTTTACCATCACCTGAAACATTTGCGTCAACCGAATTCAACTTTGATATATTGGAAAATTGGTTGCGTGAACAATCTTATCTGAACGCAAATGTTCGTATTATTTTGGAAGATTTGCGCGGCGGTGAAAAAAAGGAACGTGAATTTCATTCTACCGATGGATTGTCGGGTTTTGCAACATATTTGGACAAGTCCAAAGAGTTGTTGAATCGTGACCCAATCCAAATGATAAAGCAAATAGATGATTCATATATTGAAATCGTTTTACAATGGACAACCGCGTATACGGAAACATCACTTTGCTTTACAAATAATATTCCAAACCGTGATGGTGGAACCCATTTGGCGGGTTTCCGCGCAGGTCTGACACGCGCAATTAATAAATATATTTCTGAACAGAATACCAAGAAAGATATTAATTTATCTGGGGAAGATTTCCGTGAAGGTCTGACCAGTATTATCAGTGTCAAGATTCCAGACCCAAAGTTTGGTTCGCAGACCAAAGATAAACTGGTGTCCAGTGAAGTTCGTCCGATTGTTGAAAATACAACATCTGAATTGTTGTATCAATATCTAGAAGAAAATCCGGCAACGGCGAAACTTATTATTGACAAGATATTAGAGGCCGCAACCGCACGTGAGGCCGCCCGCAAGGCGCGTGAACTTTCACGTAAAAAGAGTGGCCCCGAACTTGGCGGTCTGCCGGGTAAACTTGCGGGGTGCAGTGAACGTGACCCGGCAAAATGTGAATTATTCATCGTCGAAGGGGATTCTGCTGGTGGTACCGCAAAGCAGGGGCGTGACCGTAAGACTCAGGCGATTTTGCCGTTGCGTGGTAAGATTTTGAATGTTGAACGTGTACGCTTTGATAAAATGTTGTCATCGGATACGATTGGCGCACTTATTACCACAATGGGCGCGGGTATTGGCAAAGACGATTTTGATGTTGAAAAAATGCGCTATCATAAAATTATTATCATGACCGATGCTGATGTCGACGGTCAACATATTCAAACGTTGCTGATGACGTTCTTTTATCGTCATATGCCGGCGGCGATTGAACGCGGTTATATCTATGTTGCAAAACCGCCTCTATACGGCGTGACGCGCGGTAAACAGCAGATTTATTTGCAAAACCAACGCGAAATGGATGACTACTTAATGGATCAGTTGGCAACAGATGGTGTTGTTGAAATTGCATCAGGAACACGTATTTCTGGCGCGGATTTGAAACGCTTGTTGGATTTAGTGTTGGATATGCGCAATGTTTTGCAACCGCTTAATCATATAATGCCGTTGCGGTTTGTGGAATCATTGGCGTTAAACCGCGTGTTTGATGAAGAATCTGTGGAAAATTGTGCGGCGGCGGCAAAAATGTTGGATGCCCAAGAATTGGAATTTGAACGCGGATGGAAGGTTATCGCGAACGATGCCGGAATTACGATATCGCGTACATTGCGCAGTGTGACGGAAAGTTATCTGTTATCACGTGAAAAGTTGAATTCGGCAGAAATCGCTGCATGGCGCAGATTGCCTGGTCGCGATGAGTTGATGGATACATTCTCGAAACCGACAGTGCTTACCGTAAAGACAAAATCGCAAAAGATTTGGGGTGCGTTTAATTTGCTGAACACTGCATTTGAATATGCGAAAAATGGGTTAAAGATTCAACGGTACAAAGGGCTTGGTGAAATGAACGCGGAACAGTTATGGGAAACCACAATGGATCCAAATCATCGTTCGTTATTCCAGGTCACCGTGAACGATGCGTCCCAGGCTGATGCGGTTGTGTCTATGTTGATGGGTGATGTTGTTGAACCACGTCGTGACTTTATTGTTGAAAACGCATTGGATGCAAATCTGGATGTGTAAGATATGACAAAGTCCGATGAATTTCGTCGTGCTGCGGCATATACCAAGGCGCTTTCGCGTATATCGTTAAGTGCCGGTGCGAATTCGGTCGTTGATAATAATCGTCTGCCACGTATGTCGAGCGACAGCAAGATTGTAATGACAGATGACGTTTATCAGACATTGAAAATTGTTGGTGAAGTCACAAACGAAACTGGTGCCGAAGTTCCATTTTTATTATTTGGACATAGTGAAGGGCAATCTGTTTTTTTTGATAGGGTTATTGCAGATAGGTCTGGGTCAAACAATGGAACAGAAGCCGTTTTTACAGAGGCACAAGAACGAGAGTTGGTGTCTTTTTGTAGAGCCGCTGAAAAATCTGAAAATAAGATTATCGCGCATGGACATTCACACCCACGGATTGGCCCTGGATATCTAAACTATTCTCTTGGTGATATAAATGCGTATATAGGTTTACGTGAAGATAATGAATTTATCAAGAACAATGTGGATGTTTGTGGTTGTTTGGTAACTGGCGGAAATTACAATTTTGTTTTCTTTGATGGAAACGACACATACAGATTTGATAATGTTTTTGTATCGGATAAAAATGGCAAAATGATGCGTCTGCAGGCTTTTGGCCCAGATGTAATGTCACAACAATATGGAAGATCTAATAACGCTAGGCGATAATATGTTTGATGCCAATTGGTTCTTTGATTTGGAAAAACAGATTCGCAGCATGGGCGCGGATAGTGACGATCAGTCTTTCGATGAAATTCGTGAAATATTGGCGAATCCGCGGAAATTTTCATCGGATGATTTTGCGACTATGTGTGCATATGTAATCTTGGCCGGTGGATTTTCACAAAAGACCGCAAAACGTATTCACAAAAATATTATGGAGTATATCCATAAAAATGGGGCAGGCTTTGATGGCCTGTTTCAATTGTTTCATAATAAAAATAAAATAAACGCAATTTGTGAAATATGGAAAAATCGTAATGCGTTGTGCGATGGTTTTTATGCGTGCAATAGTGATGACGAGAAGATAAAATATCTTGCGACTTTGCCACATATCGGCAAAATTACTGCGAATCATTTGGCACGAAATCTTGGTGTGGATGTGGTTAAATATGATGTTTGGATACGGCGTTTGGGCGCGCTATACGCCGGAATCTGTGGCATAGACGAACATGGTAAATTAACAGATACTGTTAAAAATGCATGTGATGATATGTTTACACATTTGGTAAATGAAACAGGGTTGCCACGTGGATATATCGATGTTGTGTTGTGGAAGGCTTTGCAGATTGGGTTGATAAAATTATAGGGTGGATACGATGGATGTAAAAATAGAAGAATCTTGGAAGAGGGTATTGGCCGATGAGTTTGATAAAGATTATTTTATCAAATTAACCGACTTTGTGCGCGGTGAATATCTGGCAGGGAAACAGATTTATCCTGCGGCAAAAAATATTTTTAACGCATTCAATTTGTGTCCATTTGATAAAGTTCGTGTTGTAATTATTGGGCAAGACCCATATCATGAACCCGGCCAGGCGCATGGATTGTGCTTTTCGGTGCCAAATGGTATTACACCGCCACCGTCATTAGTAAATATATATAAAGAAATTGCAGATGATACGGGGCGCCCAAGTACAACCAATGGCGATTTGACATCTTGGGCGCAACAGGGGGTATTACTGTTGAATTCGACATTAACGGTTGCGGCGCATTTGGCGGCATCGCATGCGGGCAGGGGATGGGAACAATTTACCGATGCGGTAATTCGGGCAATCGCGACCGGACGCAGTGGTGTGGTATATATGCTGTGGGGTTCATATGCCCAGAAAAAGGCCGAGTTTGTCGATAGTAATAAAAACCTGGTGTTAAAAAGTGTGCACCCATCACCACTTTCTGCATACAGGGGATTCTTTGGTTGTAAACATTTTTCACGCGCCAATGAATACTTGGTCGCCCATGGGCAAGAGCCGATTGAGTGGTAAATTAAAAATTATACGTTACCCCCAGGCCGTAAAATGCATAGGAATAATTTTCGGGTGCGGTGTTCGCATTGGAAAAGTGCTGCATAAACATTTCTAGACCCCATTTATGGTTTATGTGCCACCCAGCCGTTAGTTTAAATTGAAATAATAATTTTGCGCCCAGTCGTTCGTTTTCTTGGGCCTGGAGACCGACACCAACACCGCCTGCAAAATAAAAATCTTTATAACACCCCAGTAATACATCACCAGATAACAATGCCATCGGTATTGTATAATCGCCCCATCGCCATCCATATTTGTTACCAAAACCAACCGTTTGAGCAATATTTAAAGACTGTCGCGCCGACACACCGAAAAATGTTGTCGGTTGCGAATATTGAATATGGAACATGTAAAACGGAACAATCTGGGTTGGTGGTGGTACAATAAAACCGCTGTTTACACCCTGGCCCAGGTTAAATGTAATCTGATTTTTGTAATATCCGGTAATTGGATTATATTTCGTATCCGCCATTGCCGGTAACGAAAAAGCGCATAGTAAAATTGCAAAGATTTTTTTGGACATGGGTATATTATACACTATTTTTGTTAAAATTCTAAATAGGATATAAAAAAATATTTTATAAAAGAAATCGGATAAAAATCATAGTGTTTCTATTTTGTTATGGAAATCCTTGCATTTGGAAAAATGTTTGTTATAATGATGCGGTCATTTTGATATGGCGGCGTAGCTCAGTGGTAGAGCAGAGGAATCATAATCCTTTGGTCAGGGGTCCGAATCCCTTCGCCGCTACCAAAAATTAAGTCGGGCGTGGGCCCGATTTTGTTTTTGGTATAGTCGCGAAAGATGAGGCCGTCTGACCGACACCAACGGTGCAAATCGCATTTCGGTGGGGTAGGGGACTAAAATATTTCTTGACAATTTATATTTTTGGTCTATATTTTAGTATGCAAATTAACAAAAAGGATTTTATGATGAGCAAAAAACAAATAAGAAAAATTTTCTCACATCCGATCGCCACACATATATATGCAGTGGGTTTTGGAATGTTGTTTTCGTGGCTGTTGGTAAATAATGCAAAACAAAATCGTATGGAAGAACGTGAAGATAATGCATTGCATACATTTCATACAGAATATGTTGACCCGGCAACAGGGGATTTGGTGACCGCGGAAACATTTAATCCGGCAATGTTTAACCGCGCATATTTTGATCCGGCATCCATTCCAGAAATTAATTGGGTAAATTATACCAATCAACATATTGGCGAGGTTTTCGGTGAAATTGTTGCCAAAGAAATGGCATTGGGGATTGATTCTGTGAACCATCGTTTAACAACACCGGGTAAAAAATACGGTTTGGATTATAACTATTGTACCAAGGCCGCAACAACCGCTGTTCGTGACGCGATGATCCGTTGCCAAATGATAAAACGCGGTAAGATAGACTTGTTTGATAAAGCCGAAGGTTCTCATGAAGCCATGTATAATGGTGATTCTTTTGTAAATTATTTCAAGGGACAATATGGCAATGTGCCGGGTGCGATTATAGAAAATCCAACGATAGATGCATTTGCAAATATGGGCAAGGGTGCGATTGTACGATTCCCAGGGCATACCAAAATGTTCATCGGTATCGGATTTATTGATGATTCGGGTTGTGTGTTTGCGCCCGACCCGCACGGTTTCCCTGTTATCGCATCAGGCTATAATGATAGATTTACATACTATACATGTGATGAAAATTGTATGGTTGTCGATTTATCAAAAATCGTTTACTTTAAATTGGAAGAACGTGGACGTAATAGCAGATAAAAATAAAAAAGACCCAGATATGGGTCTTTTTTTTGTAAAGGTTTATTTACTTTATGCACCGTATGCGGCGGTTTTTTCTATCACCGCTTCGCGAACTTGCGCGATTTCTTCTTCGGTGAATTTTTCTTGACGCATTTGTTCTTCTAATGCTTCAATGCCAGCCTCGAATGCTTTCTTCGACATTTTAAGACCTTTAATTGCCGCTTTATATTTCGCAGCTCTGTCTTTACGTTCTCCTTTGAGTTCAGCAATTTTGTTTTTAAATTCCTCTAATTCAACATCTGCTTTTGATGGGAACAAGAATCGTCTGATACGATCACGTAAACTGGTTGCATGTTCCTCTGCGGATTCGTCTTTTATATGCCGAGTAGTGCGGGCGCCTTCTGCACGCGTTGTTTCTATATTTACTTCGCTTTTTGCGTGTTCTTCGGCTGCAGTATCCTGAACGCCTTGAACATCGCGATCACTTTCGGCATCTACTTTTCGAACCTGACCACGGCCTGTGGCATGTATTACGTCTTGTTGTACTCCGCTTTGTGCGTGTTCTTCGGCTGCAGTATCCTGAACGCCTTGAACATCGCGATCACTTTCGGCATCTATTTTTCGAACCTGACCACGGCCTGTGGCATGTATCACGTCTTGTTGTACTTCGCTTTGTGCGTGTTCTTCGGCCCCGGTATCTCTAATTTCCTGTGTTTTCACCGCACGTTTTGCATCTCCAAGTTCCATTATGTCTTTGGCGCGTTGCAAATCTTCTAATGCACTCAAGAGGGTCTTGGGGTCGCCATTTCCTTCGAATATCATTTTTTTTGCCAGTGCTATCAAATTATCAGCCTCGGCTATTGCGTTGCGTCGTGCGGCTTCGTTACGAAGATCTTGTTCAGCCAAATCAGTTTCTACGTCCAGGAGTCTATTGCCACGCTGTCTTTGAGCATTTTCATCCGTGCTTGCCAAGGCTTGTGCGGCTTTCAGAAGCGATTGTGCAAGACTCGCCATATCTACATCTTTCAGTTTTCCGTGAACCCCCAAGGCGTGATCCACAGCAGACATGGCTCTTTCTTCCGCAGCCTTTTGGGCTGCTAATCTGCGCGCTTCTTCTGCAGCTTGTTCGGCTGCCTTGCGTTCATTTTCACTTTGCATGTGTTCGTCTTTCATTTTGTTTACTCCTTTTTGTATTTTTTGTAATCCGTGGTACACGCTGCGCATTATTTTATATGTAAAGTCTTTACATCTACCGAAAAATCCACGCCTCTTTTTGGCTTGTGGTCTGGAATTCCCCGCGCCATCACGGCCTGTATCATTAGTATGAGGTCTGTCATCGTCGTCGTGTGGTCTGTCATCATCGTTGTGTGGTCTGTCGTCATCGTCATGTGGTCTGTCATCATCGTCATGCGGTTTGTCGTCACCACGTTGATCATCATTATTTTCATCATTACGTGAGATTAATCCTCTGGCACGATCAGCCAACGCGCCAAGGCGTTTACGCATCCGTTTAAAGAGTCCGCCAGATTCCCGTTCTTGACGTGGTTCATAAATACCAAACGTTCCGACCCCATACGGTGGTGTTTCGCCATATGGTGCACCTACAACACCGCCTACGACGGATGCACCTATAACACTAACCGCGGCTGCAACCGCCTGTCCCTTGGTATAGCCCGCAGCAATTGCATCATCATATGTTGCCTTGGCGGCGGAACCGCCACCGATGGCAATCGCGCCAATACCAAATGCCGCCGAAAGTTCTGGTGCACCAGATGCCATACTGATTACGGCCGCAACGCCCAAACCAGATGCGACCGCCGGTCCCCAATTCTTCTTGTCCGAAAAGAATGCTTTTATTCCGTGTGGTTTGCCGGCTGCTTTTTGTGCCTTGCGCCATTTGAACCCTTGTATAACCATATTACCTATACCAAGTGTGGTTCCAATTACGGCACCTGCGAATGCAAAACCCGTTGCGTGACCAATAATGCTTAGTCCTGTTGATACACCGGCGGCCACAGCAAAATGCTTTATAATACGTTTAAATAAGCCTATTTTTTTCTTGCGTCCTTTGGCACCGACCTTTTCGGTTCTGGTCGATGCTAATTTATCCACATCTTCTATGGATTCGAATGGACGCATAACAATTGGTTTGTCCGCGCCAACCTTTTTCGCCATCATACCGGCCCATCCCGCGGCCTGATTAACCTGGGCATCCAGGGCGGCCTGGTATCCGGTATCAGAAATTTGACCACCATTGGCATTGATGTTATCCCATATGTCATTAACTTCTTGTTCGTTTAACATACGTCGTGGATTTTGTCCTACACCTTGGACAGCCTGGTCTATGACGGATATTTCTGCCATTTTCCATGGAATGCGATCTGATAATTCAGATTCCAAATCCATGTCTTGGACAGCGGTATCCAAATCGCCAACGTTACGCATTGTGACATCAGTTTTCGCCAATGATATAATGCGATACAAACGACCGTTCGGATCCAGTGTATATCCTGGTTGATAATTAACCTGTGGGTTTTTGTTTTCATCAAGAAATTGTGGTATTGGTTTGCCATTTTCATCCAAGAATTGGTATTTTGCCAATATTTCCAGCATTTCATCCGATAATTCAACACCTTTTAATTTTTCTGATATTTCACGCCAACGTGCGTCAAGTTTTTCGGCATCTTCGGGACGCAGGTTTTGCATGTTCCACATTTCAGAATATGTTTTGACAACTTCTTCCAATTGCGCCATTGCTTCATCAATGGCGGTGTTCATTCTTTCTTTGTATTGTTTAGTTGGTTCGTTGTCAGAATCTTTTACAACCAAATCAGGTTTGCGAACATTGCACATGCTTTCGTATCCATCGTAGATATCGGCGATATTTGATGGGTCAGAATAACAGTAATTTACGCGTTGTGGCAAATCTGTAATTAAACTGTCTATGCGTCGCGCCACCGTTTCAAAACGACGGGATAAAGCCTCGTCATTCGGTTTTTGTAATAATTGTTCTTTGGTAAAAGTGTACGCATCGGCCAATATTTGGGGTGGTGTAATTTCGAACAATTGTGGATCATTAACAACTGTATCATAGAACCGATTAGAGAATTCCACGCGTTGAGTATCACTAAGGTTTACAGAATCAATTGCTTCGACAACCTGTTGTGGTGTCATGTTGGACGGGTCAATAGATGCATCAACCAATCCCATATCTTTATAAATATTTAATCTAATTAAATTAAATCTAATCTGATTTTCATCCGATGTCATTGAGTTAATACGGTCGGAATGAATTGCGTTTTCCAACGATATTCCGATTTGTTGCATACGGTTTATGGCACGGTTCCCAAGATCATTATATATTAGATTGCCATTTTCATCTCTTTCTGCACCAAATGTATTAACGATTTGTTGCAGCGATTCTAGTGCATCGTCGTCAACATCGGCATGTCCATTTATAAAGTCTTCCAAGAATTGTGTTGCAATGGCAATTGCGTCATCATGTGTGGCATCATCTTGGTACAGCCTTAATATTTCTTGCAGATCTTCGTTGCTGTATATTTGTACAGCCTGATTTTCATCTTGTGGCGTTGGTTTTTGATCTATTACTTCGTCTATTGGTGTATCAATAGGTTCATCTAATTGTTCATCTACTTGCGGTTGATCTTCATCATGTTCCGCAGGTGCATCGATGTTTTCATCAACAAATTCTTCCACCTGGGGTTGGTCTTCATCTACGATTTCGTTTTGTTCCACTGGGGTATCAGTAGGCCCTTCGCGGTTGTTTTGATTTGCAATATCGGAAAGTTGTCTTTGCTGATTAAAACGATATTCAGCCTGAGATCGTGCATCATAGTCAATTGTTTCATCATTATCGTCGGACATATTCGATGGTGAAAACGTATCTAAAATAGTTTGAAAATCATCATACGCTGATTCCGCGATATTTGCAGTGCCGTTTGCAAATTCGTGGAACAATTGATCTGCCATAGCAATCGCGTAACCGCTTAGGTTCGGACTGTTATATAAGTCTAAAATATATTGCAAGTCTTCTTGGCTGTACGTTTTTTCCATGATGAAGCTTCCTTTGGTTCCTTTTTTTTTCATGCTATATTATACACTTTTTGGGGCAATCATTCAATACATTATTAGGTCGGGTCGCGCTGGGTTAATATATTGAAAGAAAAATAAAATTATTTATTTTGTGTTTACCCATACGCGATGTTCACCGTGCCCGTTTACAATACTGTCGGGAATTTGTTCGCCACCGTACATTTTCATCAGACCTAAAATAGCACGATACGATGCGGAATTAGCGGCATCACATGTCATTAGTACCCGTTTTAACCCCAATTTTGCGGCTGCGGCCAGGCAAAGTTTTATTCCAACAAAACTTGAATATTTCCCACGATGTTTTGGTGCAATATTTGCGGCAATATGCCCGCCCCATTGTTCAAGGTTTGGTGTTAAACGGTGTCTAATACCAAAAGAACCGATAAATTCATCGTCGTCCATTAACCAAAAACGTGTTTCGGGGACATAACCTTCGGGCATGTTCTCTTCGTGTTCATAGTCAGCTAGTTTTTTAAAATATTCATCGGCTTTGCCATCATCAATTGCTTTTATCATTTGGTCCATGCTGACACGACCAAAATTATTACTGTCCTTGCGATAATCTTCGATGACGCGCAAAAATGCCGGCAAATATTTTTTTGATGGCTTTACGAGATGCAACATTTTAAAAGTTCCTTTTGATTGACCAAAATTATTATATCATATGGTGCAAATTTTTATTAAAATATTTTTTAATATCATGTATTATTCGTCTGGTAAACAAGGAGAAGGTAAATGAAAGCATTGGTTGCGTATTTTTCCCATGTTGGACAAAACTGGGTCGGTGGTGGTATCGTTAATCTGGTCAAGGGTAATACCGAGGTTGTCGCCGAAGATATTCGTGATATTACTGGGGCAGATATTTTTAAGATTGAAACAAAAAATAATTATCCAATCAATTATGATGAATGTACGCATGTAGCCAAAGAAGAAAAGACCAAAGATGTAAGACCAACGTTAAAAGCATTGCCAACCGGTGATTTATCTGAATATGATGTGATTTTTATTGGTGGTCCGGTGTGGTGGGGAACATACCCAATGGCGGTATTTACATTTATTGAACGGTATAATTTGGCCGGCAAGATAATAATGCCTTTTGTTACACACGAAGGTTCGCACCTGGGGGAAAGTGTTGAAGATTTAAAGCAAATCCTTAAAGATTCAGAAATTAAACCGGGATTGGCCGTATATGGGTCAAATGTTGCCGACTCTCGTGCGATGGTTGAAAAATGGATAAAAGATTGCCTGGGGTAAAAAACGATATTTTAAAAAGACTGTATGCGGCGCAAGATACCGTATACAGGGATTTTCAATCGGCATTGTTGCCAACGGTTGATAAATCTTGTGTGATTGGTGTGCGAACGCCGACATTGCGCATGATGGCCCGTGAAATAATAAAGGGCGGGGCGGCGGACGGTTTTGTCATGTCTTTGCCGCACCATTTTTTCGAAGAAAATCAACTGCATGCATTTATAATTTCAGAATTGCGCGATTTCGATGTGGCGGCGCACGCGGTGGATGATTTTTTGCCATTTGTTGATAATTGGGCAACATGTGACCAAATGTCACCAAGGGTTTTTGCTAAATCGCCAGATAAATTGTTGCCATATATAAAGCGGTGGATTAAATCGAAACACGTCTATACGGTGCGTTTTGGGGTGTTGTGCCTGATGCGGTATTTCTTGGATGATTTGTTTGATACAAAATATGCGGATATGGTGGCATCGATAAAGACAGATGAATATTATATAAATATGATGCGCGCGTGGTATTTTGCAACGGCCGCCGCGAAGCAGTATGAGAAAATATTGCCGTATTTTCAAAATAATAAGATGGACGCATGGACACAGAATAGGGCAATTCAAAAGGCGGTGGAATCTTATCGTGTATCGGTTGAACATAAAACAGAATTGAAAAAATACAAAATAGCCTGACAAAATAGGGCGATGGCGGTTTTTGCTTGATTTTTTTCTGGATGTCCGTATAATTTGCCCGTGATTTTACGAATTGCCCTAATAGTCTAGTGGTAAAACACGTCCTTGGTAAGGACGAGTCGCAAGTCCGATTCTTGCTTAGGGCACCACGAATTTTTGTTGTCCCGCGCATTGCGCACGGTTAAAAAAATCAGTGTTGTGGCGTAGTGAGTGAAGCGAACGAAGGCGGGTATGTAGATATGCAAATACAAAATATGTTGGGAGTTCAAAGATGTCTGGTTATGATAAATATGTTCCACGTTTTGTTGGGAATGGGTTATTGAGATCCTTTGTACGAAAGGTTGTTTCAAGTGTTGTTGAAAGCCGAGATGCGTATATGCTGGATTTTACCGATGAAAAAGGCGAAATACCGTTTGTTGGTCGAGGTATGGTTTTACCCAAGAGTTTGGGGTTTGTTCCAACGGTCGGTATGAAGGCTATTTACGATAGGCCTGACTATGTTGGAGCCGATGGAGAGGTTTCTTTTTATGATGACACTGGGAAACTTTTGTTTGATATAATGTGTATAGGTGGAGATTGGATTGTTACCAATAAGAATCCTGTTTTACTAGGAAAGATTAAAGAAAAAGCCATGTAATTTATAATTCTTGCAAACCGTAAAAATCATTTGTAGAATACATAGAAGTTTTGAATGTTGGCGGTGATGTGACCAACAACCACGGAGTCGGATTCAAAAACAAAAAAGTGATAAATTCGGGTGGCACCGCGCATAGCCATTTTATGCGCCCCGAACAGATGTTTAACCAATGGGTGCCAGAAACCTTGCCGTTTTTTGTCGCCCAAAACATAAAAGGGTATAGATATGTTATCACTGAAATCAAAATACAGAACGCATACGTGCGGGGAACTGACCGCGAAAAACGTTGGTGAAACCGTGACGTTGTCTGGGTGGGTTCATCGTAAACGTGACCATGGGTCGCTGTTGTTTATTGACCTGCGCGATAATTATGGAATTACGCAGATTGTTTTGGACGGCGGAAATGAAGATTTGGAACGTGTACGTCCAGAATCTGTGTTACAGGTGACCGGTAAAGTCGTTGCGCGTGATGCGTCGCAAATAAATGAAAAAATTCCAACCGGCGAAATCGAAATAAGTGTTGAATCATGGAATGTTTTAACGTCGGCCGAGGTTTTGCCTTTCCAAGTATTTGGCGATGATGAAACAAGCGAAGAATTACGCTATAAATATCGGTTCTTGGATTTGCGTCGTGAAAAATTGCACTATAACATTTTGATGCGTAACAAGATGATGAAATGGTTGCGCGATAAAATGTGGGATTTGGGATTTTCAGAATTCCAAACACCGTTACTTACCGCGGATTCGCCCGAAGGTGCACGCAGTTTCTTGGTGCCATCGCGTTTGCATCATGGAAAATTCTATGCGTTGCCCCAGGCGCCACAAATGTTTAAACAGTTATTACAGGTATCCGGTTTTGACCGCTATTTCCAAATTGCACCATGTTTTCGCGATGAAGATTTGCGTGCCGACCGGTTGTTAGAATTCTATCAATTGGATTTGGAAATGTCCTTTGTGGATTTGCCAGAAATTCAGGCCGTAGGCGAGGTTGTAATTCCAGAAATGATCAAGACATTTGCACCGGATGCGAATATTTATCCGGATATCCCGCATATCTCGTTTGATGATGCAATGTTAAAATATGGTTCGGATAAACCGGATTTGCGTAACCCGATTTTGATTTCGGATGTTACGGAAATATTCCGTGGGTCTGAATTTGGAATCTTTGCAAATGCGGTTGAAAATGGCGCGGTCGTACGTGCGATTCCGGCACCAAACAGTTCGGACAAGCCACGTTCTTGGTTTGATAAACTGACCGAATATGCAACCAAAGAATTGGGGCTTGGGGGGTTGGCATACATCGTATTTGCCGATGAACCAAAGGGGCCAGTTGCCAAGAAATTGGACGCCGACCGTATTGCAAAGTTACATGAAATTGCCGGCGATAAATCGTCATTGTTCTTTGTGTGTGATATGGTTGATACCGCATCCAAGGCCGCCGGTAAATTACGCAATAAATTGGGCGAAGATTTGGGATTGGTTAAACCACGTGATTTTGCGTTATGCTGGGTCGATAATTTCCCATTTTTTGAACCAGACGAAGAAAGGGGCGGGGCACCGGCGTTTACGCATAACCCGTTCTCGTACCCATTGGCGACATTGGAAGAATTGTCAACGCGTGATCCGTTCACGATTAAGGCCGCGCAGTTTGATATGGTTATGAACGGTATCGAAATCTGCAGTGGTGGATTGCGTAACTATAACCCAGAGGTTATGAAGAAATGCTTTGAAATTGCCGGCTATCCAATAGAGGCGGTTGAAAAGAACTTTTCCGGGTTGTACACGTCGTTCCAATATGGTGCGCCACCACACGGTGGGTGCGCGTTTGGTATTGAACGCGTTGTGTCGGAAATCTTGGGTAACGGCGACAGTTTGCGTGAAATTGTTGCGTTCCCGGCGAACCAACGCGGGCAAGATTTGCTGATGGGGTCACCGAACGAGGTCACCGAACAGCAACTGCGCGATGTTCATATCCAGGTTCGTAAAAAGAACTAGGGTTAACGAACAGTGTAAGTGGTTAATGACACCCACAGGTTTGTGGGTGTTTTTTCTTGACATTTTTATTTTTTGTGATAATTTTTGTCTAACCAAACATAAAAGAGGTTTATTATGGATAACGCAAAAATTATGACTGATGCAGAAAAAACGCAACAAATGTGCGATTTTTCGAAGCGTCTTGCTGTACGAATGGGGGCTTTTGAAAAACGGAAACAAGATTTAGCAAAGGCGGAATCGCAACGAAAAAAAGCACAGGTTTTTCGTGATGATGTTATATCCAAAGTGGTGGTAACATCTGATTTGGGGTGGAAATTCGCAGAAAAATACTCTATGGATATCAATGGTAGTGTCGGTCAGTATATTGAAAAATTAAACAATATTAAATATGCCAAAATGACATTACAGCAAAAACAAATGGTGCTGACCATTTTGTTTGCTGGGTTATTCTATGGCGCATACGAATATTTTTCCGATATTAAAGAACAAGGGAAATTCAGTGCAGAAGAAAATTCAGACATTGATGTGATTGGACAAGATGTAGAGTGGGTTAAACAACACATCGTGCCAGCGTTGGAATGTTTGGATAAAGGAAACAATAGTATAAACCTTTATAGAGAATTTAATAGTAAACGTTCAGATATGTATCGTTTAAGTAGAAATGGTGCGGGCTTGCGATTAGGTGATTATGAAAGTTATTTATGGTACTTGGCTCGTGATACTGAACGCATGCTGGTTGGTGGAGATAACAGCCGAATTGTTGGAGAGTTTTTTATTCGCGAATATCCAATAGATTATCCATATAGTGTGAATGCTGTTAAGTGTTTTGTTTCAGCATTACGTGGATGTGGGGACCAGTACGCCATTGCGCCGGCGATAAATTTATGGGCCGGTCGCTTTGAGGCCTCGTTGAATGGCAAAATCAATGCCGCAGAAGGTAACATTGCCAAAATGCATAGAAAAGTTACAGAAAAAGAACAGAAAATTGCAGCGCTGTACGATTTGTTAGCACAAAATAGCGCGACGGTTCAACTGTTGGAAAAAAGCAAGAAAAAGTAAATATTGTTTAAGTAAAAACACCCGCAGATTTGCGGGTGTTTTTCTTGACATTGTTTGGTTTTGTGGTATGTTTTTGATGATATAATTATAAGTAAAAGGACACGCTATGCCACAAATCAATAAAAAATCTGCCGCCAAGATAACAACCAAAAAAAAGTTACAACATATTCACTATTTTGTTAATCAGGGGCCAGCATTAGAAAAACAACTGAGTGATGAATATATTACACTTAATGGTTTGAATGAACAAAAATCGGCGTTGGATAATTTTACGTTATATGAAAATACGGGTGCGGGTTTGTTGGAAAAGTATGATATGGTCCCAGGAACAGATTTGTACAACATAATCGCAAAATTGAAAGAAATTGAATTTGATAAATTGACCCAAAATCAAAAAAAGATGATATTGCTGATTTTGTATATGGGGATATTTGAAGGGGTATATGAATTATTCGCTGGTCGTGACCAATCAAGATTATCTAATCAACAACGTGTGGCATTGAATTTGATGGGGCAAGACGTTGAAAAAATAAAAACAAATATTGTTCCAGTATTAAATAAAATAGAAAAAACAGGTGGTGATGCGGAATTAGAAAAAAAATTCCATCAAATATTTGATGCGTATGCTCCACAAACGTGGGGTCCTAGAAAAACACGCTATGATGAACTGGTGTTGAATCAGTGTGCAGAATGGTCCGCAGAACCAGATAAAAATATGAAAAAAATTTTGGCACACAAAGATTATATGTTGGTGTCGTTGTTGCCAGAATCTTTGCCGGCGTTATTTCGATTAATGTACGATGGAACCGAATTGTCAATGAGGTCAGAATCTGTGGATGGATGGTTTAATAATTTTCGTTCGGTCAGTGGTATTAACATATTGATTAGTCGCCTATGCGCATGGGGATGGCCGAATGAATATATGTTGGGGCCATCGGTTACACTGTGGATGCAAAATATGCATGCGGGAATGGAAAACGGTATTTTGGAATCCGAGAAAAAAATTGAAGATTTGACCACCAAGCAAGCAAACTGGAAGCAAATCATTGATAAAATGTATAAACAATTGCCATTAAATAACCCAATTAATAAAGTTGAAAAGGGAAAGAAGAAATAAGGGAATACGTTATGTCAAATCCAATAAAAAAAGAACCAGTATATATAGTTGATGAAAAAAGACTGGCCAGGGATACGCATAATGAAAAGATTTTTCGTGAAGATATTCTTGTCCCGGCAAATCTGAATATTAAATTAGCGCATAAATATGAAATGGCCCCTGGGGATTCTGTTGGACAATACATTACGAAATTAAATGGCATTATGGAAAATGGCGGTGCGTTAACTGATGACCAGGCCCAGCAAGTAATGTTGATAACATTGGCCAGTGTTTTATACAGTGCGTACGAATTTAGTAATACACCGAATTTTTTAAAAGAAGATGTTAGTGTACTGTGTGGGCACTTGGCACAGAATATTGGAGATTCAGGGGATGATGAGGAAAATTCGAGATGGGGGTCAATTAATTATGGCGTACATTATCAATTACATGAACTTACCAATCCATATGTCGTAAAAAAAGTGTATGCGCCACAACAAAAAGCTATTAAAAATTTAAGTGAGAATTTAGTTGATTATTATAGAAAGTATGATGGTGTGAAAGGTTTTAATAATAATTCAAAAGATTTCTTTTATGATTGGGGACGGTTATTTAAACGTTATTTAGATACTAATCACAACGATTTTTATGCGATAAGACAACATGGAAAATATGTGTATGCGGTGTCTAATTTGGTTATGGCGGTAATAAATATGGGCGGCGATTATGCAATCGGACCGGCAATAAACTTGTACGCAAATGCTGTATTGGCGCATATTGAAGAAAGTAAAAAACTACATGCAGGAACATATGTGTATCCACGTTGCAAGTAAAACGAAGGGAAATAGGTTATGTCAGAAAAAGCTATTACATTGACAGAAAAAGAAATGAATCATATTACAAATACGGTTTGTGAAACTCATCATGGTTTTGTTAATTGTTGCGATGAAATAAGGGGTTTTGTGCCAGAATATTATTCCGAAGGCGCCTTGGAAGATATGACAAGGACGCGTGACGAGTTACAAAATAAATTGTGTTCTTGGTTCGATATGTTGAAACCGTCTGTGGATGTATGGAATGTGGTGTATGCACATTGGATGCAGATTGATATGGGGCAGGCCGAAAAAGAAGAAATATTAAAATTCATTTCGGGGTTAATCGATTTGCGACAAAATAATTTACCTGTTGCGGATGCAAAAGTTAAAATGCGTGCGATGGAATTATTGTTCGAATCTATTCCGACATTGGATTGGTATGATGCAGACATTGCGCGTGAAAATCAATATTTGGCCGAAGGTCAAAATAAACATATTGAATTACCAACGTACGAATTATCAAAGAAATCTAAAAACTTGGCGAATCAATATGGTTTTTTGGATGAACGTCTGGGGACACTTGGGGCGTATGTTAATAAATTAAATGCTTTTTTAAATGATGGTACAGAAAGTTTGAACATATATCAGAAATCGCAGGTTGCATTTATCGCGGGCGCAGCGGTTTGCTATGGTGTATATGATTATATCTCTGATTTGGCGAAAACAACGCAATTTGACAATGCACAAAAATACGGTGTGGAATTATTCGGAAAAGATATTCGCAAGATACAGCAAAATATTGTTCCGATACTGGCCATGGTGGAAGCCGAATCTGTCAAGGCCGCCCAAAGAAAAAATACTTATGTCCCGTTCAAGGATACAGAAGCTGTCAAGATTGCAGGCGGTTTTATACAAAATTATAATATTGCGCGAACATGTGATACGTATGGTTACAATGCGACATGTTCACTAAAAACTAGGAAGAGCCCGTATTGTATGAAATGTGGTATCCACCCAGGTATGGACACGTTTTATCGATTAAGTAATGACCCAATAAATAAAGAATATATTTTTCATCGATATGCGCCATTACTTCGGATGGAGGTTTTAGATCTATTACCAAATAATAACTTTTTTAAATCGTTGTATGAAATGGTGGGTGGGGCGATTCATGAAAACATGTATTTTACAGGTTCTTTAAAGAATGTTTTATCTTGGTTAGAAACATTGGGGCACGATTATATTATTGCGCCAGCGTTTAATCTGTATGGTGGCGCGGTGCGGTATGATGATAAAATATTCGAAGAACGCAGAAACGCAAACATACAAAGCTTGGAACGCGAAAAGGCATCAGCTGTGGTTGAAATGAGTAAATGGTATGACATGTTGGCCAAATCCAATGGGTTTATGGCATTCGTAATGGCGCAAAGTAAAGAACCCCAACGTGGTGGTGATAGCAACCCATTTTAGAACCGGTCGTGCGTTTTTATGAATTCGCGCATGAATGCCGGGTCAAAGTATCGCATGATTTCCGACAATGAATAACTGCGGCGACCATTCGGGGCAACTGCAACCGATACGGTGACCGCATCAGGTGCAGTTGCGCGTAACGAGATATCCAATTTTGCCGTCATTAAATTATCCGTAATATTTAATGCACCAATAATATCTGCGTGGCGTACAGAAATTGTCAAAGGCGTAGTCGTTGCAAAATTGCCGCGTTCATATTTTCCAATGATGCGCATATTTTTTATTCGTGTGGTTCCCGATTCAAGTGCGGTTATCAAATAATCTTCGACATTAAGGCGTGAAAGGTTTATGGCGTTTGCATAAAATTCATCCAAGCCGATGCCGTTCAAATAACCGCCATCAAATGTTAAATCCATGTCGCCTGTCATATTATACCAAATATCATGTGCGATATGGCCGGATGTATGTAATTGCATTTCTGCGGTTATTGATGTGTCAGCGATGTTTAATGGGAAATTACGTCTTAGTAATTCGCCGTTTATAACAAATCTGTTTAACTGCATGAATATATCGTATTCTGAACGTTCGCGTATAATTGTTGCAAGTAAATTACCGCGTGAATTATCTGTAATTGAAAACGTCTGTGTGCCGGATTTCAACGCATAGACAAAGTTTTTATATGCGTCTGCATTATAAATTAATGTATCCGCGGTCAGATATATATTGCGATCTAATTCAAATGGTAACAATATAGGGGCGTTTGCCAAAAATTCCATTTCTTCGTAATGGTCAAAGAAATCTTGATTTAGAAATGTATCTAAAACCAATGTGTCGGTGTGCAGTGTTATGCCTTTGGAATTTGCACTGCCGGTAAAGACATGCCCGCCAAGTTTTATTGTTAAATCAGATATGTCGCCATGGTCGTTATAAAACCCAGATGCAACATATGCAAAATCGTTTATAGAGCGCAAATCAATATTCGGTAACCATTTCTTGATACTGGTGCCAGTCAGGTAAAAGAAATTATCCTGCAACGTTAATGACCATTCGCCAGAATTAGGAATAAAAGACATGGTTTTGTCTGTCCATATAATATTTCCTGTATCTTGCATCATGAAATCTGGCAATAACTTTATGTGTGGATTCAACCAATGCAGATTCTTGCCGTATACGTAATCATATTCGGTCTTTGAACCATTTTTATCCAATATTAAACGGCCGCCAATATTTGCAAATTTAAATTTGATATTTGCGTTTTTACGTCCCATGCGTGCAACATATCTGGCGATTTCTTCGGTGGTTATTTTTGAATTAGATGTCACATTTGCAACAATAGAGTTTTTATTTGATTTAATAACACCGGAAATATCACCGTATTTGAATTTCTGACATTCCCATTTGTCCGGTGTCCCAGAAAACAGGCATTGTGTTGGTGTGCCATCGATATTTGTTTTTATCATGATATCGTGGGCCCCCTTGTCATCAATTGTGCCACCGGTAAATATTGTATCGTCTGCAAGAATTTCTTTGATTTGGACATATTGTTCGGTGCCAACGGCATCAATTTTTATGTGCCTAAAATCACGATTTTCAAATTTTAAATTACCCATGAAATCGATATTTATGCGCGTGTTTTTTAAAATGCTATTTGGACGGGCAAGAAATGTGAAATCAAAGTCTGTGTTATCCGAACTCAGGTTTATGTTGCGCCATCCGTTTGATTCTAAATCTATGTTGCCTTGCACATTATTTGCCTTGATATCATAGAATTTGAATCCATATTCACCATCCCACCAAAAATCAGTGACAAGATTTACATGTCTTGTTATTTTGGGCTCTGAGAATTCAAACCACGAATTTATTTTGTCTGTTGATATTTCCAGTGTTCCACTTGCCGCACCAGATGGATACAGTTCACCGTGTATATTTAGATTAAGGTTTCCGTTCTTTACGGTGAATTCCTTGTCATGGAACCGTATATCATATTTATGTTGACCGGTGCGTACCAATCCATTAAAGGTGCCTTTTTTGAAAACACCATTGATTATATAGTAATCTTTATCCATAAATCGTACGATAGAATCATGAACCGCCAGGTCGTATTTAAGGTTCAATGCGGCAAGCGATGTTAGGTTTATTCGCGCCCCTGTGGCCGATATTTCGCCATTTAGTGTTGTGCCCATCGGATTAAACAGTCCCATAAATGGTATTTTGAACGCAAGTTTTTTTGCAGTTCCATGTGGCAAACGCACATCGTGCGCAATTATGGTTGTACGTCCAAGTACACCAAATGTTATGTCGCCGTCTATTTGTGTGGTAACACCCGTTTGGGCAAAAATGGCGGATTCTATACGTCCACGCATTTTATTCAGGTTGATAAACGATGGCAATACCAGCAATCCAGTAATTACCAAAGCAAACAATATAATTATCACCCAAAGGGTTCTGCGTTTATGACGTGGTTTTATGGGCATTCTCTCGTCCTCTTGTTTTTTAATTATAATGGATTATACTCTACGATGTGAACAAAAAAATTTTTAATCTTGAAAGTGATTACAAACCAATGGGCGACCAACCGGCCGCCATATCTGACTTGGTTAATGGTATCAAAGAAGGACGACGTTCCCAAGTATTACTTGGGGTAACGGGTTCAGGCAAAACATTTACAATGGCAAATGTTATTGCAGAGCTTGGGCGCCCGGCATTGCTTATGGCGCCAAATAAAATCTTGGCGGCACAATTGTATACGGAAATGAAGTCTTTTTTCCCACATAATCATGTTGAATATTTTGTGTCGTATTATGATTATTATCAGCCCGAGGCATATGTTCCAACAACCGATACATATATTGATAAAGATGCGTCCATTAATGACCAATTGGACCGTATGCGGCACAGCGCAACGCGTGCGATGCTGGAAGAACGCGATGTCATTGTGGTTTCGTCTGTGTCATCTATTTATGGTTTGGGAACCCCAGAACAATATTCAGAAATGAAACTGGTGTTGAATGTTGGGGATATGATTGGGCGTGATGATGTAATGCGGGAATTAGTCAATATACAATACAAACGTAACGATATTGCATTTGAACGTGGGGCTTTCCGTGCGCGTGGTGATACATTGGATATATTTCCGTCACACAGCCAGGACAGGGCGTGGAAGATTTCTTTTTGGGGTGATGAAATCGAAGAGATTTGGGAATTCGATACGTTAACTGGGGCAAAGTTATTCAAGATTGACCGCGTCGCGGTTTATCCAAATACGCACTATGCGACACCTATGCCATCGGTGGTTCAGGCCATAGGGCAGATTCGTAAAGATCTGAATGAACGGTTACAATATTTTCATGAAAATATGAAATATATTGAAGAACAACGTCTGCGTGAACGTGTGAATATGGATATAGAAATGATGGAAACGACCGGAACATGTCGCGGAATTGAGAATTATTCGCGATATTTGTCGGGACGTGCGCCGGGGCAACCACCGCCAACGTTGTTTGAATACCTGCCGAAAGATGCGATTTTATTCATTGATGAAAGTCATGTGACGGTTCCGCAAATTGGTGCGATGTCACGTGGTGACAGGGCGCGCAAAGAGACGCTTGCCCAATATGGATTTCGGTTGCCGTCGTGTGTCGATAATCGACCATTAACATTTGATGAATGGGATACGATGCGGCCACAGACAATATTTGTTTCGGCAACGCCTGCAGAATGGGAAATGAAACAATCAGGCGGAATTGTCGCGGAACAGGTAATTCGACCAACGGGTTTGCTGGACCCGGAATGTATTGTTCGCCCAATTAAAAACCAGGTTGATGATTTGTTGGCCGAAGTCAAGGCGACCAAGGGCAGGGTATTGGTCACAACACTGACCAAAAAAATGGCGGAACAATTAACAGATTATTTTGTAGAAAATGGAATTCGTGCACGGTACCTGCACAGCGATATTGAAACACTAGAACGTATAGATTTATTGCGTGATTTGCGTATGGGAAAATTTGATGTGTTGGTTGGAATAAATCTGTTGCGCGAAGGCCTGGACGTCCCAGAATGTGAATTGGTTGCAATAATGGATGCCGATAAAGAAGGATTCTTGCGTTCGACGCGTTCGTTGATACAGACGATTGGTCGTGCGGCGCGTAATGCAAATGGGCGCGTAATTCTGTATGCAGATGTCATGACTGATTCGATGAATGCAGCACTTACCGAGACCGCGCGTCGTCGTGAAAAGCAAATGGCGTACAATTTGGAACATGGCATTACGCCGAAAACTATATCCAAGGCTGTGTTTGACGAAGTAAAAGAAAAAGAAGAAAAAACTGATAAAAAACATAGATTTGTATATAATAAAGATGGTGTTTGGGATGCAGAAACGTTGCGTAAAGAGATAAAGAAATTAACACAAAAAATGCACAAGGCGGCTGAAAATCTTGACTTTGAAACGGCGGCCGAAGTGCGAGACACAATTCGTAAAATGGAAGACGATTTATTGTTATTGGAGTAAAAAATATGGCACAAACATTTATAACAAAAAATATTAATGAAACCAGAAATTGGGCCCGTAATTTTGCCAAAACATTGACGCAACCTGTGACTGTTGCTTTGCATGGGGATTTAGGTGCGGGTAAATCTGAAATTGCGCGGACAATAATTCAAACAATTTGCGGGGCAGATACTGTGGTGCCAAGTCCGACATTTACACTGGTGCAAACATATGTTGCGGGGAACACAAAAATTTCACACTTTGATTTGTATAGAATTGCCGATGTCGCGGAACTGGTGGAAATAGGTCTAGATTATGCAATACAAAATGATATTACGCTGATTGAATGGCCTGATATCGCGGCGAATATGTTGCCCGTGGATACAATTCATATAGATATAACAGAATTGGATGATGGCCGTCAGATAACAATAAGATAATTAATTACTTCTTTAATAATGTTTGAACCGCAAGCGGAAAATCCGGCGCAGACGCAAGGTAAGAACCACTAATCAACACATCAGCACCCGCGTTCCAACATAATCTTGCGGTTTCATCGTTTATCCCACCGTCAACCGAGATTATGTATTTTAAGCCATATTTTTTTCGTGCCGCCGCAAGTAAAGATATCTTTGAAATTACATTTAAATCGAATTTTTGACCTGCGGCGCCTGGTTTTACAGCCATAATCATAACTTCGTCCAAATCACGCAAAATTGTTTTAAGTAATGATACAGGGGAATCAGGGTTTAATGCAATTCCAACACGTCGGCCGGCGTGACGAACAATCTGTACCGCATTACGCAGCCCCGCTGTATTTGTTGAAAGTATAATTGTATTTGCACCGGCATCGATAGCACTGCGTGCCCATTCGGTTGGTGCCTCGGTCATTAAATGTACATGCAGGTGACCATCCCAAGATGCGCGTATACGGCGCAAATCTTCGATTCCACCGGCAATTCTATCTACATATAAACCATCCATTATATCAACATGAATCGCATTTATGCCCGCAGATTTAAACATGGTATATGTATCCACCGCGTTCATATCGAAACATAATGTACTTGGCATAATTGGTACGATTTTTTGTTTTGCCTTGCGTTTCGTGCGATGGAATATACCGCATAATTTATCGGTAAACCGCTGTATACGCGCCATACGTGTAAGGTACTTTTGACGATGTGGTTCTTGGGTTTTCCATATATAATTTGCCAATGCGCGTACAACCGTATCTGGACCACCCAAATGTATCGGTAAATCAAATGCAGTACCCAGTATGTCAATCATACCATTTATATTTGCGCCACCACCGGTTAATATAATTTGTGTTGGGGCATATTTTTCAATTTGTGGTGCAATACTGGTTTTAATCTGTTCTATTAAATCTGTATAAAATGGTATGACAATATCATTAACATCGGCACAAGAAAATGCGTATGCACTGTCGGCCGGGCTAAACCGTGCCATGTCGTTTGATTTAAGATTTGCAACTGCCTTTTTTATTCTTTCGGCCTCGGTAAATGAAATAGCAAGGTTTGTTGCAATATTATTTGTTAAATCATTACCACCAATCGCCGGGGCGTCATACCACACAAGTCCACGTGCCGTCCATATTGAAACGGTCGTGTTTTCAGCACCCATATCTATGAACATAACAGGCTCTTTGTTTGTGGTAAACGCCGCGTGTTCCAAGAAATGCGGTGCATAGAACCCGATTGGTTGTATGTGTGCATGGCGCAACAATGCCAATATTTTATTCATATATTCACTGTCGAAACATAAGGCAGAATATGCGGATACCAACTGTCTGTCGGTGTGGCCGATTGGGGATAACATATTACGTATTTTCGGTGTATCATAACGCAGCGGAATAATATGCATAGGGTAAAAACCGTCGGGTACATTGATTTTTTGTATTTGCGATTTTAAATCCGCCGGTGTTATTTTATGGTCATTTGCCCATACGGTATTTTGTGGTGACATTTTAAAAAACGATGGACCAAAATTACCGGTTATGTACGCGGTGTCAAAATGCATACCGATTTGTTGTTCTAATTCGTCTATGACAGATTTTAGTGCGAATACTGTATCAAAATCAGTTACAGAATAATATTTGCTGTTGTCTATATTGGCATTGCGTATACGGTGTGCGATACCGCGTACACCACATGTACCAATATCAAGACACAAAAATGCAGAATCTATCATATTCATTTTACTAAAATCCGTGCCGTATCCCGCATATCAATTGTTTGAATGTTTTTATTTAAGATTTTGTGTTTATTATTTAATACCACCAGTGATGCAATCGCAGCATCTGGACTTTCTTCGGGTAACATCACTGTTATCCCGCCGTTTGTTATGATATTCCATCGCCGATTATCAACAAATTCCAAATAATCTAAATCGCCAATAAGATTGGTCGCGGCCTTGGTTATGTTGTTAATATCATTTGGAACGTCGCCGCGAAAAACGACGGTCCCAGGGGATTTTTCTTCGGATGGTCTTTGTACAATCGTCCCATCTGCCGATAGTGGATAATAATATGTTCCGTCTGTCCATGCCGCGACGGCACGATAAAGACGTATTTTTACGGATAAATTTCCATTTGGTAACCGACGAACGGCCGATTCGCGAACCCCGGGGGTTGCAACTAATCGTGCATTTACCAATTCAAGATTTACCGAATGTGTATGTGTGCCAGGTGAAATCCCTGTGGCCGCCGCAATCGCGGTTAAATCTTGATTTCTGGTATCGGCCGATATAGATATATTTTTAACCTTGGCAATTGGGCCGTACCCCATAAAAGTCATTATAATTCGTGTGGCAAAGTATATGGCAAGCAAAATTGCCGCAATAAAATACAGCCAAAACCATAGGTTACGTTTCATGCCCTGTATTATATCATACTTTTAATCGATATGAAAGTTTTGGTGGCAAATTTTTACACCGCGCGCAACAAGTATCCGCGTTTGAACATGCATTTGCGATACGATCCGACAGATTTTGATGTTGTGTTACGGGGAACGGACAATAATGCACGTTGGCCTACATCGCGGTATTCATTTGATTGAAATGTCACCCATAATCCGGACCAATCTGGCATACGGGCACTTTGATTTGGTGATAACAGTTTTGCAAGACGTGATCGTGGCATATACGATGGTTGGGTGATGCCAAGACAGGCCTTGTGGTCACGAACGAATTGTTCGGTAGTGACAGATTCGTTTTCCCAATTCAAAATAGTTGCGTCATCAATACTGCCCCCGTTTGGGGAAGAACACGCACAAAGCCCGAATATTCCGGCAAATAAAAATAATTTAAACATTCTCATGTTTCTTATTATAATTTAATTGCCTTTTGGTGGCAATAGTTTTTATAATGTATAAAACTATCGGGGGAAAAGAGATGGCATTAACAGTTGATAACTTTATTAAATTGGCAAATTTTTATAACCAGGTTGCCAAGGTAATGTCTGCCATATGTGTGAACAAGGGCGGAATCGCAATGGAAAATTATGTCGGGCGTTTTTTTGCGGCGGACGTATTGGAATTTGTGGTAGAATATGGGGAACGGTTATTAAAGTCTGGTGCCGCGCCAGATGCAGAGGTTGCGTCTGTGATAGAACGGTTTAAATCGCAGTTCGAACATGTGCGTGATTTAACAACGCCATCACAAAAACCGATATATGAAATGACGTTGGAAGAATTTGAAAAGGTAATGAACATATAACCACGGGTGATACATATGAAGAAATTATTAAACTTTATTGTAATCGGATTCACAATGGTTGGCTGTATGCAGGCGCCAGATCAAAATAACTCGATTGAATACGATAATATCCAGGTAATTGATAATTTGGTTATTGATGATAATTCGGTGCCAATCTTTCCGAAAAAGGCGGCACTTACCACCGATACTGCGCGCAGGTTTTCGGTTGAATTACCAAGGCGTTGCACCGTAGATTGGGATAATCAATCTGTGGTTTCTGTTGTGCCCGAAGAAAAAATAGAAATGATTCGTGTGGACAAAGGGGACGATTTCCCGTCTGATTTGACCGTGTCTGATTACGATTTTAAAAAGCAAAGTGTGTCGTCGGCATTGAATAAATTACTCGAAGGAACAGATATCGCCGTTGTTGAACAAGAACAGGTGATAGAAAAAGTTTCTGGTTCGATTGCATCGGGCAATTTATCGGATGCGGTTGATTTGATTGCTCGTCTTGGGCGTGTGTATTATTCCTATGATGCGGCATTGGGTGAAATCAAATTGTTTAATCGTGCAAAATGGTTAATCAAAATGCCACATGATGACACGATTGTAATGGCTTTGTTGGATGCAATGCATGGCGCGGATGTGCGAAACTTGATTGTGGATTGGGCCGATAACACATTGATATTCGAAGGTAATTATCAAACCGAACGCGAAGTGACCCGTATAATTTCAGATATCGCGTCTAAAAAATATGTAATGGCATGGGATATGGATGTTTATCGTGTGTACCCACGGACAGATAATCCAATTATTTGGATGAATCTGTTGCCTGCATTTGGTGAAAAGAATATTAAAATGTCGATACCTGGGGTGGTGGGGCGCACTTTGGTTGTTGGTCCCGAAATAAACACCAAGACATTACAAGAATTCTTGTTCCAACAGGCAAATGTCGTATTGATATCCCAGGGGCATTTTGTGGTTCCCGATGGATGGCAATCAAGATTTGATATTGGGCAATGTGGCAAAGAAGAAAGATTGGAAACAGACTTGGTTGTGGGGGCGTCGGCAAAGTACAGTGATTTTGGTGGACGCAAAAAAATCGATGCAAAAATTGTTTTGCGCACAAGCAATGGCGAACTTTCTTCGTTTACAATTCCATCCAGTGTCGGTGATAACTATATTATAATTGGTATACCAACACATTCTTTTGTGACGACACCAGAAACGTTGATAAGCCCGTTTGCAGAATTAGTTGTGTTTATGTCACCTCGTATAGTTTCTATTGTGAACCCAGCGGATATCCCAGATGATGCGCCGCTGGTTGGGGATGCATTGCGGAATTATTTGCGTAAATAAGAATAGGAAAACTGATGTTTACAAAACTGGAAAGAAAAATTGCATTTAGATACTTGGCGGCCAAACGGCGCGGTTTTGGTTCTGTGGTGTCGTGGGTGTCGCTGATTGGCATAATGCTTGGGGTGGCAACATTAATTGTGGTCATGTCGGTGATGGGCGGTTTTCATGATACATTGTTATCACGCATTGTTGGAATGAACGGGCATGTGGTTGTTTATCATCAAGATGGTGCAATTGCAGATTATGATTTTCTTATGGATAGAATGCGTGAAAGCAAGACCGTTGCGCAATCTGTTACATCCATTGTTCCAATTGCCGAAGGACAAGTTATGGTTACGGCCGAAGGTAAAAATTCTGGTGCGATGGTTCGTGGAATTCGGATGTCTGATTTGGCAAGTAAAACCACAACAGGAACACGTGTATACGGCAAGAAACTTAACGAAATTCGTGATGGTGAATTGGTTGTTGGGGCGACATTAGCACGCAAATTAGGTGTTGGACGTGGTGATAATATTTCATTGGTTTCGGCCAATGGCGCAACCGCAACGGCATTTGGAACAATGCCACGAATTATGTCGTATCCGGTTGAATCATCATTCTTTATGGGCATGTATGAATATGATTCAGGATATGTGTTTATGCCGCTTGCTACGGCGCAGAAATATCTCAATTTGGGGAATGCGGTCACGCATATAGATTTGTTCTTGAAAGATGCCGAAAAAACTGATGCGGTTCGTGACGCGTTGATTTCTTTGTTGCCAGATGGATATGTAGTTCGTGACTGGCGTGATTTAAACCGCGGTTTTGTTGGCGCATTACAGGTTGAATCAAACGTGATGTTTTTGATATTAATGCTGATAGTAATTGTGGCCGCGTTTAATATCGTTTCATCGCTTGTTATGCTGGTTAAAGATAAGTCACGTGATATTGCTGTGTTGCGTACATTTGGGGTGTCGCGCCGTTCAATGATGCGTATATTTGTTTTGTCGGGGACCAGTATCGGTATTATTGGTGCGATATTTGGAACAGCATTGGGTGTCGTTGTCGCTATTTATATTGAACCGATTCGTAAATTCTTTCAATGGATGACAGGGCGTGATTTATTTCCGGCGGAACTTTATTACCTATCGGAATTGCCATCACGGGTGGAACCATTGACCGTAATTGGTATTGCGGTGATCGCGATTGCGTTGGCATTTTTGGCAACGATTTATCCGGCATGGAAGGCCGCCAATACCGACCCAGTAGAAGTGCTGAGGAATGAATAATGCATTGGAAAAAAATAAACAACGTGTTATGATGAATAACACCAAGGAAACAGGAAAGGAAGTAATGGCATCTATATTGAATTCTTTATCGCGGGCAAAGCAGGGCGATGTTGTCTTGTCGGTGCGCGATATCCAAAAGACTTTTATTGAAGGGGGCCAGCCATTACATATTCTAACTGGTGGCGGTTTTGATTTGCATAGGGGTGAAATTGTTGCATTGGTTGGGCCGTCGGGATCTGGTAAATCTACGTTATTACAGTGTGTCGGGCTTTTGGACAAACCATCGGGTGGCAGTATTTTGGTCAGTGGAACCCCAGTGCATACAATGAACGATGAAATGCGTACAATGATTCGTCGTCGTAAAATGGGGTTTGTTTATCAGCGACATAATTTGCTGTCTGATTTTACAGCACTGGAAAATGTTATGTTGCCGATGTTGGCAAGTGGCATGTCCGAAGATGCGGCACAGTCGCGTGCGATGAAATTATTAAAGGCCGCAAATGTTGCGCATCGTGCGTCTCATTTACCGGGTCAAATGTCTGGTGGTGAACAACAACGGACCGCAGTTGCGCGTGCGTTGGCGAATACACCGGATATATTATTGGCCGATGAACCAACGGGCAGTTTGGATCCAAATCATGCAATTGCGGTGTTTGAATTGTTGCTGAATTTGGTTCGCAAGAATAAAATGGCAATGCTGTTCGTGACACATGATATGTCTTTGGCCAATCGCGCCGACAGATGCATCACAATAAAAAATGGTATAGTAAAATAATAATAAAACGGAGGGAAAAATGAAAAGTACAGTTAAATATACATCGGGACAAAGTTGTTATATCTGCACACGTCGTCAAAAGGTTTTTGCGTGGTTTGTATTAATTGGAATATTCGTTTGCGGTATGATGACGGGGGTGTCATTGTGGGGGTATAAACACTTGAATAAACCTGAAGCGGGTAAGGCGGGTTTGGTGGAATCTGTAAAACAAGCCGTAGAAAGCAAGATAATGCCATGCCATGTTAAAGAAGAGGCCTTGTTACAGATGATAACGGAAAATGACCATTTATATAATGTTCGTGTTTATGAAAGATTGGGCAAAATCGGTTGTGAAAAAAATAAAGAAAAATTTGCGAATCTTGTAAAATCAGAACAGGAATTGGCAGATGCGGTGCGTTATATAAACAGTGATGCATATGTTCAAGCAGATGTTGAACCATGTGAAGTCATAGAAAGAACATTATTAGGGCGTATAGATAACAATTGCTATGATAATGCAGAATGTCATTCGTATAATGCCGAAGTTTATGCGAAAATGGCCGAAGATGGTTGCGCAAAAAATAAAGAATTTAATACTCAAAAGGCACTTAATGAAATACAGATTGCAGAAGGTGTTCGGGTTCGGGATGGTGAACTGTCTGAAAGCGAAGTAAAGAATACAGTGAATACATACAAAAAACTGCAAATGCAAAATGAAGCGAGACGCTATATTAAAAAGGCAGAAAAATTAATTAACCCAGGTGTTGATTTTATTATGGAATTGCAACGGGTAATTGAGGAATAATAATACCAAGGTGGCATATATGAATATAAAAATATTAAGCATTTTGGGAATATTGTCTGTGGCGACGGTGTCGTATGTGTCTTTTGCAGATGATACCGAGGTGGTTCTGGATGAAGAGGACGAAGAATTTGAAGATGATGAAGAATTCGAAGAAGACGAAGATTTAGACGAGGATGAAGAAGAAACTGTTGCCGAAACGCGTGTTGTTGCATCACGTTTGACGTGTAATGATATTAATGAACGCGTATCGGAATTAAAGGAAGATGTTAAATCTCATCCGGAATTAAAAGAAGAATTGGAAACGATGTTGGTACGTCAACGTACACAATGTGCGCCACGTGCAAATCGTAGACCGGTTCGTAACTATGATAATGTTAATCCTGTGACGGTTGTTGATGCGGAACCAGTTGAAGTAGTACCAGAAGAAGATGTCGCAGAAAAGGTTAAAAGTGAACCGAAAAAGGTTGTGAAAAAAGAACCTGTCAAGACCCCAGAAGAGATTGCTGCCGAAGCGGCGGAACAGAAAGCAAAAATCGCAGAAAATCTTGCCAAGGGTTTATGCGGTGATGGGGCAAAGCCGAATCGGTATGGGTGTTGCGAAGGTGAGAAATTCAAGGAAGTATCCCAAATGCAATTTGCTTGTTGCCCAAAAGAGGGTGATGGTGAATGTCATGAACCACTTAATAAGAAAACAAAGGAGAAGTAAAAATGTCAAAAATCGTAACTATATCAAAATGGATGGTCTTTTTCGGCCTTGGCTGTATGATATTAATGTCTTTGGGCCTGTGGGTGTTGCCAATGTGGTTTAGACTTAATATTGTTGGTCAATTAAACCTGGATGCCGGCATTTTGATGATGGCAACGTTTGCATATCTTTTGACATTGGGTTTGTTCTGCTGGATGAAAGTAGAAAAGAAATAAACAGTATATGTCAAATGAAATAAAATTTTGTTTGCCGGTTGGAAAGTATTATTTTTTAAGTCCGTTGTCTGATTTCCCAATTAAAATGATGGTCGATGGACGTGAATATACCTTTCCAACCGTTGAACATTATTACCAGGCAATGAAGTTTTATGCCGATGATTCGCGCTTTGGCGTTATTTTATCTTTTAAAAATCCTGATGATGCGCGTTTGATTACAAAAACACCTGAATACAAGGTAAACCGCCGTATAGGCTTTGATGATATGAAATTTTCTATCATGGAAAATGGTCTGCGTGCAAAGTTTACACAAAATAAAGATGCGGCAGATTTACTGTTGTCAACGGGTGATGCGATGTTAATAAAATCTTGCGATGTTTGTTATAAGTGCGGTTTTGGTCGCGGTGGAAATAACCGTTTGGGTAAAATGCTGATGCAGATTCGTGAAGAATTAAATGCAGATAAAATGCGTAAGTGAACTAATTTTCTTGTTCAGGCGTTTGATATTCGCTGGCCAGTTTAGAATACCATAAATGATCCATATAAGTTCCATCCGGCAAGCGGTTTGATTGGCGATCTATACCATCAAGGTGATAACCGCTGGATTCGATTGACCGTTTTGATTCGATGTTCCCAGCCATGGTTTGACGGCATATACGATTTACATGCAATCTATTAAACGCTATGTGTTCGATTTTATTATGGACCTCTTTATTGAACCCGTGTCCCCATGCAGATTTGATAAACCAAACACTGGCGCATTGTAAGGTGTTTGATTCTGGCCAGTAATGTATACGCATATATCCAATGAATTTGTTGTCATGAAAAATATAATACACACATCCATTTTTAAATTCTGCGTCAAGTTTCATTCGTTCCTGGGTTTCTGCAAGAGATTCTGGTAGATGTGATTTGTGCGATACCGAATGCCAAATATATTGGAAATTTTCTGGGCTTTCATTTCTAAGGACATTCCAAATAATTTGTGCGTTTTCGATATTCGGTTCCAAAATTCGCAGTTCCAACCGTTCAGTTTGTATGTCCCGTTTAAATAATTCCAAGAATTTTTCCATATATGTCATAAGTGTCCTTTTATCGTACTTCGTCATTCATATCGGCAACATATCACAAAAAATAGAAAATTCAATTTGTTTGTGGTATTATTTAACACAGGTAAAAGGAAGTGCGATGAAAACAGTGTTAAAATCGTCCAGAGTTCAAATGATGCATTTGGCGCCATCGATGTATAATGCAAAATTGTTATATGATGTTTTAATGCGAAATAAAAAATTCTTGTTGCCGTGGATGCAATGGCTGAATACGACAAAAACCGCGGCAGACGTTAAAAAGTTTTTAAATACATCTGATAAAAAATGGGAAAACGATTTGGCATACGAATATGCGGTTGTTTTAAATGACGAAATTATCGGTATGTGCGGTGCGGTTGTTGTTGATGTGAAAAATAAAAAGGTAGAACTGGGGTTTTGGTTGGCAAATGATTATCGGGGGCATGGGTATATTATGGAATCCGTGCGGGCATTAGAACAAGAACTGTTTAAAAATGGTTTTAATAAAATCATAATTCATAATGATGCAAGGAACACGAATTCTGTAAAATTGGCCAAAAGTCTTGGGTATGTGTTCGAAGGTGTTTTAAAACAAGACAGGTTTTTGGTGTATGAAAATAGGTTTCGTGACACGAATTGTTTCGCAAAATTTAAAAACGGATAATTTTATCTATACGTTAGATTCTGTGGAATCTATCCATATTTGGTTGTTGGCCAGATGTTATATCTTGAACAAAATTTTCAAGTGATTTATTAACAATACCATCATTCTGGTTGTTGGCATATTTTATTGACATGTCGCACAGGTATGCCAAATCCACATCATGTATATCAATTTTTATATCTGATATTTTGTTATATTCATTTATTGTGCGACGGGTCAGATCGCGATGAATAAATGATAATTTGTAAAAATCAAGGAAACATTGGTGAATAGCGGTATCACCAAAATCAAATATACCAATTAATTCTTTGGTTTGCGGGTTAATTGCCATATTGCGGCCATGCATGTCAAAATGACAAAGGACTTCTGGGTATTTGGTATTTAGTTTTAATTTTTTGTACTTGTTAAGTATTGTCGCCGGTAATTTTTCATACAATATATTAAACCCATTTAGTTGGGCATCGGCAATTAAAAAAGAAGTTCTATCGTGTTGATTCATTTTTTCTGGCGATTTGCATGTATGCATTGCATGTAGAAACGTTGCAATTTTCTTGGCAATGTCTGTTTTTTGATCATCTGTTAATGTATGATATTGTGATGGCGTAAGGGTTTCGCCAACAATCGCCTTGTGCCAAACAAAAGGATGTTTTGCATCGGCAACGTAATTTGGAATTGGAATTTCAAGGCCGCCGTGTTCGGATAAATGTTGTGCATGTAAAAATTGCAGCGTTTCAATTTCGTGCAGCATGTTGTTCAATTTTTGTTCCGTATTTGGAAACCGTGCGGCATATTCTGTGCCACCTGTATCAATGCATTTTAATGTTAATGCACCGCCACCATCACAATATGGTTCAATTTTTTTCGATTCAAATGGAATCAAACCCGAAGCATAGGCATCGGACAATATCTTTTTGGCGGTTTCAATATTTGGTCTGGTGATATTCATTATATCTAATGGTATCACGAATATCTTGGTAACGCCAGGTATAAAATAGTTGAAACATGTTCATATAGTTTATATGGTAATAGATATAGCAAAAGGAGAAACTATGAAAAAACTATTATATGTGTTATTGGCCATTGTGGTGGTTGTTGTGGCATTTGTATTTCTGCGTCCGGCAAAGTCAAGTGCAACAAATGATAAAGTTCTGGTTGCGTATTTCAGTGCGACAGGAAACACCGCTGGTGTTGCAGAACGGTTGGCAAATGTGACGGGTGCGACATTGTTTGAAATTAAACCAGAAACGGTCTATACGGCGCAAGACCTGGATTGGCGTAATGAATCCAGTCGTTCTTCGGTTGAAATGAAAAATCTAGATTCTCGTCCAGCGATTGCGTCACGTGTTGAAAATATGGACCAATATAAAATTGTTTTTGTTGGGTTCCCAATTTGGTGGGGACGCGAACCGTCAATCATTGATACATTTTTAACCAGTTATGATTTGGCGGGTAAAACAGTTATCCCGTTTGCTACATCAGGCAGCACCCCAACCACAGAAGAAGCGACGGTAAGAATGCGCACGTTGGCACCAAATGCCAGTGTTCCAAACGGCGCGCGTTTCCAAGTGGATGTTTCGGCGGATGATTTAAAGAAATGGGCCGATGAATGGTTATAATATGAAATCTGATATTATTGATTTTATAACTAAAAAATATGCCGCCGCCCCAGAATATTTGTGGCGGCGGTATCCGTCGTTTTGCGTGTTTCGGCATTCTGACAATAAAAAATGGTTTGCCGTTGTGATGACTGTGTCACGCAGAGTATTAAAATTACCCGGTGACGGCGATATTGATATTATAAATGTAAAAACAGACAATACCGAATTCTTTCTGGGAGTGCCGGGAATTTTGCCGGCATATCATATGAACAAGAATAATTGGGTGTCGGTGGTGCTGGATGGAACGGTGCATGCGCGTAATGTTAGAAAATTAATAGAAATATCTCACGATTTAACGAAGTAAGGTAAGCGATAATAATGTTTTTTGTGTGATTTCATTATAAAGCATGGTATGGTTCTAATATTGGTGTTTGGCAGACAAAAGACATGTTTTCCATTGAGGCTGGTATAAGAATTCCACTTTCAAAGTTAATTAAAAATCAATTGGAACATGGCAAAAAAAGATAAAAAACGGCGTTTCGCCGTTTTTTTATAATTTGCACTTTTTTTCGTTGTTTGATAGGATTATATTCCGAATCGTATATTAATTTTCACAAGGGAATATATAATGTGTTGGTTTAATAAAATAACAATGACCGTAATGATGTTCTGTACATTGTGTTCTGGGGCATACGCCAAGAAATCAACGGTTGAACGAATTGGTGATTATATGCAGGTTATTGTCCCAGCATACGCATTTGGTATGGCGATGAATGAAGAAGATTGGACCGGGGCGGGGCAATTTGCGTTGTCTTTTGGTGCCATGGAGGCAACCGTATATGGTCTTAAATACATGGTTCAAGAACGGCGTCCAAACAAGGCCGATAATCGTTCTTTCCCATCGGGGCATACCGCATCAGCAATGTCGGGGGCATCGTTTATTCATAAACGTTATGGGTGGCGTCGTGCGGTTGTTCCGTATCTTATGACCGGCTTTACCGCGTATTCAAGAATCGATGCAAACAAGCATTGGTGGTGGGATACATTGGCTGGTGCGGCAATCGCAGGATTGGCGACAATCACATTGGTTGATAGGTATGAAGGCGTGCGTGTTACCGCGGGGCCATCGGGTGTTGGATTTAACGTTCAATTTTAAATGAAAATAAAATTAGAAAACAATGCCCCATTTGGGGCATTTGTTTTAGTTATAATATGTGAAAATCTTGAAGAAGTTGTGAATTTGATGTAAAATATGCATGTAAAAGACAAAGGAAAATAAAATGGATAAAATTGGTAATATAAATGTTGTTGTAAAAAATGGAAATATTGCAGAAGAAACTGCAGATTGTATCATCGTACCAGAATTTAATACATGTGCCTCTTATGGTGGGGTTGGTTATGCCATGAAAGTTGCGGGCATGTCCGCTGGGTTGGAAGAATATGACAAAAAAGTGCATGCAAGACCATTACAGTTAGGTGAAATGTTGATGACAGATTCTGGAAAACCAGGTGTAAAATTGGCACATGTTGCAACGGTTGATGCCAAAGCGGAAAATCAATTTTCAATAGTTGAAGATGCAATTTATAAGACACTAGTGGCCGCAAATGTGCAAAAACTTCAACATATCGCTATGCCTGAACTTGGCACAGGTATTATTGGCGCATTAACGCAAGAACAATCTGCATTGGCAATTTTCAGTGCAGTGTACAAATTTACCACGGAAAATCCAAACGCAAGTATAAAAACAATATCGTTGGTTGTTTATAATGCCAGTATTGAACCAGCGTTAAAAGTTTTAAAAACAAAGGCATATGTAAAAGACTCGCGTGGTCAAACAGGTAAGAAAAAGTTTAGTATTGCAGATTGGTTGTTTGGAATGCGGAATCATGGAAATGACGTACGAAAATAATAAACAAATTTTGGCCGATTTTTATAAATTGCGCAAAGCAAAACCAAAAGACGATAAAAACGTTTTGTTGGAACGGTTTGTAACGAATACGTATTTAAAAAAATACATTAAACCGAATAGTTCTGTTATTGAAATTGGTGCGGGTATTCGTGCGTATACACCGGAAATCGCCGTATACGCAAAAAATATTGTTGCGGTTGATTTGTTCCAAGAAAACCTGGATGTGTTAAAGGGCAGGGTGAAACGTAAAAACTTTTACACGCTGTGTGGTGATGCCAGGGATTTAAGCACCGTAAAATCTGGTTGTTTTGATGTGGTGTTTGTAAATGGGCCTATGTCGCATTTGTTTAATGATAATGACCGGATTCGTGCGGTAAAAGAGGCATGCCGTATATGTAAGCGGGGCGGGGTGGTGTTGTTTAATTACCTGACCAATACACCAATAATTTATCGTGCCGGTTTGATGAAGGGCGACATGTTCGCGTTAAAGAAATATACCAAACGTACACCGCATGATATATATGCAACATATTTTGTAGATGATTTTCATAGAATTGTATCAAAAACGAAAATGCGCCATATAACAGATATATCGTTGGACGGTCTGTTCGAGGTATTAAAGGAATACACGAATAGGGTCAGTACGAGTGATTTTAACGCAATCAAACAAATGCAATTACAAATCTGTGAACGCCCCGACATGATTGGCTGCGCCAGCCATGTGTTAAGTATATATAGAAAATGAAAATGTGTTGGGTAATGGCCAGTTATATTATTTGATTTTTGCAAAATTTTTGGTATTTTTGGCACATATAGGGGGACGAGAGTACAGACAGAGCAGGGGCGTAATATGCCAGAAGAACCGTCATTAGCAGAAATTATTGAAGAGAAAACAGGTATTGACCCCAATCAGTATTTAAAAGGTTGTAGTGGGTGGCTGCAAGAAGAAGAAAATTTAGCACGGGTCATTGTGGATAATACAGACCTGGATCCTGTGGATTTAATGCAGTATTTCCCATATGAAATACCTTATCACAAGCCATTGGTAAATGATTTGAAACTTGGTTCTTCGTGTTTCTTGAATCGTGGTGGAAATATTTATACTATGCCCAGAATACCACAGATATGTACACCTGGTGATGATGACGATGTACATTCTGATCCAAAATATGTTCGCATATTTAATGAATTTCCATATTTTATGTTTGGTGGGGTTTCTTTTACATGTACCCATGAGTATTTCTGGGCCACCGACCGAAAAAATAATGCACACGCCAAAGATATGTTTGAAATCCAATATGGAATAAAATTAAGTGACGTATACATATCGTTGAATGAATTGGCCAGTGTTGCATGTTTGAATTCTCTTTTTACCGAAATAGACGATTTTTTTGTTACGGGCAACTATGATAATACGGTATTAACGGTTTTTGATAATGATTTGCCGTACGGTGCCAAGGGTTCCAGTGATAAACATGCATGTCATTTCAAACCGGTGTTCTGTGTTGATCAGGGTGTCCCCGTAAAATATATAAAAACGGTTAATGACGATGGTATGTCTACACCTGAATACATAACGGAACAACGACACAAATATGCCGAACAACGTACCAAGACATTGAAAAAATTGGGTGAATTTTACAGGGCAAACAACCCGAACGATTATACCGTGGTCGGGTATCCCACCGATATAGATTTTATTGTAAAAACTGGCCTGCGTGAGTTCACTTTGCTGTGTTATGATCGTGCATCAAGCAAGGGCAATTTCCTGATTACACGTGTTAATTATGGCACGGATGGTGACGACCCAAAATATAGAATTAAGAAATGTGATTTTATAAATCTGCCCAAACAGATAGATGAAATACATCGTGCCCGCGCATCGCATTTTAATAAAATGTATGGCCCAAAAGGGCGGTAATGTTTATTTTGGTTTCTTTTTTTCGTATAAATCCAAATACTCACGCAAGATGGCCGTCATTACCGAACGATAGTCTTTTTCGTACGTGAACAATTTGCAGAAATCGTTAAAACCGGCTTCTTCCCAATCTATGATTGCAACAATATCATATGTTTTTGGATTCATGATAAAGTTATATTTAATGTCATTTTGACACCACCCATGCAATATGGATGGCTTGGCACTGGGGCGCGGTTTTAAATTACGCAATTCTTTTGGGTCGCTTTGGCCAATAACGTACAGAAAGTTTGCCAATTGTTTCGCAATTTTGCTTTCTACCGATTGTGGAACATTTTTTGGTTGAAAATATTCAAGGCTAATTCCGTCTATGTACGGATATTTGCGAACCGCAATGCCATCAAAATCTAAAATTTCCATGTTTGGGATATTAATTGGCGAAATAGGGCGAAAGGCATCGGATATTTGTTGTTCGCGTAAAGATTTTTCATAGCCGTTGCCGACACCAGGAAATTTGAACACATATTTCTTATCAGCGGTCACGACCAGGTTGCGCGAACCACGACCAACGATTTTCTGGATGTTGTGGAAATCGCCCTGGTGTTTAACAAATTTGATGCATTTATTGACGTATGACCGGTTGGTTAACATAAAACGAACCCTGTTTCGCGTGGTGCGATTTGGAATAAACCGACAAAGTAAATTAACAAACATTTTTGGCATATTTCGTCCTTATATCATTTTCGTTCTGGGTTATACACAATGTGGCGTTGGGCAATGTAATCTTGTAAGACCTTTTTGCCGATTTCTGGGGTAATATTGCCGTATACACCAATACCGCGTTTTTTGAATTCGGTCATCCAATTTGGTTTAAAACCCTCATCAAATCCAGTGATTTTTTCGACATCATCAGATGGTACGCCGAAATAGACGTTTTTTATCCCTGACCACATAATGGCGCCCAAACACATCATGCATGGTTCGGCGGTCACGTACAGGCTTAAATTATGCGACGACAAATCGTGTGTTTTTAGTGCCTTTTCCGCCTTGCGTATCGCGTTTATTTCGGCGTGATTATGACTGCATTCATCACGCAACACGGTATTTGCGGCCTGTGCAATTAAATGACCTTTTGAATCATACACCGCGGCCATGAAAGGGCCGTATCCACGTGCAATATATCTAGGTAATGCTTGGTATAATTTTGAAATGATTTTTTCTGCGCATAGCAGTTTTGTGCTATCAATTTTTTCATTTGCAATAACAGTACTAGAATTTTTATATATCATATTTGTCCCCGCTAGTCATTGGTGATATTGTACAATTTATCGTCATAATAAACAAGTTGATTGTGGTTGTATGTGTGTATTTATCTTTGTGGTCCCCAACGCAAATCATGTGAGCATTTGTCTATGGTTGTGAACCCGTATTTAAGATAAAAATATAATGCAGCGTGGTTAGAATTCCCCTCGATACCCTGGTGTATATATTGGTTTTGTAATGCCTTTAACATACTTTCGCCGACCCTTTTATATTTTTGATTTTCTGTGTAGTGTTGATTGTTGCTTTTATAATTACAATTGACCTCGAAACAGCGCAGACATACCGAGGTGTTTTCACCTTCGGCAAGGAATAGGGCAATTGCCAACATATCATGGGGTGTGTCAAAATCCGGGGTCTGTATATTGGAATTTGTTAAAATATATAACACAGGCACGTATTTTGGGGAATGTCCAAATTGTTTGATTAAATCCAAAATATTATTTTTATAACTAAAACCAAACAATATATTTTTCAGATTTTCTGATTCAATATTGAAATCATTTAGCCAACAATTTGTAGGGATGTATACGCCGCCATCTGTTCGTGCTAGTACAGGAACGTCATTTCGTATAATTTTATAATCGGTCGCAGGTATTATCATTATGTTTCTATATCGTACATTTAGCGCCAATTTTTTATTTCTTGGCTGTAATACAATACCTGTTTGTTCTGTTTTTGCGCATATTCTACCCAGCATTTATCTAAATCGCTGAGACGACCGTCAACGTCCATGACCAATATTGCGCTGGATAATTCAATTTTTTTACGGTGTGCCTTGTTTAAATGACCTATGGCTGTAGCGGTGTACCCCAATGTTGTTTTGTGTTTTACAAATGGCATAACTGGTGTAAATACACAATATTGACCAGAACAAGTCATTTGTTCGGTAATATATGTAATCTCGTGTTCGTATTTAAACACATCACCGCATATTGTTATTATTGTCATGTTTTTCCTTTTGTTTTATACGATTTTGTTATAAATCCTGGGAAAATCAACAATTTTTTAATCGGTGCCGGCACCCTACAACCATTTTAAACAGTAATGTTAGAACGGGGTAGGGGGGTATTGTAAATCCAAGCGTTTTATTGGTTCAAAAGTAAAATATATAAATAGGTGCTACTTTTTATGATATAATACACTCAAAAGGTGTAAAATATGAATTTTGATGAATTAAAGAATAAAAAAATAAAAGTCGGTGATTTTGTATTGATGATGATTCCGGCGACTATTGAATATGCCAAAGAAATTTTTAAGATTGTATCCCAAGACCCCAAAAACATGATTTTTTGGATGCCTGATGGTTTGTTTAAATCCCCAGAACATGCGCTGGTCAGTTATTATAGGCGCAATAGTGATGGAAAAACTATGATGTTTGGAATTTTTAAAGATGGTAAATTGTTGGGTGAAATAGGTTTTTCAGGTGTAGCCTTGAAATATGGTAAGGTTGAAATTGGTTATTGGTTGCGTAAATCTGCGCGTGGACACGGAATAATTAATAAATTGTTACCAAGAATAGAAAAAATGGCATTTGAGCAAGATTGGTGCCATAAAATACAATTACATTGCGATGCTAAAAATATTGCTTCTAAATCCATAGCAGAAAAAAACGGATATATACTTGAAGGCATTATCCGTCAAGATAGTAAATGGCCAAACGGTTCTTTGCGAGATAAATTGTATTTTGGAAAATTAAAATCCGAATGGAAAAAATAGTTCGAAAGTACCGATAAGAACATTGTTTTTCATAAATAAACTTTCAAACTCGCGATTTTTTATTTTTTTGCTCTCTGGAATGCGCTACGGCTATCACCTTGCACCCATCCGTGCGTGGGGCGCACTCAATTCGCTCGCGCGGCACTATGTGCCGGCTACGCGCAACCCGTGACGATTTGGCTACGCTTTGCTTGCCAAATCTACTTGGTTTCGAACCGGCAACAAAGTTGCGGATTACGAACCTTGGCCCCAGAACCAAAAATTAAACCGGCAAAAGCCGGTTGAATTTTTGGTTGGGGCGCACGGATTCGAACCATGATAAAGAGAACCAAAATCTCTTGTCCTACCATTAGACGACACCCCAAAAAGTAGTTTGATTATAGTCAGTTTTAGCGTTTTTGCAATAATAAAATAAAAAAAGTGAATTTTAGACTTGAAATCATAATTATTAAAAATTATAATGATTTTTGACTTTAATAAACAATAGGGGGCAAACATGGTTCGTAAAGAATTAATTGGTTTGTTGGAAAAAAATATTATTTTGTTTGCAAAATTGTCTGAACGGATAAATCGGGCTCAAATTGATTTCAGTCCGTATTCGCGGACCCAGGTACAACTTTTGATACGCTTGTATTTGTCGGGGCGGACACGTTTAAAAGACCTGGCGGCACGCGAATTTGTACCGGCACCAAATCTTTGTGCCACGTTTCGTAAAATGGAACGTGATGGCATAGTGTTGCGTGCAGTTGATGAAAATGACCGCCGTAATACATGGTATTCTGTCACAGACCAGGGCGCCAAAGTCGCAAATCAATTCATAGGAATGTTTCATAATGCTATTTCCGATATGTTCAAAGATATGGATAAAGATGATGAAGGCAAATTGATAGATTCTTTTAAAACAATGAATGCTATTTTGGTAAAAATGGAGAATAAAAATGCGTAAAGTTTTTAGTGCTATTATTGCTCTATACGCCGGTTTTTGCTGTATACAGGCAAATGCGATGGATTTGTCTTTGAATGACGCGGTGCAAAAAATTGTTGCAGAATCGCATGATTTGAAAAAGGCGGATGCCAATGTGAAAAAGGCACAGGCTTCGTTAGATGTTGCGAATTCTAACCGTTGGTTTAATATCGAAGGTACGGCAACATATATGAATCTGGTTAATGTTGAAAGACCGCTGGATTCGTATAACGTAAAATTACCGCCTGAAATCGGTGGTTTGGTTCCGCAATTGGCGGGTATCAAAGATATAGAAGTTCCTGATAACATATTTATGGCGGGGGTAAAAATAACGCAGCCTATATACACTTTTGGCAAGATTGGTAATGCGGTGGACAGTGTACGCAGTGCAATTAAGATGAGTGAATATAGTAAAGAAATGGTATCGCGAGAGGTTAAATATGCTGCGACTGATATGTATTGGACGGCAAAAATGACCGATGAAATCGTGAAAATTGCCAAGAAAGATTTGGATAATGCTGTTTCTGCAAAAAAGAAAATATCGGGTGCCGGGCGTGCAAACCGCAGCAATTTGGTCAAAATCGAATCTGATATTGCAACAAAGCAAATAAACCTTTCGGATGCGGAATTTAACCGTGATACCGCGCATAGAATGTTAAAAATATTAGCTGGTATTGATATAGATGAACCATTAAACCTGACCGATGATTTCCCAAAAGATTTTCCAGAAATGCAAAATAAAAAATTGACCAATACACCCGAATGGCAGATTTTAGATCAACAGGTAAAAATGTATGAATCCAAGGCATCCTCGCAAAGGGCAGGGGGATATCCAACACTGGCGGCGGTTGGTGCGTATGATTATGTGACGATGGATAAAGATTTTAAAAATATGTTTAATGGCAAAGCAGACCAAGCAGCATATTGGGGATTGGCATTAAAAGTTCCAATTTTCAGCGGTGGAGTAAATCGTGCAAATGCAACGGTTGATGTCATGAATGCCGAAGCCGCACGTCAAGATTTAGATAAATCAAAAAAGATAACATCTGAAAAATATACTAATGCGATAAAGCAATATAATCATTTGCGTGAAAACCTAAAAGGTTTGGAAAATGCACGTGATTTGGCCGCCAAAGCATACGGATTTTCGCGTGACCGCTTTGCCGCAGGACAAACGTCTGCGGTTGAATTGGCGGATGTGTCATCGGGGCTGTATCAGTTGGATATGGCGTTATTGAACGCAAAATACAAAATATTAATGTCGGCAGAATCTGTTAAAAAATTGGGTGAATAATTATGAAAATATTTGGTAAAAATTATGATGATAAAAAAGTAAAAAAAATTGCCTATACGGCGGTTTATGTGGCGGTTGCCTTTTGGTTTGTGTTTCGATTTGTGATGGTTGCAATTGAATCACGCATGGTTGTTTTTAATCCAATACGTGTTGCACAATCAGATGGCGTAATTGTTGAAACTATGGCGGCCCAACAGACAGATGATGTAATTAAAATACCAATTGATGTGAAAAATAATCGCGCGTATGTATCGGGCGAATATCGCAATAAACTGCGTGTCGGTCAAAAAATAGATGATGGTGAAATTGTATCTGTATCATCAGGATTGGATTTTGATACGGGTATGTATGCGGTTCGTACACGCGGTGTCCAGGATGGATTGCGCTTTGTGTCTGTGCGCGAAAAAGGATTCTTTGTCCCAGCGTATGCGGTGCGTAATGGTTCGGTTATGGTAATCGAATCTGGGGCGGCGGTTGCACGCAAGGTTAATGTTATTGGTCAAGATAACGATAAAGCATGTGTTATCGGTGATATCAAAGATGGCGATATGATTATATTGTCCAAGGTTGCCAATGGTCAAAAAATCAAGATGAGTAAAGTGGGGGAAAATTAAAATGTTAAAATTCTTTGTAAAGCGTCCTGTTACAACGATTATGTTTGTTTTACTGTGGGTTGTGTTGGGTTTGGTCGCATACCCAAAGATGAATATTGAACGTACGCCCGCACTTGATTTTCCAATGGTGACGGCCACATTTGTTTACCCGGGTGCGGCGCCGGCTGAAATAGAATCCCAGGTTATTAAAAAGGCCGAAGATGCCATGTCCCAGGTCCCAGAACTAAAAAAACTGACATCCCAGGCATTTGAAAGTGGTGGGTATGTTATGGCTGAATTTAACCTTGGGGTAAATGTTAATGACAAGGCCAGCGAAGTAAAATCAAAGATAGATGCGTTGGCATCTGAATTCCCCACAGATTTAAAACAGCCAGTTATTGAAAAATTGAATCCGTTACAGACATCTGTGGTTGATATCGCATTAAGTGGCCCGTCTTTGCGTGATTTACAAGAATACACCGATAATGTTTTGGCCAATAAACTGACATCAATAAATGGTGTGGCAAGTGTGACAATTTTCGGTGGTGAAAAACGCGCAATTCGTGTCGCATTGAATCCGCAAACTATGGCGGCACATGGTGTGACAATAATGGATGTTATTACGGCAATGGGTACCAACAACCTTAATGTCCCAGGTGGAAAAATAGAGGTTGGTGCCGATTCTTCTAATGTGCGTTTTATCGGGGAATTTGCATCAGTGGATGCAATCAAAAATTTGCATATTACCACTGGCGAAGGTCAGCGGTTTAAATTGTCTGATGTTGCAACCGTGACCGATGCGGCGCGTGATTTGGATACAGGGGCGCGGTTTAACGGTAATCCAGTTGTTATCGCATCTGTAATCAAGGCATCTGATGGTAACGCCGTAAAAATATCGCGTGATTTACAAAAGAAATTACCGGACTTTCAAGCAGATTTGGATTCACGTGTCCCAGGGGCCGTTATGGAGGTTATATCTGATTCTTCAATTGTTGTGTCAAATGAAACGTCAAGTACGATAAATGGAATTATACTGGGGGTTATATTTACAATTATAGTTTTGTTGGCATTTACACGAAATTGGCGTTCAACGATTATCGCAGGTGTCGTGATTCCGGCATCTTTGATTGCAGGGTTGTTTTTTGTTAATGCCAGTGGTTTCACAATAAATGCAATGACATTGTTGGCGTATTCTTCGGCATTGGGTACATTGGTGTCAAATGCAATTATTCTTATTGAATCTGCATTGCAAGAAATGCGCGGGGGAAAATCTGCCGAAGATGCCGCAATTGATGGAACAAAACGTGTGGCGGTTTCTGTTTTGGCGGGTGTTGGAACAAATGTTGTGGTGTTCTTGCCGTTGGCGTTTATGGGTGGAATTGTTGGTAAATTTATGATGCAGTTTGGTATGACTGTGGTTTATTTGACATTGTTATCGTTAATATTCTCGTTTACATTAACGCCGATGATGATTGCCAAGATTTTGCGTCTTGTAAAAGTTAAACAGACAGTCAAGGTTGAAAAAGAGCAAAAGCAAAATTGGTTGAATAAATGGTTTGCATTTCAATATAAACATTCGGGTCGTGTTATATTAATGGCTGTTTTGGTTCTGTTTGCATCTATATTACTTACACGTTTTACCGGGAACGAATTCAGTCCATCAACAGATGCAAATGAAATAAATATTACCGCGCGTGCGCCAATGGGGGCAACGTATGAAAAATCACGATTGATTGCAGAGAAAGTAGAAGCGGTATTAAAAGATATTCCAGAAATCAAATCAACATCTGTAAAAATTGGGGACAGGGGATTGCAAAATATCGCAGTAAAAATAAAATTGGTTGAACGTGAACACAGAAGAAAAAGCGACAAAAAGATTGCACGTGAATTGTTGCCGGCCTTGTCCGAAATTCCTGATGCAGAAATCCAAATTCGTGCGGGCGAAGGAATGTCTGCGGTTGTATCATCCGATATAGTTTTGAATATATATGGTGATGATGACGCGTTGCGTAATCAATATGCAACGATGGCATTGGATGCGATAAACAATATATCAGAGGTGCAAACGGCGGTGTTTGCCCAGCAAACACCTGGTAATGAAATCCGTTTTATTCCTGATGCCGACCAGATGGATTTTTGGGGTGTCAAGAATTCTTATGCTGGAACAATTTTGCGTGCGGCACTGTATGGAAACGATACGTACAAATATAAAGAACATGGTGAAGAATATCCGATTGTCTTAGAGTTTGCCAAGCCATTCAAAGGGCAATCTATGTTCAATGATGTTTTGGTTAATTCACAAAAGGGCATGGTTGCGCTGGCCGAGTTGGGAAAAATAGAAACGGTGCCTGCAACCCCGGATATTCGTCGGTTAAATAAGAATCGTGTGACGGAAATAGACATTAATCTGGGTAAATCAACCAGTGGTCCCGTTCAGGCAAAGATAGTCAAAGAATTGGATAAAATTGATTGGAAACCGGGGTATGGATATGAATTCGGTGGTATGGCCGAGATTCAATCGGAAACCACTGGTGAAATTGGAACGGCATTTTTGCTTGCAACCATATTGACATTTATGTTGTTGGCGGCGATTTTGAATTCTTGGATACATCCGTTTACAATTGCGACATCTATTTTAACAAGTTTTGCCGGTGTGTTTACGTTGTTGTTCTTGTCGGGTGCGTCAATGAATGTTGGTGCGATGCTTGCGTTCGTTATGTTGGTTGGATTGGTGGTTAATAATAATATTTTGGTTTTGGAACCAACAATACGGCGCATACAAAATGGTGAAAATATCAAAACCGCGTTGTGGAGTGAACTGACCGATAAAAAGAATATGGTATTGATGACATCTATCGCAATTATGGCCGGTATGTTACCACAATTGTGGAGTGCTGATGGTATGAAGTCGGCCATGGCGGCGGTTATGATTGGTGGTATGGGCGCAAGTCTGGTTTGGACATTTACATTGACACCCGCACTGTTCTTTGCGATGGAAAGACTGCGTCAAAAATTGAAACGTAAATAACCAAGACGGGGCAATTTGTCCCGTTTTTATTTGCGATATTTTTTTGACACGTTATAATGGTGTTGATATATCCAAAGGGTACAAAATGCAAAAACCGGTAGATGTTGTATTATTTGATTTTGATGGAACCTTGTCGTGGCCTGATTCTAATTTGGCATTTGCGCGGTATTGTTTCCGTCACAGTTTGCGTCCATGGTTGTTTTTGCCAGTTATTGGAATTGCCATGATATGGCGTTTGTTCAGACCCGGTGGTGTGCATTGGCGCGAATATAGTCGGCGATTTGTTACCGCCGACATGGTGCATCGGTTTGTTCCAGATTTTATTAAACAGCATCGCCGTAATCGGTTTGGGTGGGCGGCCGAACGTGTCGCCAAAGAACGTGCGGCGGGAAATATTGTTTTATTGATTTCTACATCGCCAGATTATTTAATTACTGGGTTGGTCGCGGATATGAAATTTGACAAGGTCATTTGTTCGCGGGTATCTAAAAAGAAACCGTGGAAATATAGATTCCTGTGCCATGGCCAACACAAGGTTTATGCGATGGATGAATGGGCGCGTGAAAATAAATTTATTCCGCATGTTGTGCGTGCATATTCTGATAGCAAGTCTGACATGCCAATGATGGAAATTGCCGACCAACAAATATGGATAAATCCAAAAACTGGCTTGCCAAAATAAAAAATATTATTTTTGATGCAAATATGTTGAGACTTTCTTCAATGACCATACCAGTGGTATCAGCATTGCAAATGTAACCCCCAGTGTTGCCAATATACCACATTCATCCAGTAAGAATTTGGCCACAATTAAAAATACTGCGCCGACAATAGTTGATACCATTGCCTTGGTTGATAGAACTGTACCACGTTCTGTGGAACGAATACTGTGGTGAATAAGTGAATTATATTGCAATTTGTTCAGGCTCTGCATTGCCGGTGTAATTGCCATTATTGCACATAATACGTACATAAGTGCCATGCTGGTTGTATGCATCATCAATATACCAATCACCAGTCCGATGGCTATATCTAATACGGTTATGATAGATGTGTTTAGGTCGCCGTATTTATCACAAATCTTGTACGCATATTTTGAAAATATTATTCGTGAAAACTGGTTAAGGCCGATGTAAAACCCGAACAATTCAACCGGGATATGAACAGTTTCCATGATTGGTTGCATAATCCAAAGCATTATGATTGTAAAAGATCCTAAAAGAGACGGAAATAAAATCAGGTTCCTTAGTTTTGGGTTCTTAATTGTATTATATGTGATACCAATCGCATCTTTGATGGCCGTCGTATGTTTTACCTTGCGTTTAACCTCGGTCAGTTGTGGCAAGAATACAAATGCGGATATTCCAATCACAACAAATAATGCCTCTAGCCATAAAATGTTATTGCCGCCGATATGAACAAATAGTATTCCACCAAGTACGGACGCAATAAAACTTGCGGTACTGCCAAAAGTCATTATGCTGCCGAATTCTTTCAAGAATTGCTTTTGGGTTTTGTTGCGTTTCATTAAATCGTATGTGTACGCTTCTAGGGTTCCAGAATTAAGTGCGCTGGCGATGCCAAGTAATGCCTCGCCCAGCATGATTGTGAAAAAGCCATTCGCAAGTGCAAGCGTAGAAAAACCAAAAAATGAAAATATTGCCCCTAAAATAAGTACGTTTTTACGGCTAAAACAATCGGACATGTACCCAGATGGTATTTCAAATAAAAATGCCGCCAATCTGAATATGCCCTGAATTAGAAAGAAATCGCCAACGGTTATACCTTTTTGGGTGTATACCAAAACGATGACAGGGACAATGAACATTAAATTGTTGCAAAAATAACCGAACCTTAGAATATTAAGGCCCCGTGATACAGATTTATTTGCGTCTTGTTTTCCCATAGGAATATAATACCATTTTATCGGCCTATTATCAAGATTGCGGACGTAATATTATATGGTGCGGCGGCTTGATATTTGGGTTTTTTATTGTATAATTCCGAAAAACAGAGGTGCGTATGAATATACTTGCATTTATTGCTGGGTTAATATTGGGAATCGTCATGGTATTGGTCTTGCGACCAAGCAAGAAAAATGACGATGTGAAACTTGCGCAATATAATGCGTTGCTTAATCAGCAAAAACAAGATATTGAACGGTTGCGTTTGCAAAACGAATCCCTTGTTCGTGAAGCCGCCGAAAATAAAAAAGAGGCCACTGTTTTGGCGGGGGTACGTGAAAAAATGCTTAATGATTTCAAGGCGATATCTGCGGAATTGATTGAAAAGCAAAAAGAATCTGTGATTGGAACCCAGAAAACTGTTTTGGGGCCAATGCAGGATGAAATGAAGGCATTAAAAGACGGATTTGAAAAAAAGGTAAGTGAAATATTAAAAACATCAACTGAAAATAAAACCAGTATAGATGAACAAATAAAAAGTATGATGGCCAAAAGTGAATCACTGCAACACGAGGCCACAAACCTTGCCAATGCGTTGAAGAATAAAAAGGCCCAGGGGTGTTGGGGTGAAATGTATTTGGAAAATATCTTGCAAATGTTGGGCTTTGTCGAAGGGGTTGATTACACGCGTGAAGAATTCTTCCATGTTGATGATGGGAAAAACATACGGCCTGATTTTATTGTGAACCTGCCAAATAATAAACGTATTATTATCGATTCCAAGGTGTCACTAGAAAGTTATTTGAACTATGAAAATGCCGAAGATGATGCAAGTCGTGAAAAATACGCTAATGAATTTATTGCGGCAACCGAAAACCATATAAATGAACTGGCCAGTAAAGATTATCAGAAAAAGGTCAAAGATTCTGGGCTGGATTATGTATTTATGTTTATGCCATTGGAATCGGCATATATTTTGGCCATGCGAAAAAAACCGGAACTTTATTCATCCGCCCAGACCAAGAACGTTGCGCTTATTACATCGTCGTTGTTATTTCCGATGTTGAAAACAGTTGAAATGTTGTTGAAATTGGAAAAACAAAACAAGAATGTCGCCGAAGTTGTTGATATGGTTAATAAACTGTATGAAAAGTATTGTTCATTTACCGACAGTTTTGAATCTGTGGGGCGCAGTATCGAAAGTGCACGTAATTCATATAACAACGCGTTAAATCAATTGTCCGAAGGACGGGGCAATATGTCGGTATGGTTTGATAAAATTAAACAAAAAAGCGGTATAACAACAAATAAAAAAATAGCGATAGAGTTTAAAGATGAGTAATTTACAAATGAGACTTTGTGGGGATTTGGTGTTGCGTGAAAAATGTTCGCCAATTACGGCTGTTACATCTGATATTTTGGATGCGATGGATGAAATGGTGCAAATGATGCGCGCGCAAAATGGTGTTGGGCTTGCCGCACCCCAGGTTGGAATAACTAAACGATTCTTGGTTATGATGAATCCTGATACTGGGGAAGTTTTCAAGATGATAAATCCGGTTATAACGTCACGCAGTGCAGAGCAGGCCGTAATAGAAGAAGGTTGTCTATCGGTGTTGGGACCAGATGATTTACCAGTATATGCCAATGTGACACGTCCGGCGGTTGTGACCATTGAATGGACAGGAATAGATGGCAAAGGCTATGCGGCGGAAATGTCGGGAATAATGGCACGTATCGCACAACACGAAACGGATCATTTGGATGGAATATTATTTATAGACTATTTGCCACCGGCAAAACGTGAAATGGTTATGCGTAAAGTAAGGCGGCACAAATGAAAGTAGTTTTAATGGGAACGCCTGATTTTGTTGTACCTGTGTTTGATGCGGTTGCATCGCGGCATGATGTTATCGCGGTGTTTACGCGCGCACCAAAGCCCGTGGGACGCAAGCATATAATTACAAAATCGCCTGTGCATATTTGGGCGGAATCGAGAAATATTCCGGTCTATCACAAACCCAGTGAATATAATTTTAAACCAGATATGGTATTTGTTGCGGCATATGGCGCAATATTGCGTGACAATGTTTTACAATCTGCACCGTGTATAAATTTACACCCTAGTTTGTTGCCTCGCTATCGTGGTCCGGCACCGATAAGAACCGCAATTATGAATGGTGATACGGAAAGTGGTGTGTGCCTTATTAAAATGACCGCAGAATTGGATGCCGGTGATATTTTAATGTGTCAAAAATTCGATATTGATATTGATGATACAAATGAAACAGTAGAAGAAAAAGTATCACAAATTGGTGCAAAAATGATTTTGGAATATATGGATAACCCGGATAAATACGTACCAATTAAACAAGATGGTGAAATTGTCTATACGGCCAAAATGGACGCATACAGCGAGATAATAGATTGGAACAGGCCCGCAATAGAAATTCATAATTTAGTGCGCAGTCTGGGGGCGGGGCGGACAAAAATAAATGGCATAGACGTTAAAATATTAAAAACCAAACTGAATGGTGACAAATTAGAAATTGTAACGATTCAACCTACGGGTAAAAAGCCAATGGATTGGAAAAGTTTTCTAAATGGTCTGCGTGGTGCAGAAATAAAATATGGTGAATAATGACACGGTATAAAGTAATCTTGGAATATGATGGTACGGACCTTATTGGGTGGCAAGAAAACCAACAAGGGCCATCTGTGCAATCATTGTTAAAGGATGCCATTGAAAAATTCTGTGGTGCGCGCCCTGATATTGTTGGGGCGGGACGTACCGATGCGGGGGTGCATGCGGTTGCAATGTGTGCACATTTTGATTTAGATGGTGCCCCAGATGCCAATACTGTCATGCGGGCGGTGAATTTCTACCTTAATAATGCGCCTGTATCGGTGTTAGATTGTGAAACGATGCCCGATGATTTTAATGCCCGTTTTTCGTGTGTCGCCCGTCATTATAAATATATTGTGCTTAATCGGTCGGCAAAACCTGTGTTGAACAAGAATCGTGTTTGGTGGGTACCGCGCAAATTAGATATAGACAAGATGTGCATCGCGGCAGAAAAGTTGATTGGAAAACATGATTTTACATCATTTCGTGCAAGTCAGTGCCAGGCCAAAAGTCCAATTAAAACCCTTGATTCTTGCCGTATAGAACAAGATGGTGATAATATTATATTTGAATTTTCGGCGCGGTCTTTCTTGCATCACCAGGTTCGCAATATGGTTGGCACATTGGTTGAAATTGGATTGGGAACCGAATATGATATAGATGATGTTTTTGCGGCCTGTGATCGCAGTGCCGCAGGCGCAACCGCGCCGGCATCGGGTTTATATTTTATTCGGGCCGACTATGCCACAGACGATTTTCCGGTATCGGAATAAATTTTCCTGAATTGTAAATAATACCACCACCATATATTATCTTGTCGGCGCATGCTGATGTCGTTTTAATATCAAAATATGATACGATATATTTAATGTTTGTATTGTTGCAGAGTTCGGATATATTGTTACGAAGTGGCACAAAGTTTTGAATATATGCAACCGTGAAATCTGTGAAAGAAACTTTGTATACACCGGATTCTTTGCCAAGGCGCATATTTGGTGTGTCTGTTTCTTCGCCGTTATATTGTTTCCATGTGTCAAATGCAAAATAATTACTGCTGTCGCGTGATTTATTAAATTGTAAATGTCCATCTATGATGGCACCAATTAATTTATGATTTGTGCTGATATAAAATATTGGTTTTGGAGTAAGGGTGGCAATAATTATGCCTGCTGATATAAGCACACCGCCAAATACAAAGTTAAGGTGTCGTGATATGAAATATTTGAATTTTTCAGAATCAATAATAAATATAAAACACCCAAGCCCAAGTACCATTAATATAATGCTTGTTGTTGGAATATGGCCAATGGTGATTTCTGACATTGGAATATTGGCGATTTTTGTTGCCAAATCGAACAGATAATTATATATGTTGTGTGCCAATAATATTGGTTCGTGTAATCCGATAATTGCGCATAATGTCCCGATTATGACGATTGGCATCAAAATAAATGAAAATAACGGCAAGAAAATGATATTCCCCAAGACCCCATATAATTGAATAGTGCCAAAGTGCATGATAATAAACGGACAGGTAAATATACTTGCCACCAGGGCGGTTAGGGCACTGGCATAAGTGTATTTTAATAATCTGTTGTTTGGCAGGTTGGGTTTTAATACCGTCCAAAGCCATAAAATACCAAATATCGCGGCAAAAGATAACTGAAAACCGGCATTGGTTATAAAGTGCGGGTTTATAAGAAAAAGAACAATAAAGGCAATAGACGCCATTCGTAATGATAGAAGGTTTCTCCCAAATATAATGGCCAGCATAACAAGTGTTGCCATCAAAAATGCGCGTAATGTCGCGACACCACCACCAGATAATAATACATATCCAATCAAACCGACCCATGCACAAACTATCGCGGGTATGCGCGCCGGAATACGTCGAACCAATTTTGGGCATAAACGAAATATAAAATAAAACACAACAAATAACCAACCCATAATCAATGTTGTGTGATAACCACTTATGGACCAAAGATGTGCCACACCATTCATAGACCATATTTCACGATGTCCTGTTGGCATTGTGTTTTTATATCCCAATACCAGTGAGTCAACAAGGAACGAATTTGCGATATTTCTTATATGATTTCTTGTGTTGTATACGGCGTATTCTGCGGTATACAATGTTTTTATGTTGTTTATATAACCTGTGGCCGATATGTTATCAAAATATGCCCATCGCGCGAAATCGAATCCGCCCGGTACATCCGCAGGTTTGGGTTTAAATAAACCACCATTACCAGAGATAGTATCACCAATACTGTAAACAGTATCGGTTGTTGTAGATACGCGTATTTTACCAAAATTTTCGGTATCAAGGTATATGCGGACCTTGTCATCGGTGTAATCAAGGTTTGTTATTTTGCCTGTTATTTCAATCCCGTGAATATCATGGGCAATGGATGGGACGTTTTTCCCGTGTGCATAAAGCCCGGAATACCCGAACCCCATAAATAAACACGCAACCAAATACAGGGCAGGGTATTTTCTACCGATAAATAATGCGGTCAACCCCAACATGAAAGTCGATACAATTACCCAAATGTTTGGTTCGGTGCCAAAAGAAAAATATAAACCGGCACCAAAAGATAAAAGCAATGGCGCCCAAAGGAATAGATTCTTGTACTGGTTTTGTATAAATTCTTTCATGCGGTTGATTATAGTATTTTATTTTCTTGAATCGCAACTATGATTTTTTGTATCCTATTAATACATAAGGAGAAAAAACTTATGTCAAAATACATTTTCGTTACAGGTGGGGTTGTTTCAAGTTTAGGCAAGGGCGTTTCGGCGGCATCGTTGGGCGCCCTTCTTCAATCCCGTGGTTATACCGTTCATGTTCGTAAATTCGACCCATATTTAAATGTGGATCCGGGAACCATGTCACCGTTGCAGCATGGCGAGGTCTATGTCACAGACGATGGTTTTGAAACGGATTTAGATTTGGGGTATTATGAACGATTTTTGGGTATAAAACTGACCAAGCATGATTCTGTGTCGGGTGGTCGCATTTATTGGGATGTGCTAAATGCCGAACGTCGCGGAGATTATTTGGGCGCAACGGTTCAGATGATTCCGCATGTCACCAATAAAATAAAAGAGTATATTGCGGAACCAACAAATACTGATTTTGTTATTTGTGAAATCGGTGGAACCGTTGGTGATATTGAAGGCAAAGTATTCTTGGAGTCGGCGCGTCAATTTGCAAATGAAATAGGGCGCCGAAATGTTATGTTTGCACATTTGACATTGGCACCGTATTTGGAACAAAGTGGCGAATTAAAAACGAAGCCCACCCAGATGTCTGTTCGCCGGTTATTAGAAAACGGAATTCAGGCGGATATTTTGTTTGTGCGTTCGCCACGTATGCTGACACCGGATGAAAAGGCGAAAATTGGTATGTTCTGTAATTTGCCGGCCAAAAATGTTATTACCAGTTTGGATGTTGATAATATATACAAGGTGCCGTTGGTATACGATTCCCAAGATGTATTCAATATAATGGCCCAGCACTTTGCTTTGCCCGAAGCAACCGGGGATATGTCCAAAATAAAGAAAATCGAACAATATCTGGATGCCGATTTGCCAACCTGTACGATCGGTGTTGTTGGTAAATATTTTGATATTGCGGATGCGTATAAATCTTTGAACGAAGCATTATTTCATGCCTGTATTCAAAACAATGTGCGGTTAAAGATAAAAAAGATAGACGCCGAAAAATTTACCCCAGAAGATTGTAATGATGTTGATGGCATTTTGGTTCCGGGTGGATTTGGTGTACGTGGCGTTGATGGAAAAATTGCCGCGGCAACATATGCGCGTGAAAATAATGTGCCATATATGGGTATCTGTTTGGGAATGCAGGTCGCGGTGATAGAGTTTATGCGTAATGTTGTCGGCGATAAAGATGCAAATTCTACCGAGTTTTCAAAGAATTGTACGCCTGTGATAGATATTATGCAGGATTGCAATAAAGAAAATATGGGCGGAACATTGCGTTTAGGGGCATATCCATGTGTAGTTAAACCAGGAACGCTTGCCGAGAAAATATATGGTTCAACCAATATATCGGAACGTCATCGCCATAGATACGAAGTAAATATTAAATACAAAGACGCATTAGAAAAAAATGGTATGATTGTATCGGGAATGTCACCTGATGGACGGTTGCCAGAAATGATTGAAATACCAAAACATCGGTTCTTTATCGCAGGGCAATTCCATCCAGAATTCCAGAGCAACCCCTTTACAGGGCACCCGATGTTTAATGCGTTTATTGCCGCGGCGATAAAGAAATAGTTATTTACCAAAAATAAAATCTGGATTTGATGATATCGCAATTATTGCGTCTATATCATCATTTTCAGATGAATGTTGGCGAATCGTTTTTCTGCATTTCTGACATTTGTGTGTGATAATATATCCATCGCCGGATGGTTCTGCGGAAATTGGTTCCATCATGCCGCCACATGTTGATTGCCTGTCACCAGGGTTATTATCAACATGCCGCGACCATAAACACTGTGGACAGTGATTCGTATAGCCATCCCCAGAAACCAATGCGCCACAATGGGCGCATGTAAAATCTTCAACGGTTTTGGTAAATCTTTTCATGTATTACAGACCAAGTGCCGTACGATACATTTGTGTCAATTCGTCGGTTTCGTCTAATTCATCTGGATCCATTTTACGCAGGCGTATCATTTGACGGATATATTTTGGATCATATCCTGCGGATTTGGCCTCGCTATAAATCTCTTTGATATCGGCGGCGATTGCGGCGGTATCTTCGTTTAATTTTTCAATACGTTCAATAATGCTAAGCAATTGTTGGTTATCAAAACTGCCATGGTTTGCGTTTTTCATGTGTGTTTTCCCCTTGTTAAGTTCCGCTTTTTATGATATACCATAAAACATAAAAATCAACAAAAACACGAGAGATTGTAAAAATGCCAAGATTCACAAAGATAACTGCTTCTATCGGTCCCAGTTCTGAAACAGAACGCGTGTTGCGACAAATGATTTCTGGTGGTGTTAATGTGTGCCGGATTAATTTTAGTCATGACACTGGCGATACCCAGGGACATAAAATAGATTTAATCCGCAAGATATCTGATGAATTAAATATACCGGTTGGGGTGATGATTGATTTGCAGGGGCCAAAGCATCGTATTGGTAATTTTGCAACAGAAGAAAAATATTCTATTAAACCTGGACAAACATTTACGTTTGATTCTAATGACACACCTGGGGACGGAAACCGTGTTTATTTGCCAGATACAGATGTAATGCAATCATTGGCGGTGGGTGATAGGATATTATTAAATGATGGCAAAATAGAAATGCAGGTGACCGATGTTTTGGATGGCGCGATTCGTACCAAAGTCATTAGGGGAACCGAAATCTGGTCACGTCGCGGATTTAATTTGCCAGATACCGAGGTAAAGACATCTGTGTTAACCCCAAAGGACAGGGCAGATTTGGAATATGCCATAACAAAAAAACCTGATTGGGTGGCGGTTTCTTTTGTTCAGCGCAGTGAAGATATTGCCGAGGTTCGCGACTTTATAACCGAACGTACCGATCGGCCAATTAAAATTATGGCGAAAATAGAACGCAAAACGGCCGTAGAAAAGATTGCTGATATTGCATCTATTGCCGATGGAATTATGATTGCGCGTGGCGATTTGGCGGTGGAATTACCGTATGAACAGGTGCCGGCAATTTCACGTCATATTATTCGTGAATGTCGTCGGTTAAATCGACCGGTGGTTATGGCAACGCAAATGTTGGGGTCTATGGTTGAAAATGAATTTCCAACGCGTGCAGAAATAAGTGATGTCGCCAATGCGGCATATTTGCGTGTAGATTCAACCATGACGTCCGAAGAAACAACCATAGGTTCAAATCCGTTAAATGTGATTGAAACCATGGATAAAATTTTATCTTATTCGGATGCAGATGCGATGGCTAATCCGGCGGATTGGGTGCGGTCAGAAAATGCCCCAGAAAACGACTGGTCACGATCTGTATCGTCGATGGCATTTTTAAATCATGCGGGTGCAATATTGGTTTTTGCGCGTGATACAATCGGTGTAACGGAAATCGCATGTCGTCGGCCCGATGTGCCTATTATCGCCGTATGTGACGATAAATTAATTGCAAATCAGTTATGTGTTGTACGTGGGGTTATGTCGGTCTATATGCCGGATTTATTTGCACAGCGTGATGCATTTGCCATAGCACACATTGTTGGAATCAAATCCGATAAAATTGTTATCGTCGATCAAGATAAGGTTAGTTTACGCAGTTTAGATTAATGGCTATTTTACTATTGGCGGGAAACAATCGCCACCGTCCAAAGGACAGCAATTAAATCCTTGGTCGCCCATATCTTTGTATTCTTCCCCAGGACAGCATCCGTTTATATCAGGGCTGGCGTTATCTTTACATGCCATTTCTGTTTCTATATCAAAGAAATTAGTGTAATACCTATGCGCAATATATGCGGTCACCGACGCGGTTACAACGGCGGTAACAAAACATGCAATTATAATTTTATAAATGTTTTTCATTTTATTGCCTCCCCAAGATTTTTATTCTGATATTTCAACAGAATCTATATACGTGCGACTTACACTTTCCAGTGGCACAGGTTTATAATTATCCGCGGTAATAGAAACGTCATCATCGTTCTTTGGTAAAATGGTTACCGTTTGAAATGCAGCAGTTGAATTTGATGACTTGGTGGCGGTATATGTTTTTGCACGATATTTACCGCGAAAACGTTCTGGGATATTTATGTAATCCATTGGATTCACCCCAGGCGCAACCAAAGACATTTCATCAGCAGGTGATATATTAACTTCGTTTGTTTTGTAAATTGGAATTGTGAATGCGGCCGCAGGTGTTTTGGCAATTGTGGTTGTGCCATCGCCATTTAATCTAACGATTTGTAATGCACGTTCGTTTAATCCGTTTGGACGCAATCTAAACAGCCCGTTTGATCCAACGTACCCAGCCGGACTCATAAGATACGAAGCGACACCATTTTGCGAATATACTGCGCCAATCGCAAGTATTGTTGCATCATATCCAATTGCCGCCATGCGTGATGGTTTGCCATTTGTCGCGGATTCGTAAACACCAACGAAATTGTCTGGTATGTCAGGCAATGTGGCAAATACCGCTCCCGTCATTGTCAGGTCAGATGCAATATTGCTATCTTCCCACATTGGGGTACCATAAAACTGGGCATCACGAACCCCTAAACCATAATACCGCAGGAACGATGCCAATGATTTTGTGTCATCGGCGTTTCCAAGGAACAGAACCGAATCATACGGTAATTTGCCAAGTGTATCCGTACGATTTACGCGTTCCAGTTGACGTGAAAGTGAAGATTTTTCAACTGGTGATAGATTTTCATGGTTTAATATGCCTGATAATATCTCTTTGGCACGTGTGTTCGCGGCATTTCGCGCCGTATACATCGCGGCATCCATTGCGGTGACTTTGATGGATTCGGTGTCATGTTCGTTATAGTAAAATACACCAACAGTATCGATATTATATACGTCCGCGATTTGTCGTGCGGCACCCGACATTAAACGTCCCGAAGAATTGTTAGGTGCTAATATTATAAAACTATTTGCGCCCATTGCGTTCATTTCTTGCAGTGTCGTTTCGATTGTGTTTGCCGGTATGACCGCCATACTAAATACCCCGTTACCGACCGCAGAAGTGTCAGATGTAAATGACAGAGCCGGGATATCAGATGGTTTAATATCACGCAATATTTTTGCATTTTCGGCAAATACAGGGCCAATTATGATTTCCGGGTTGGATGCAACCGCAGTTTGAATCACGCGCGAAACATCTTCGGCACCGGTGTCATAAAAACTCATTTGTAATTCTGTTGGGGCAAACTGCATATATGCCGCCTCTATTGCGGGTAATATTGCCTTGCCAACTGCGGCCTTGGGGCCACTGGTCGGTAATAATACGGCGATTGTGTGTGCATCTGATGTGCCGTACAGACCACTAGTAAATGTACCGTATTGTAATTCCGCCGGCATCCCAGTTGGAATATTTTCAGATTCGGAATACCAGCGACTGTTACCACCACCACAACCCGCCAGCAAGGGCAACAGAACCAAGAAACGAAATAGTTTTGTTATAATATGCATTGAAAAATCCATTTTATCCTGTATCATTTTACTATAAAGGATAAATAAATGCAAACAGGCTTTTACATTGTTGGTACACCAATTGGAAATTTATCAGATATGTCGCCACGTGCCATAGAAGTTTTGAAAAATGCTGATTTGGTGGCGGCCGAAGATACACGCGTTTTTGGTAAAATTGCATCACATTTTGATATCAAAACCCCGCGGGTGTCGTGTCATGAGCATAATGAACGTGAAGTTGTTGATGGCTTAGTTGAACGTGTACGCAATGGTGCGGCGATTGCGGTTGTGTCGGATGCTGGTATGCCGGGGATAAGTGATCCAGGTTTTAGAATTGTGCGCGCGGCGCGCGATGCGGGGGTTCCGGTATTCGTTGTGCCTGGACCAACGGCGGTTATATCGGGGTTGGTGTTAAGTGGTTTCCCAACCGATAGGTTTACATTTTGTGGATTTTTTGATGAAAAAAAATTACGTGATGATAACAAAATTCGTCATACCATAGTTTATTATGAAAGTCCGAATCGGGTTAAAAACACTATTGCGGCAATCGCACGTGTTATGCCAGAACGACAAATTGCTATTGTTCGTGAAATTACAAAGATACATGAACAGGCGATAATCGGATATCCTGCAGATTTATTAAATATAGATGATGTGCGTGGGGAAATTGTAATTGTGGTTGCACCCGCCCCGGAACATAAAATGTCTGATGACGAGATTTCAGAAATAGTTAATGATGTCGCGGCATCATCTACCAAGGGTGCGGCGGCCGATTTAGCGTTGCGTGCCGGAATATCAAAAAAGGAAGCATATAACAGACTATTAAAACGGGATAAAAAATAATGATAAAATTTGTTGGTGGTTTTGAACGCGTATGCGATTTACCGGAAACTCAATTTTCCGAATATGCTTTTGCAGGGCGTAGTAATGTTGGTAAATCTTCATTAATAAATGCAATTGTTGGGATGCCGGTTGCGCGTACGTCAAATACCCCTGGGCGGACGCAAACATTAAATATGTTTAACATTGATGATAGAATAACAATACTGGATTTGCCGGGGTATGGGTATGCACGTGTATCAAAGGCCGATGCAGAAAAATGGTTAATAAGGTTCCAAGAATATATAACATCACGGCGTCAACTTAAAAGATTATTTATTCTGATAGATTCTCGAATCGGACCAAAGAATTCGGATTTGGATTTAATGGATTTCTGTGACGCAAATGGTATCTCTTATCAAATTGTGTACACAAAAAAAGATAAACGTGTTCGTGAACATACCCAGGTTGATATAGATTGTGACGTGCATCCTGCGATGGTGGCGGATATATTGGAAACGTCCGCGGAAAAGAAATATGGTATTGATGCAATAAGGGCGATAATTGGTATCAAATAACAATATTTTTTGCGTTTCGAATCCGGCGAAAATGCTGGACGGGCTTTGGCATGTTATTTGCGAATCTGGTATAGATTTATCAAATATATTAATTTTTGTCCCCAGTCGTCGTGCCGCACGCAGTATAGAAAAAATGATTGTTAATAAAATTGGGCATGCGGTGATTTTGCCAAAAATAGTTCCTCTTGGGTCTGAAATCGAAGGTGAAGATGCCGAAGAAATAAATAATGAACAAACAGTATCGGCCCAGGAACGTGTCGTTGCAATGGCCTATATACTTTCAAAATTGCCCAGTATAAAAAATATTTCATCGGCAATACCTGTGGCGCGTACACTAATAACCATGCAAGATTATCTTGAAAATAGTGATAAGGATATATCTGATATAGATTGGAATTCTTTGGTCGATGAACGCTATGCGTTGCATTTTCGGGATAAATCACAGATTCTATCTGTGTTGGGGCATGTTGCACAAGATATTTTCAATGGGCGCGATACAGATACCAAGTTCAGAAATACCGCCGTATACGCGTGGTGCGATTATGTAAAAAAATTACCAACGGATAATTCATTAGTAATTGTGTGCGGTTCAACGGCAAGTGTTCCGGCCACACGTAAATTAATGACGGTTATTGCCGGGTTGCCAAATGGGCGGATAATTTTGTCTGGGAAAATATCGGGCCGTGTTGAAGATTTTGAATTGGATACAAACCCGTATAATTCTGAATATAAATTTTTGTCTGGGGTTGGAATTGATGCGGAGTATGTGCGTGAAATAAATGTTGGAAAATCACATATTGATTTCATGAATATCGCGTTTGGTAATGAATTTAAAAATGATGTCTCATATGATTTAAAAAATTGTCATTTGATAGAGGCCGCCCGTGAATCAGAAGAGGCCGCCGCCGCCGCTGAAATCGCGACACGTGCGGTTAGTGAACATAAAACGGTTTTGATAATTACGCCCGATGCGGCGGGAAATCAGCGTTTAATGACCGAATTTAATCGTCGTGGAATTGTTGCAGATTTTTCTGGTGGGGTACCCGGAACATTGACGCCGGCGGGACGTGCAATATTAAATCTGTTTGATGATTGGATAGAGCAGGGTAATACAATTTTTGAAGATATTTATGCAACTGTCGGTTTTGATTTGTTTAATACGGTTTCAGAAATAGTTGAAAGATTTATGGCGCAATTTGCACCACAATTTGTCATGGATGATACAGTATCGATGCAAGTATGGACCGAGATAAAAAAATTATCTGATTGTTTAAATGCCCAGAAAATGCGTCTTGGGCTTGCAGATGCACGCGCGTTTATTGCGGATGCGTTATCAGGAATGCGGGTTCGCCGACCAATGAACGATTCGGCCGATGTCGTTGTGTTGGGAACAATTGAATCACGTATGCAGACCGCCGATGTGGTTATATTAACCGGCCTTAACGAAGGAATGTTCCCGGCAATGGGATACGAGAATCCATGGTTACCACGTAGAATATCCGTTGAACTTGGGGTGCCATCGCCGAATCACAAGGTGTCATTGATGGCGTTAGATTTTATGACACTTTCTTGTGGAGCAGAGGTTTATTGGTTGCGCAGTAAAGTATCTGGTGGTGTGCAAACCCAAGAATCACGATTCTTGTCGCGTGTAATTGCTGCACGTGGTGTGTTTGATAAAGACGTAGCTGATGATATATTATCTGCGGTTCGGTCGCGTGATATTGTTGCAGAAAAATCATTGAACTATGATGACCCAACCCCGCCCGCCGATTGGAGTGATGTTTATGTAACCGAATTGGAAACACTGATACACAATCCGTATGCGTTTTATGTCGGGCATATTTTACGTCTGCGCCCAGAAAAGGATTATTGGGATAATATCGATGCGCGTGATTTTGGTGATTTGGTTCACGGTGTTTTGGAAAATGCCCCATTGGACGCGACAAAAGAATATTTAATTGCCGAAATGGACGCGCGTGCGCGTGAAAAATTGGGCAAGAATAATTTAATTTTTGCAATATGGCACCGGCGATTTATTGAAATTGCACCGATTGCGATTGAAATGTTGCGTTCTACACCAAATGCCGCAGTTGAAATAAATGGGTGTATAGAAATTGGTGGGCGCAATGTTCGTGCGCGTGCGGATAGAATCTGGGCCGATGGCGTATTAGACATAAAAACCGGCAAAGCACCATCAAAGAATCAGGTTATGAACGGCAATATGCCACAATTACCATTGGAAGCATTGATGTTAAAAAATGGCGGATTTGCAACGTATAGAGCAAATGTTTCACTCGCACCGATAATGCGTTTTTTGCAATTACAGGCGCATAATACACAAATTATAGAATATTCGCCGGCTGATACAGACTTTGCAATGCGCGCGGCGTACGATAAAACAGTGGAACTGTTCAATATGTATACGGTGGGTGGCGCGCCATACAAGTATTTTCGAAACAGCGAGCAAAAATATAAAGCGTATGATGATTTTGCGCGCGCCGAAGAACGTGATTAATCAATTTTTAACATTAATCCACAATGGTCGGTTGACTTGCTGGCCGTGCGTGGACAACGGTCTATTTCGCATGCCGATATCATTTTTTGTGCGGTTTTGTTTGCCAAGAAATAATCAAGGCGCAAACCGTTATTGTGTTCTAGGCTGTTTTGGCGATAACTGAACCATGTATACCCAATATCATCGGGGTGTTCTGTGCGCCATGCGTCCATCCATCCCGCATCCAACCATTTTTGCATAATTTCACGTGCGGCCGGTGCCGATATACTGGAACCAATGTAGTTTTTCGAATTCCATACGTCACGATCTTCGATTGCAACATTAAAATCACCGCCGATTATGACCGCCTCTTCGGAATCAATGTATTGTGATATATAATCTGTAAATGCGCGCATCCATTCTAATTTGTATTGAAACTTGGGTGACTCTTCTGATTCCCCGTTTGGCATATAAACATTAATAACCCGGATGCGTCCGTCTATAACTGTTTCCAGAAATCTTGCATTGGGGTCTGGGTAATTCGGCATGCCGCGTACAGTGTCTTCAATAGAATTTTTAGAAAATGTTGCAACCCCGTTCCAACTTTTTTGACCGAACACCTTGATATTATATCCATATTCGTCAAATAAGTTGTGTGGAAACGCGCCTGTTTCGGCCTTTAATTCTTGGACAAGAATAGTATCATATTCGCCCGACCGTAATATATCCAGAAAAGATTCAGCATGGGCGCGTATAGAATTGATATTTATTGTAAGTATTTTCATGTTTGCAAAATTTCCTTTTATATATATAATAGTCATAAGACTTTATAAAAACAACAAGGATTTTTGTTATGAATATGTTTCAATTTTTAGAAGCAACCGTCAAGAAATGTCCTGATACGTTGTACTTGGTGCGTGAAGAGGTTACGTATGCTGGGTTCTTGGAATTGGTAAAACGTCGTGCGGCAACATTGCACGATGCGGGTGTGACCAAGGGCGATGTGGTTGGTATTTTATCGCATAATATACCGGCGTTCCCGATAACTTTGTTCGCAATATGGTATTTGGGTGGCCGCGTGTTGTTATTGGACACCAATTTAACGCCGTTCGAATATGATAATATGGCGCAAATAACGGGGTGCAAGGTTGTCTGTGCGGAAAAGTCGTTCTTTTATAAAACCGATAAATTTACGTTTATTGATATTACGACCAAGGACGGCAAGGTTAATGCAAAGTTAAAACCGGCGAAATTGGATGACAAAGATATTGCAACACTGTCATTTACATCCGGTTCAACCGGTACACCAAAGGTTGTGCCACTGACACACTATAATTTGACCGAATGTGCACATTCGCTGTTGGATATGCGTGAATATATTACCACAGGTGATATTTTATATGGGTTCTTGCCAATGTATCATGTGTTTGGTTTTGCGGTAGAGGTTCTTGCAACATTGGAATATGGCGCGGGCGTATTGTTACAACCAACCGTTAACCCAAAGGAAATTATGGCGGACCTTAAGAAATATCGTCCACATGTTATCCCGGCGGTGCCGCGTTTGTTTGAAGTTTTCCGTAATAAAATCATTGATGGAATTAAATCTAAACACAAATGGTGGTTGTTCTCGTTCATTATGAAAAACGCGGGTTGGTTGCGTAAAATCGGCCTGTCGCGCGTGATTGATGCCGTGTATAAACCTGTATTGGATGTGTTTGGTGGACGCGCCAAATTGTTGGTTGCGGGTGGTGCGGCAACGAAACCAGAAATCGAAAATTTCTATGTCGCACTTGGCCTTGGGTTTATTCAGGGGTACGGTATGACCGAAACCGTTGGACCAATCTGTATTTCTAAACCGTGCAAGGGTCGTGTGCCGTTTGCATTTGGTGGCCCAACAACAAATAACATTGTTGAAATTCGTGATAAAAATGCCGACGGGGTTGGAATACTGTGGTTAAAGGGCAACCAGGTATTCGGCGGATACATGAATAACGAAGAGGCCAACAAAGGCGCATTCGATGAACGTGGGTTCTTTAACACGGGCGATATGGTTTCTATGGATAAAAATGGGGAACTGCATTTCGCCGGCCGCAAGAAACAGGTAATTGTTTTGGACAGTGGTAAAAATGTTTACCCCGATGAACTGGAAGGGTTGTTCATAACAATTCCGGGTGTCAAAAATGTGGCGGTATTTGAACACAAGATTAAAGACAAAACCGTTTCGTATGGTGTGTTTAGTGTAGAAGAGGGGATGACAATTGAAAAGCTGTCTGCAGCGGTTGCAGCGGCGAATAAAAAAGTTGCATCGTACAAATGGGTGACTCATTTTGCGATGACGACCGAAGATTTACCAATGACCAGTACGCAAAAGGTCAAACACCATATTGTCCGCAAAAACTTAATCGACGGCCAATACCCGATTCGGAAAGAATAGTTAGTGGATAGTGATAGTGTAAGTGGTTAGTGTTTAGTACGGGTGCGATTGCACCCGTTTTTTTATAACTAACCACTATCCACTAACACTAACCACTAGTTAACTATTTTCCTAAACATAATTGTGAAAAGGTCATGTCCAGGACTTCGTTGGTGCTGATTACACCAAGAATCTTGCCAATCGCATCGGCGGCATAACGGACATGTTCTGATAAGATATCATAATCGCCATGGGATTTTTCAATTGCATTTTGTAATTCATACGCGGCGGTTTTTACTAAATCGTATGTGCGGGCGTTTATCATTAATACAGATTCGCCGTTCCCGGTTATATTGTTGATACGTTCCTTGATCGTCATCATCAATTCGGGGACCCCGTCACCATTTTTCGCAGATGTATATATCGCATTACCTATATGGCGCGTGGTTGGCATATCAGATTTATTAATAACCAAAATTTCATCGGGTTTTATTTGTTTAAAATCTTCGTTTGGATTTATTACATGAATCACAATATCGGCATTTTCAATTTCGGCCGCTGTGCGTTCTATGCCAATTCGTTCGATAGTATCAGCTGCATCACGAATACCGGCGGTATCAGATATATTGACCATATACCCATCAATATCCATCGTTGCAGATACTACGTCACGGGTTGTGCCGGGAATATCGGATACTATGGCGCGGGCACTGCCAACAATGCGATTAAACAGTGATGATTTACCAACGTTTGTTTCGCCAACAATCGCGATATTGACACCGCATGTGATTGCACGTGATGATTTATATTGGTGCAATGCGGCGGATACCGCCGTATAGAGCGATTTTATGTGTTCGTAAATTGTTTGTTCAATATCCCCCGGCAGGTCATCTGAATTATAATCTGTCATGGCCGCGGCATATGCAGAAATCTTTAACATCTGATTTCGCCAATCGGTGTATATATCGCTATCGCCACCCATCATAGATTTTAATGCCGCGATGCGTTGCCGGTCTGTTTGTGCGTCCAATAATGCGACCAATCCGTCAACGTCGGATAAATCCATTTTGCCATTATAAAATGCGCGACGCGAAAATTCGCCGGGCGTTGCAATACGCATACCATTGGTGCGCAGAAAATCAAAAATCTTGTTTATGACCGCAGGCGCCCCATGTGATTGAATCTCGATAATATCGGTGCCGGTAAAACTGTTCGGGGCGTTAAAGTATATAACAACGCATTGGTCAATAATATTCCCAATTTCATCGCGCAGGTTTGTAAAATACGCGTGTCGTGGCTTCAATGTGTCACAACCAATAATTTTTTTTGCAAAATCGTGTAAATCATTTCCAGATATCCGAATCACCGCCACGCCGGATTTTCCGCGTCCCGATGAAAGCGCAAATATTGTGTCGTTGCTGTTCATTATTTATTACCGCTTATTTCTTTTAATGCCATTGGTACCAGTTTAGATATATCGGCATCCGGATTTTGTCCAACCAACTTTTGTGCCATATCGATAATGTCCATACGGCGATATCCCAATGATTCCAACGCAGACAGCAAATCTGGCAACGCGCCACCAGAATCGGATGGACCGAAATCAAACGCAGTGCCACCAACACGAGACTTTAATTCGACAATGATTTTTTCGGCCATCTTTTTGCCAACCCCGGGGGCGGTTGCGATTGTTTTTGCATCCCCAGTCGCGATTGCGGTCATTAATGTGTCCGTTTTTATTGTACCCATAATTGCCAATGCGACCTTGGGTCCGACACCAGATACACCAATTAGCATATTGAACAAATTTTGGGATTGGTGCGAAGAAAACCCAAATAAACGAATCGAATCTTCGCGGACAATTGTTTCAATCCACAGGGTGACAGTATCTTTTAATGTCAGTATTTCCGGGGTGTACACGCGGTATCCAACGGGGCCAGCCATCAAAATAATGAACCCATCACCGATATAATCAACAATGCCTTGCAATTTTCCAATCATTTGCTATCCTTTATGCGGTTATTTTAATCTAATTGAATCAAAAGGTCAAATTATGAGTGGACACAGCAAATGGCATAATATTCAGCATAAAAAAGGTCTGGCGGATGCCGCCCGCAGTGGGTTGTTTACAAAATTGGCACGTGAAATTACTATGGCGGCAAAATTGGGTGATAAAAATCCCGATAATAATCCGCGCCTGCGTTTGGCGATTTTACAGGCTCGTAAGAATTCTATGCCAAACGATAATATTAAACGTGCAATTGAAAAAGCATCGGGTTCGAATACCGAAAGTTATGTTTCTGTACGGTACGAAGGTTATGGCCCGGGTGCGGTTCCAATTATTGTCGAGGCGTTAACCGATAACCCGCGTCGCACAGTGCCCGAGGTTCGCAATATATTTTCCAAGCATGGTGGCAACATGGGCGAAGAGGGCAGCGTTGCGTTTATGTTCACGCGTGCCGGTCAGATTTTGTATCCAGCGTCCATCGGGAAAACCGAAGACGAAATGATGGAAATCATTATGGATGCAGATGCCGATAATTTGGAAACAACCGAAGAAGGTTTCATCATCACAACCAAACCAGATGATTTTATGAATGTTCAAAAGAAAATCGCTGATGTTTTGGGTGAACCGGAAAGTGCGGAATTGACATGGATTCCGAATATGCCGATGGATGTAGACGAAGAAACATGGGAAAAGGTTGAACGCCTGGTTGATGCATTGGATGCCAATGATGACGTTCAAAAAGTATTCACCGCAGCAGCATAAAGTGTTAGCGGTTAGTATTAGTAAAAACCGCCTGATTTGGCGGTTTTCTATTTTATAAACTTTGCAAAATTGGTTGTGTTTGCGTGGGCCAGGGCGATTGCGATGGCGTCACTTTCGTCCGGGGTTTTTGGCGCGGCCGCCGGCAACAGTATGCGTACCATTTTATCAACCGCCGTTTTATCTGCGTGACCGCCGCCCGTTAGAATCTTTTTTATCCGATTCGGTTCGTATTCACATATAGGAATATTTTTTACCGCGATTGCAACCATTGCCGCGGCGCGTGCGTGTCCCAATATCAATGTTGTGGTTGGGTTTTTATTTACAAATGTTATTTCCATACTGCATTCGTTTGGGGCGAATGTATCACAAAGTTTGGATACTTCATTAAATATAATTGCCAATCGTTCGGCAAGTGGCCCCGTCTTTTTCGGTAAAATAACCCCACTGGCCACATAGTGACGCGATGTACCCGCGGTATCAATGACCGCCCATCCTGTATGTAAAAGTCCGGGGTCAATCCCCAAAATGCGTGTTGCCATGGCTATTTCCTGAAACTGATTTTGCCGACACAATTCGATCCAAAATATTTATTTATTTTGGCTTTAATTTCTTCGGTCATATAAGACAATTTTAATGTGTACGCCGGATTTCGTGGGCGCAAGACGATATTATATTCGCCATTACGTGTTTTTTTAACCGCGCAAATATCCGCCATGTTTGATATTTCGGGACCGATTATTTGCGGCCAACGTGCAACCAAATCAGAGTCTGATGCCCGCACACCAAACAGTTTGAATAAACCGCCTAATGCGCCTGCGATTGTTTGCGGACGTGCTGCGCGCACTGAAAATTTATCGTCTTTATTTCCTTGGTTCGACATAGCTGTATTCCTTTGGCATCAGGATATACATTTCACCCTGGGCATGTTGACCGTGTGCGTAATTATATGCTTCATCGCCCTTGCCAAAGAATATATCGGCACGAATCCAACCACGAATTGCACTGCCGGTATCTTGGGCAATCATAAGGCGTCTAAATTTCTGTCCATTCGACAGGTTCGTATCAATGTATACGGGCAATCCCAATGTATAGATGGAATCATCCATCGCGACACTGCGAATCTTGGAAAGTGGTGTGCCAAGTTTGCCGATTACATCCGGCGGTACCGATTCATAGAAATACACATACCGTGGGTTGTTATAAATAACCTCTTTGGCAAGTTTCGGATTCTTTTTCAAATGTTTCCATACCGCATCGGCGGAATAACCACCTTCGGGGCGGATGCCGCGATTGCGTAATTGTTCGCCAATAGATTTAAATGGCATATCATTTACGGCGGCAAAGTTCAATTTTACCAATTTACCGTCGGGCAATTTCAACATGCCACTGCCTTGGATTTGAATGTTTTGTACGTCAACAATATTGGCCCAATACAGTACTCGGCCGATTTTATTTTCAACAATTTTCTTTTTGGAAACACCCTTGAAGTTGCGACCGTCTGATGGAATGCCCATTAATGGTTCGTTGCATTCGGCGGTTTTTGTCCGGCAACCCGGGATAACCGGCGAATAATATCCGGTGTATGTACCCTTGGTTCCGCCGTCATCATTATATATTTTATATGGTTGGAAATTAGATTCAAACCATGCACGTATGGTTGCGTTGTCGGCGCTGGCACTGGGCAACATATTGCATTTTTCGCGGAATAATTCTTGGTCAGGTATTACGCGGCCGGTAAATTGTATTTTTGCCTTACATGAATTACGAAACGCCTGGAGTGCGTATCTAACGTCGTCTTTATTCCAATCGGGCAGGTCGGAATACGACACCGCTTTTAGGTTACGGGACGGATAAACCGCATCGTTACCGGTGTGTGTCGGGGTAGAAAGGTCGCAAGAAGTCAACAAAACACAACAAAAAACCGCGGCAATTCCCCGTAAAATTAACCTTGGAAAAGTATATTTCATTTTATTTATGCCCCCCACTTGTAAAATCTCTCTTTAGTGTTATATTATCATAAAACGAGTCATAAAAAAAGGAGCAATCGTAATGGCAAAGTTTAATATTATATCTCAGTTCTTGAAAGACATCTCTTTTGAAAGCCCCAATGTACCAGATTTATTCTTTAAACAGGATAATGGTCAGGCCGAATTGGAAATTAATATCGATATGCAGGTCAAAGGTTCAGAAAAAAACCTGTTTATGGTTGATTTGATTACAAAAATTCATTCGAAATTAAAGGCTGACGGCAAATCTATCTTTTTGATAGAGGCGACATATTCTGGTCTTGTCCAAATGGAAGAAGAAAAAGACGAAGATGCGAAAAAACGTACTTTGTTAATTGATGTTCCAACATTGTTGTTCCCGGCGGTTCGCGCATTGGTCACAAGACTTACGGCCGAATCTGGGTTCCCGCCGTTTGCAATGCAACAGGTTGATTTTGCAGAACTGTATGAAAAAAGAAATCAAAAACAGGAAGCAAAATAATTAAAATCACATATGATGGTTCAAAACTTGCCCGAATGGGCAAGTTTTTGTTTTATGCTTTTTGTTGACATTTGTAATTTTTTGTATATTCTTTTGATATAAAGTAATAAAGAGGTGAAAATATGGCGGTGATATCGCAAGATATAATGAATGCCAAGGTATTAAAGGCCTATGGACAAGGTGCAAAGCCGGGTAAATTTGGGGTTGTTGTGAATGTAAGTGAGCGTATTGATCCTGGGGATTTATTGGAGCTTGATGATCTATTCTGGGATGAAGTTGAGACTTTTGCCACGGTTTTGCGAAAAGTGGATATATATGATCCAAAGTTAGAAAGTGTCGAAAATAAAATGATATCTGTTTGGGATGACTATGCCCAGGTGGGGGATTTGGTTGCGTATGAAATCTGCGATGATGATTATGTCATTAAACAAAATTATACCAGAGAAACAAAAAACAACCTTATGAAACAGTTTGATAATGCTTGTCGGACGGTTTTTGGTAATTATACTAATGCTAAATAGGTTATCGTATTTATGTATGACGCACCATTTGGTGCGTTTTTTTATGTCATCTTTGCGATTTCCCCCGAATTGTGATATTATATATGATACCGGATATCAATCGGAGGGATTTTTATGGCCAAAGATAAATATATTTCTGCGCGCAGTTCGTTAAGCGGTTTTTCATTCGCAAACCTGGGGTTATTCACAGGGTTCGCCGATGGTATTTATAATGCGGTTTATTCACTGGTCATTTTAGAGATATTTAAAAGTTCCGCGGTTGTTGGTGTGTATGTCGCGATTTATTCTGTGTTCTGTATGATTGTGGCGCTGTTCGCAAAAGAAATATTTCGGCAATTTTCCAAGGTCAGGGTTTTCTATTTCGCGTTATTAATGTTGGTTGTATGTTATGCGATGATGGGATTTTCGGTGCTGCCACGAACATTTATTGTCCTTGACTATACCAGTGGTTTCGCAATAACGTTGACGGCTCTGTTGATACCGTTATTTATGTCAGACTTTTCGGGTGATACAGGCATGGCGCGCCTAAATTCACGTTATCATTTGTGGACAAATATTGGGGCATTGTTGGCGCCGATGTTGGCGGTGGTGGTTGCAACGCGGTATGGTAATCGGTCGGCATTTTTCCTGTCGTCGGCGATTTATTTGGCCGCATGGATGTTTTTCAAATATTTCCGCCTTATCCAGGAAGATAAACAAATCAAACCAATGAGCCCGCGCCGCACAGTGCGATCATTGATGAGAAATGCAATATTGTTTTTCAAAACACCGGGTATGTTGCGTGCGTATGCCATAAACTTTGGTTTTTATTCGTTGCGTGCGATGCGGTATTTGTACGTGCCAATCCTTGTCATAGAAAACGGGTTTAACAAAGATACACTGGGGATGGTTTTGACCATTGGTATTATTCCGTATTTGTTGTTGTCCGAAGTGATGGGGCGCCTGGTCAGACGATTCGGTAAAAGGTTATGGTTGGTATTGGGTTTTGGATCTTTTGCGGCGTTTTCAATTTGGGCGACGGTGGCAAGTGGTCTGCCGTTATTGGCAATATTCGTGCTGTGGCAGATTTCCGGTGCATTTATGGAACCTGTACATGATTTGTTGTTCTTTGATAATACAAAAAAAACACAACAAACACGGTTCTATGGCGTTTTTCGGACTAGTGCTAATTTGCCAAGTGTAATCGCGCCAGTCGTTGGTGCGGCATGTATCACTTTATTTGGAACGACGTCTGCGGTATGGTTTGTGACCGCCGCGGTGGGTGTTATTTCTGTTATGATTTTATTATCTAAAAAATAAATATTTTTATTTGTTTTGTGTGACCGCACCGACCAACGCCTTGCGGAAAATCGGATTGGTCAGTGCTTCGTCCGTAAAATGTTTTGCGCAATATACAGCCGCACCGTCTGTTGTGGTGCTGCGGCGATGATATACCCACATATTACCAGAACCAAATGTTCCATCGGCAAATTTTACACGGGCACATACATTGTATCCAGGTTTTGGTGACGGTTGATAAGTAAGGGAACCGCATGGAAATTTGATTTGTGTGCCACCTGTCATTGTTGTTATCAAATGAACTTCTATTATGTTTTTTTCTGTTTCTTGGAATATAACTTCTCGTAATGCTCGGAATTTTTTAATTACGTATTGTCTGTGTCCTATTTCTGCACCGCGATAATAATAAGTTGGGCGGCCATAAAAAGTTGTGACATCATTTTCGTTTATTATTAAAGCGTCCGCATCAAGTATAGGAAATACCATTTTCTTATCCTTTTATTGCTGCTGCGAAAGTAGCATAAAATAAGAAACTGTCAACATAAAAAATAATTGCATGTGGGGCTTTTTCTTTGTACTATCCAAGTATAAGAAAGGGGTTTATATATGGCAAAGAAAGAAGCGGTCGCCACCGGAACAAAAAATCCGGCATTGGAATCGGCACTGGCACAGATTCAAAAACAATTTGGCAAAGAAGCAATTATGAAAATGGGCGATGGTTCCCAACAGAATATCGAGGCAATATCTTCGGGGTCATTGGGGTTGGACATTGCATTGGGAATTGGTGGTTATCCACGCGGTCGTATTGTTGAAATATATGGTCCGGAAAGTTCTGGAAAAACCACATTGGCGTTGCATGCCGTGGCCGAAGCCCAAAAAAAAGGCGGAACATGTGCGTATATCGATGCGGAAAACGCGCTGGACCCAAGTTATGCGAAAAAGTTGGGTGTTGATGTTGCAAACCTTATTATATCGCAACCTGATTCGGGTGAACAGGCATTAGAGATTGCCGATACTTTGATTAAGTCTGGGGCGGTTGATGTTGTGGTTGTCGATTCGGTCGCGGCATTGGTCCCAAAGGCCGAATTAGAAGGTAATATCGGTGATACGTTTATGGGAACGACCGCGCGGTTGATGAGTCAGTCGCTTAAAAAATTGGCGGGGTCTGTTTCGCGTAGCAATACATTACTTATCTTTATCAACCAAATTCGTATGAAAATCGGTGTTATGTTTGGGAACCCGGAAACGACATCTGGTGGTAATGCATTAAAGTTCTATGCGTCTGTACGTTTGGATATCCGCCGTACAGGGGCAATCAAAGACAAAGAAAATATTATTGGAAATGAAACGCGTGTTAAAATTGTTAAAAACAAGGTTGCGCCACCTTTCCGTACGGTTGATTTCAAAATCATGTATGGCGAAGGTATTTCCCGTATAAGTGAAATCTTGGATATGGGTGTCAAATATGATTTCATAGATAAAGCGGGCAGTTTCTATTCATACAATAATGAACGAATCGGCCAAGGCGAGGCCAATGCGCGTCAGTGGTTAAAAGACCATCCGGATGTGCAACAGGAATTGTTGGATAAAATCATGGCGCGTGCGAACGGAATTGCCGAAGAAATGACAATTGGTTCGCCGGACGATGATTTGCCAGATGAGACGGACGAATAATATATGGGCGGCATTTTATGTGCCGCCTAATTTTAACCAAAGAGGCAGATATGAATATAGCAAGAATATGGGCATTAACACAGATTGTTGTACGGGCACATATTTTGAATTGGTTGTGGCGTCCACGTGCGGTGCGAAGTGAGGTTCGATGTGGTGTTTATGCTGATGTGGCCGTTCGGTATTTCAAACGCTATTTGCCAGCTGTGGAAAAAGTAGAAGAAGTTCCGGTTATTAACGATGATGAAAATGAAAAGATTTTCACAATGTGGCAACAGGGTGAAAAAAATGCGCCTGATTTAGTAAAGGCGTGTTATCGCAGTATTCGCCGGCATTGTAAACAAGATCTGGTTGTGTTGGATGATAATAATTTTGAACAATATGTTAATTTGCCACGGGAAATAGTTGAAAAATATCGCGCCGGAAAAATAAGACGTGCCCATTTTGCGGACATTTGTCGTGTTGAATTATTATACGAACATGGTGGAATTTGGTTGGATTCAACGGCTTTTGTGACAAGTCCTATTCCAGATTGGATTATAAACCTAGATTTCTTTGTTTATATGGTAGGCCATGTCGGGCAAAAGTATTCATATATGCAAAACTGTTTCATACGTGCGCGCAAGGGTGCTTATTTATTGGCTGCATGGCGGGCGATGATAATTGATTACTGGATTCATGAAAATCATTGCTTTGATTATTTTATGCATCAGGTGCTGTTTAAAACATTGGTTGAAAATGATGAACGGGCAAAAAAATATTTTGCAGAAATGCCACATATTGACCAAGATCCAACGCACGCATTGTGGCATATATATAAGCATAAACCGTATGATGAAAAATTATTTAAACAATTAACCGCAGATGCGTTTTTCCAAAAATGCGCATATGCTGATGCACTGGTGCCCGGGACATTCGCCGAAGCAATAAGTAAAATGTGATAAAGGATTTCATATGAAACCAAAAATATCAATAATTATTCCAATGTACGGTGTCGAAAAATATCTACGCCGTTGTTTGGACAGCGTTTTAAATCAAACATTTACAGATTGGACGGCGATTTGTGTTGATGATGGCAGTCCTGATAAATCCGGGGAAATTGCCGAAGAATATGCCGCGCGTGATAAACGTTTTATTGTGGTGCATAAAGAAAATGGTGGTCTGTCTGATGCGCGTAATGCAGGTATGCCACATGCGCACGGGGATTATATAATGTATTTGGACAGCGATGATTTTATTCATCCACAAACGATGGAATTGGCATATGCGATGGCACTGCGTGATGATTCAGATATAGTGTCTTTTACGTATGACCGGTTTTATCGTCCGCAATTAATGGTGTATCATAAACTGGGGTTGGATACCGATAATGTCGTGCCATTGGGGATTAAGAAAAGATATAAATCGAACAAAATTAAAACACGTACAACGGACGATATTTATGAATACGCAACGGATAGCGCGCATAATATGTTCAATAAAAATCGTCGGTGGTTGGTGAAACATTGCCAGGTATGGAAAAACCTCTATCGTCGTAATTTGATAGAAGATATTCCGTTTATCAAAGGAATTCTGTTCGAAGATTTTCCGTGGTGGTCGCGTGTAATGTTGCGCCGTCCACGTGTGACGATTATGCCGTTGCCATTGTATTATTATATTCCAAATTTTGGTGGCATCGTGTTGTCGGCAAAGCAATTACGTATAATGCAGAGTTTGATTACGGGTATCAAAGATTCTTTCGTTTTATATAATGACCAGGCCGACGACCATCAAATGGAATTGTGGTCCAAGAACTTTTTGTGGTTCTTTGTATATTGGGCATTTCGTAAAATTAAATATTTAAAAACAGATGAAGAATTACAAATCGCAAAACAATCGTTCACCGATTTATACAATTTGGGTGTGTTTAAATCTGTGCCGAAATCGCGTCGTGCACTTGCCAGACGTGTTTTAGATTTTATTGGTAAGTAATATGTCTGAAATGCTGGATTTTTATGACAAAGAAATGCGGTTCATTGGAACCGAAACACGTGACAATATTCATGCGCGGGGGCTGTGGCATAAAACTGTGCATTGTTGGTTGTACGATGAAAACGGCAATATATATTTCCAGATACGTACCGATACAGGGACACTCTATACGACGGCATCCGGGCATGTCCAGGCGGGTGAAAGTATCGATGATGCGTTGCAACGTGAAATAATGGAAGAGGTTGGTATGCAAATTGATACCAACAAAAAAGAATTATTGGCGGTTGATGTTTGGACAATGGCCAGTGAGAAAAACGGTGTCAAAAAACAAGATAATGTTTTTGCCAATGTGTATATGTGTCGGGTTGATACCAATAATTTAAAATTCCATTTTGATGAAACGGAAGTTTCTGGCGCTGTACGGGTAAATGCGGCCGATACATTGAATTTGTTCTTGGGTAAATGTGATACGGTCAATGGTACATTATTTGATAATGATGGCATGCGTGAAATTATCATAAGTTCGGACAGATTTTTATTATGCAATGGTGAAATTGCAATACTGAAATACGGGCGCCAATTAAAATTCGTTTGCGACAGATTTACCAAAAAATAAAGCGCGTTTTATTTTTCAAATGGTGATTTATTTGGAAAACGTTTTTCCAAGAAATCTGTATTTTGTTGTAATATTTCCGGTGTGTTATTTGGACCATCGTTGATGCAGAATGTTGGCGCGACAGCGATTGCACGTTGTGAATCAACAACATTTTCACATGTCACATTGGAAAGGCGAATACGCCGGAAATGTATCATGTTATAAATAAAGTTTATAAATTTGTGGCGCCCGAATTTCGCCGCACGCGAATGATAGAATACCGCGCGATTTTTTACCAATGCATACAGGCAAAACATCCAACATGGAAATTCAGATTCGCTGCGGAATTTGTTGTATATTTGTTTATCTATTAAATATTTCATTTTGGGATGATTGCGATATTCCAACCATGCAGATTTCAAATATGGGTCAATGCCATGTGATGGACGTGCAAAGAAAACATTTTTTCCAAACAATTCTTTGATTTTTATTTCTGCGAGTATAAGGCGCCGTGTCCACCCGTCTGATTCCGCCAACCAATCATCAATATTTTTTGCATGTCGTTGCCAACCATTATATTTAACCTTTGCGCGTCCCATGCGATCATAGAAAAAGTGTGGTGTTAATGGTTTGTTGAAAAACATATCATCGCCCATTTGTATAAAATGTTCAGACAGGTTTTTAATGTTTGTGATACACATTTCAATGGCCGTAGAATTAAATGTTGGTAACGCATCCGCCGGCATAATTTCTTCGTGTGGAACAATGGTTATTTTTGGATGTTTAGTGTTCAGCCATTTTGGAACCTGGTTAAATCCGGTTACAATATAAATATGATTAATCCATGGTACACATTCCGCGACCGAACGCAGTGAATATTTTAATTCGTCATTATCGCGAAAACGTTCAGTTGTTGCAGAACCTTTGTATATTGGGGTTTTGCCGGTTATCTTTTTATACCATTTGTCTTTTTCGGCCTGCCATTTTTTATCAGACCCATCCACCCATCTGTAAACAATGTCTATTTTTTTGGGGGTACTCATGTTATATTCCTGTTTTTTTGAAACGTGATGGTATTTTTACAACCCATTTTATACGCAACATTCCTGGTTTGCCAATCGCATAAATTGGACGGAATATACGCTGCATTATACGGGCGACTTTTATATGACATTCGCCATGTGCGATTTTTTTTGTGACCAAATTAATTGTTCCATTACCGCGACGACGCAAATGATTTACCCAATCGGGACCGCGTTTTTCGGCCTTGGTTACCAGCATTTTCATATCAACCGCCCCAAAGTGTAACAAATACAAATTTTTATCTATATGCAGGTTTGCGCCGTGTACGCGGTGAAAACCACTGCCCCAACGCATTGGTCGGAACAAGACAACAGATTTTGTATATCGGGTAGAGAGCAGGGCATACGAACGTTGCGCCAACATGGGTTTTGTTGCGTCTAATTTTTGTTCGGTTTTCATATTTTGCCCAATATCTAACCCCAGGCCTGATACAGTTGTTTTATAATTCAGACCCGATAAATATTCCGCCAATGTCTTTTTGGTCGCCGGGTCGACGATTAAGAATTCATCGGAATCGCAACCAATAACGATGTCATATTTATTAAACAGTTCCGCCGCCAAATCAGATATTTTATTTATTCTGTATTTATCACCACCACTGCGTGACATGTCAATATGTGGTAATTTGATAATATTTACGTTTTTTGCATTTTTTGGTGCGTCTTGATCCGTACCGTCCAATATGATATACAGGTTTTCGTTGCCTAATTCATGACCGTAATACGCCACCCAGCGCGATAAGAAAAAATCATCATTTCGCGCCATTGTTATCGCGGCAATACGTTTTATTTTCTTCATATGCGACCGTTCTTTATTTTCTTTATAGCATAACTTAATTTGCGCGCCAAGATTTTAATCATATTATTGGTCAACAACCAATTCATATAATCTGTACCATAAACACGGTTCGCAGAATTTAAAATTTTATCTGCAATTGTTTTGTCCGAATGTCGCAGTATATACCGTATATCGCCACCGGATGCGCCATTATGCCGTTTGAAACAGGCCTTTTTTATAAAGGGACAACCCTGTTTAAATAATAATTTTGGATGGTTATACGTGTACCGCCCATGGCGCACATATGCACCGCCCCACGACAGGCCGTGTTCGTTTACCAATTTGCTTAATCCATGTTCGTATTTTACCGATACACGGTTTTTTGTTGGCTGTTGCGTGATGGATAACATAAATTCATCAAACCAATCGGTTGTGAATATGTTTTTATTTAATCGCACGAACCAAGATTCCATATATGAATGTGTCTTGTGTGTTGAAACGACTAACCCAGCCGCATCGGTTGGAACGGCGTCAATGCGTTCCATGATGTCAGACATATCAAACATCGGGCCATATACAGAATCATTAACCAAATAGGCGGTGTTATACTTATCCAATATTTTATTATCGCGGGCCCATATATATGCGCGTTTATATGAACCAAAATCATATTCCCCATGGCGGGTTGCACCGACATATTTGCAATACGGTTGTATTTTTGATATTTCGGTGGTGTTGCAATCGCAGTCCATGAACAAGACCACGTCGCCCAGATTACTTAAATTTTTTGCATAATGAACCAGTGCATCATCAATAATGCCGTCGCGATCGTATCCAGCAAGCAAAAATAATCGTTTCTGTGTGACCATCGTTTATACCTTGCAATCACTATACAAATTTTATTATAGTTTTTCAATAAAGGAAATACATATGGCATATACACTTACCGGGGAACCGAATTTTGTAAAATATTTTAAAAAATCTGTATCAAAACAATGCAAGAAAGATACATATATTAAATGTTTTGATCGTGCGGTTATTGTAAACGACCATGGACGTGGTTTCGGCGTTTTTGACAAAGATGGCAATTTTATTCGAGAGTCGTTACAGACCCGCAGAAATAAATCGCAATTTATACCAAAGTTTAATCATAACGATATTCCGTATGTTGACGAAGATGTCGTGTTCATTGGCAATGTTAATCCATTTTTTGGACATTTCTTGTTGGAACATATGAATCGGTTGTATGCGTTGATGGATAAAGAATATAAAAATAGAAAAGTCGTTTTGATAAATGATAAAGGATTAGAAAAAATACCAAATTATATTTTTAACTTTATCGAACTGTTTGGTATTAAACGTGACAATATAATAATCTTGGATACGACGACACAATTTAAGAGTGTATGTGTGCCATCACAAGGGTTCAATGCGCGGCTGTATACATCGGATTCCTTTGCACAGACGTTTGATAGAATTGCAAAAAATATCCCAGATGAAGAAATATATGACAAAATATATGTCTCGCGCGCCCAGTTGGATAAATTGCATAAAACACTTGGTGAAGAGAAAGTACAAAGTGTGTTTGAAAAAAATGGTTTCAAGATAATTTATCCGGAAAAATTGCCACTGGCATCACAAATAGCGTTGGTAAAAAATTGTAAGGTTCTTGCCGGGTGTGCGGGGACGGCACTGCATTTGGCGTTGTTTATGAAACCGGGTGGAACGGTTATTTCAATTAAACGTAACAGACGGCCGGCATGTAACGCGATGATTCAAAACAATGTAAATAATACCAAACAATTAGACGGTGTGTTTATATCGGGGTCGGTAGAATTGCATAAAACATTTCACAGTACCACGGCACCACAAATCATCGGCGTAAATGAATATATCCAAGATTTCTTTGATAAAAATGGATATAAATATACGCAAAAAGATTTGGGGGTTGACCAGGATGCATGGCAAGAATATGAAAAAGCATTGGCCGAATACAGGCAAACGCATGGCAATTTGTTTTTAAGAAAGTTAAAAAGATTGCTTATAAAAACCACGTCGTGTGTGGTGTTGGGACGCCAGACACGCAGTGCATATCGCACATGGTTAAGGAAAGTTTTGCATTATTAATATTTTAACAATGTAATTTGGTTTTAAGCCATTGACGTGCGTTGCGCCGATTTACGCGGCCAGGTACCAAGCATACGACTAATTTGATTAATTTACTGCAAATATTGCGGTATAATTTTCCACCGTGTTCGGCTTTATAGGCTTTATATCGTTCAAGATACGTATTCATTGCTTTTTGGTCAAATGCAATATCTGAATTGGTGTATTTGAAACCAAAATCATCCAAAAATTTTTTGACGTGTTCATTGACACCGACTATTTGTGGTGTACCTGTGCCACCATGGCTGGACATATATTTTTCTGTGGACGCGGTTATGAATACAGAATTTAATCCGGTAACAGTGTTTAACATATATTGTGTACGAATAAAATCGTCCGGTTTAGAATTTCGTTTTAATGCGATAACTGTGCCACCAGGTTTCATGCATAGCGCCCAATGCAATGCGGTGCCGGAACATCCGGCAAGGTATTTGGCATCTGCAACAGTGGCAATTTGTTCGGCAATTGTCATAGTTTCCGGATAAATAACCTTGTATCCATTTTTGATAAATATTTTTTCTAATTTTTCTTCGCCGATGGTTTTAATATTTTCGGGCAATTTCGTGCGTGACATATATACGCGTTCATATCCGGCACCGCGTACATTTTCGGCCATGGCGCGGTATCCGTTAACCATTGCGTAATCAATGCATGCCCCAGACATATTAAATGTTTGTGATGGAATATATACTTTTTTGAATCGTGTTGGCGTTGTTAAAATAATGACGTCTTGTTTTTTTACGCCAAATGTGGCCATAAAATCATATACAAAGTTTTTTACATTGATACCACGATTGTTTATAAATATGTATTTGTAATTACGTTGTTTTTTACACCCCCCCCACAACCTGTTCAGGTGTTCGACTAAAAAATGTCCAAAGTGTGGATATGTGTTTCCAATATATATCGCTTCGGCATCAATGTACGGAACATTTTGTGGAACCCGGGGCGGAATAAAATTATGGTGTTTTCCACGATATTGTAATGATTGCGGAACAAGTTTATTGTTGCCGTCGAAAATCCCGTATGCAGCGGTTTTTGTGTTAACCACGATTGTGGGATTTTCAACCGCAGTTATATTCGCACAAGATTTAAATTGTATGAGTTTTATATTTTTATCTGTGTGAACAGTGTTCTTTTTGTCGCAATATAATTTCAATGTTGGTTTAATAGATGTCATCAAATCCCCCATTTTTTATAAAGATAATAGATAGAACGTGTTTTTACAATAAAAATAAATCCGCCATACGGCGGATTTGATTACATGTCTTCGTCTTTGCCACGGGCAAGCTTTTTGCGTTTGCCACTGTCCAATTCTTTTTTTCGCAGACGAATTGTTGCCGGGGTTACTTCGACCAATTCATCGTCTTGGATATACGACAGGGCTTCTTCCAATGACATCTTGCGTGGTGGCGCCAAGAATAATTTTTCATCGGCGGTAACACTGCGGACGTTGGTTAATTCTTTGCCCTTAATCGGGTTGACTTCCAAATCGTTTTCTTTGCTGTGTTCGCCGATAATCATACCTGAATAAACTTCGGTTTGTGGGCCAACGAACAGCACACCGCGCGGTTCCAGGTTATGCAACGCATACGTTGCGGTGACGCCTTTTTCCATTGATACCAACACGCCTGGTCTGTATTGAACAATTGGACCGCGGTATACATCGTATTTATCAAATACGCGGTTCATAATTCCAGTGCCGCGCGTATCGGTGCGGAATTCAGACAGGTACCCAATAAGACCGCGTGACGGTGCAGAGAACACAATACGTGTTTTGCCACCACCAGAGGCCTTCATTTCGGTAATTGTCGCTTTGCGCTTGGTCATTTTTTCAATTACGACGCCACTGAATTCATCATCAACGTCGACGACGACTTCTTCAATTGGTTCCAATTTTTCGCCGTTGGGACCGGTTTGCATAACAACGCGTGGGCGTGATACGGACAGTTCAAATCCTTCGCGGCGCATTGTTTCAATTAAAATACCCAATTGCAATTCGCCACGGCCAGACACTTCGAAAGATTCTTTGTTTTCGCTTTGTGTCACGCGCAGGGCGATATTGGTTTCGGCTTCTTTGAACAGGCGTTCGCCAATCATACGGGATGTTAATTTTTTACCACTTTGGCCGGCCAATGGCGATGTGTTCACAAAGAATGTCATGGTCAGGGTTGGTGGGTCAATCGGCATTGCCGGAATTGGTTCGGTAACGGATGGATCGCAAAGCGTATCTGCCACGGTTGCTTTGGTGAAACCGGCGACAACAACAATGTCACCTGCGGACGCACTGTCGCGCGAAATCTTTTCAATGCCGCGGTGTTCGATAATCTTGGTGATTTTGGCGTTTTCAACGAATTCGCCCTTCATATTAATTGCCTTGACAGATTGGCCAACGCGAACGGTACCGGATTCAATTTTGCCGGTAAGTATGCGACCCACATATGGGTCTGATTCCAATGTCGTGGCCAGCATTGTAAATGGCGCATCAATCATACAACGTGTCCCGTTGCAATCTGGGGCCGGTACATGATCCACAATTAATTGGAATAATGGGGTCAAATCTTTGTGTTCATCGTTTAAATTACGAACCGCCCAACCATCGCGGCCAACCGCGTACAGGTATGGGAAATCCAACTGTGCATCATCCGCACCCAATTTATCAAACAGGTCAAATGTTTCGGATAAAACTTCGTCTGGACGTGCATCAGAACGGTCAACTTTATTAATACATACAATCGGGCGCAGGCCTAATTTTAATGCCTTGGAAAGCACGAACTTTGTCTGGGGCAGGGGGCCTTCGGCACTGTCCACCAATAACACGACGCCGTCCACCATGGACAAAATACGTTCTACTTCGCCACCAAAATCGGCGTGCCCGGGGGTGTCAACAATATTGATTTTATAATCATGCCACAAAATAGACGTTGGTTTTGCCGATATAGTAATTCCGCGTTCGCGTTCGATATCGCCACTGTCCATTACGCGGTCTTCGACGCGTTCGTTTTCGCGGAAAGTTCCCGCTTGTTTCAACATGTTATCAACCAAGGTTGTTTTACCATGGTCAACGTGCGCAATAATTGCAATATTACGAATTTTCATCACTTTTGCCTTTTTTGACCCAAGGGTCTAGATTATACTATATTTTTGCTTTTTCAACAAGTTATCATAAAAAATAATTTTTGCAAGAAATATCTTGACTATTTAATTTTTTGTGTTATATATTTAGCTAAATAGAAATAAGGGGGTATCAAGATGAAAAGTGTGAATGTTGATAAAACCATAGAACAGTTGTTGGCGGCATATGCAGAATATATGGAAATATTACTGACATGTGAACAACGTCAAATTGCGCGCATTCGTAAACCAGATGAAAAAAAATCTGCGCAGGAAAACCATAAACGTGCCGTGGAATCACATAAATATTTGCAATCTGTGGCGGCGAATCCAAAGAAATATTTGTATTTTCCACGCACAATTGAATATATAAATGTAGATAAAGACGGGAATCCTGGTACGTTGTCTACGGCGGATTCTGTGTGCAATAAACTTGAACCAATAATGGCATTGGAAAACAAGTATTGTTTGAACCGTGTCTTGTATCCGTTAAGCGAAAACATTGCGCATCATGTATTTGTGATGCCCGAAGAAGAAACAATAACTTCTGAAGGTAAAGTATGGGCGTATTATGGGCGCTATTCATATGATACCGATGCAGAAAATATTTTTGTATTGAACAAATATGTACGCAGATTGAACAGCAAACCGTTTATTAGTTTCTTTCAACAATTTGCAAATCCTGTGTTCTTTGCGGTGCCGTTATACCCAAAGCGTGAAAGATAAAGAGGTTATTATTATGGAACAACAGGCATCTAAACCATATACATTGTGTATGAAAGTAATCAATGCCCCTGATGTGTACCTGGCATTCAGCAGGACGTACTTGTTTTCTTGTACGCATAAGCTTAAGGTGGAACAAACCACCACGGGTGGTTTTGTGGTCAAGTCGTTGAACAATACAAACCTCGGAACACTTAGTGATCAAGCTGATATAGATGTGGTACGTAAGGCGTATAATCAGAAAAAAGACGAACTTACACAGCGTGCTTTAAGTAATTTTATTTATATGTCCTAACCTAAACAAAAGTGAAAAGGTAGAAAGATGAGTATTAAATTATGTATGGATGTTATTAATGCGGCGGATGTATCACTCTGCAATCTGGATGGGGTGACATGTTTGAAATCTGATAAAGTCGCAAGTATATTGATGCCGGTAACCATGGATAATGGCCGTCCAGCATTTAAATTAATACCTGTGGCAAATCCGCGTAAAATAAACGGCAAATACCTTGGTGAAAAATCCATTGAATCGGACAAGGAATTATCTGATGCGTACGGTACAAAACGTAATAGTTTGATGACCAAGAAAATTGCATGGTGTATTGCGGTTTTGAATAATCCTGGGGCGTGGGTGAATTATAACAGATTGGAAAATCCGCAACCATACGAAGTATTTGATTCCAACGATAATTTCTTTGATGTCGCAACGTTTGATGCAAAAAATGGTCCGTTTGTTTTGAGAATCAATAATAAAGAAGAATTCAAATCAACAGAATTTGATGAATATGTTATGAAACAATTACGGGCATTGTGGCAGAGAACCAAAGATAAAGAACAAGGTAAATAACAAATAAAAGGATAAAATAATGAGTGAATCATATTTAAATGAGTTAAACGCGGCTGATAGGGCTAATTACTCTATCAATTATGCAGCCAGTCGAGTGCTGTGTGCTGATGATTTGCAAATTGGTCGGGATGCGTGGGGGGATGCGTTCTTGTATTCGAAAAACCATTGGCAGGCATTAGTACGTGAAGGTCCAGGAGATCGTGATCTTAGATTGGTACCCATAAAAAGTGTGAAAGATGGTAAAGTTGAACTGGTGCAGCGTTTTAGCTCAGAAGACACGTCTGAATTAGTAATAAAAGGTCAAGGTGACAGTAGAATAAAGGAATTACGTTTGGATAGGGATTCTTTAGTTCGGCTTTATATCGCAAAGATGGTGGAATTGAAGCCAGTGAAATAAAAAAATAAGGAAGTGATGCCCCTTTTTTGTGTGATGGGTATATGTTTATTGTTTAAACAGAAACGTGATATATCAAAATAAAAAATCACCCAAACGGGTGATTTTTTATTTAATGTTTTCCACCAATCTTTGTTCGACCACCCATCAATGGTTGCAGTTTTTTCGGAATGTTCACCGAACCATCTGCGTTTTGATGATTTTCGATTACTGGAACCAATGCACGGGGCAGGGCGATTCCAGTATTGTTTAATGTCGCAACAAATTTTACTTCACCGGTTGCATTTTCACGATAACGTGTGTTTGTGCGGCGGGCCTGGAACTGACCAATGGATGAACATGAACCCAATTCGCGATACGCGTTTTCAGATGGGAACCATGCTTCGACATCGTTCATTTTTACTTTATTGAAACCCATGTCACCGGTGCTGTTTGCAATAACACGATATGGTAATTCCAAATCGCCCACAACTTCACACAGATTATTTAATAAGAATTCGTGCATTTCATCGCTTTCTTCGGGACGGCAGAAAATATATTGTTCCACTTTATCAAAGTGATGAAAGCGCACCAGCCCGCGTGTGTCGCGACCGGCGGCGCCGGCCTCTTTACGGAAACATGTTGAAAAACCAGCATATTTGATTGGTAATTCGTTTTCCGTCAAAATTTCGTCCGCGTGCAGCGAGTTCAAAATTATTTCCGCGGTACCGGCCAAGCATCTGTCGGTATTCGTCAACATAAACACGTCATCATTCATGACCGATAAATCAGACCCCATGAAATGTCCCGCATTAAATATTGTTTGCGGTTTTGTCACCGGTGGACATTCAATATATTTGAACCCTTTGCTGATTAATTTTTGAATAACAAACGTTTGAATCGCCAATGATAATTCGGCAAGTTCCCCGCACAGGCAATATGTACGTGTGCCACAAACATTTGCAATTTTTTCTGGCATCCACCAACCGTTCATATCCAACAATTCCCATTGTGGACGTGGTGTAAAATCAAATGTACGTGGTGCGCCTATACGGCGGATTTCAACGTTTGCAGAATCATCGGCACCAACCGGCGCATCGGCCGATGGTATTTGCGGAACGCGGTGCAACAGGTCATTTAATTTCGCTTCTTTATCGGCCAATTCAGACATATCATTTGCGATTTCTTCACTAATTTCTTTTGATTTGGCAATCAATGGCGCCTTGTCAGTGGCGGTTGGAATCTCTTTGGTTATTTTATTTTTTTCGGCAGTTTTGGTTTGTGTAATCGTTTTCAATTCACGTACGCGTACATCCAACGACAAAATATCATCAACCACATCAGGAAAATTTTTAACACGGCATGCGTTCTTTACCACATCCGGATTTTCGCGAATAAATTTTATATCTAGCATATTTTATTCCTTTTGGTTTTACTGCGCGTTTGTATTCAAATATGCAATTGCATCCATTGCCGCGGTGCATCCTGTACCAACCGCCGTTGCGATTTGCATCTTTATATTTGAATGTACGTCACCCGCAACAAATATTCCGCGTGGTAAACTATCGGGGCTAAGCCGTCCCAATTCATCACGTTTAATATCTTCGGTCAGATAATCTGTGTTTGCCTCGTGTCCGATGGCAACAAAGATTCCATCACATACGATTTGTTTGTCATCGGTTGTTGTCGCAATTAATTCGCCATTTTCGGAATCGGGTTTTGCAGATATTTTCTTTAAATCTGTGTTGAAAATGCATTCGATATTTTCCTTGGCCGCAACACGGTCGCGCAGGATGGCCTCGGCACGTGTGAATGCAGATTTGCGATAAATAATTTTAACGTTCTTGGCAATGTCTGCCAAATATAACGCATCGTTTAGCGCGCTGTTACCGCCACCAATTATCAATACAGTTTTGCCACTATAGAAAAATCCATCACATGTTGCACAATATGATACGCCGCGCCCAAAGAATTCGCGTGCGCCTTCGATTTCAAGTTTGCGTGGGGATGCGCCCGTTGCCAAAATTATTCCACGTGTTTCGTATTTATCGCCATGTGTATCGGTAACAACAAATGTTCCATCCGTACCGTCTTGGATATGCGCGGCGGTTTTCATTTGTATTTTGGCACCGAAAGATTCAGCCTGTTTTTTCATGAATTCAATTAATTCGAAACCGCTGCCCGCCCATCCGGGATAATTTTCTAACGTTGCGATTCCGGCGGTTTGACCACCAAGTGTGTCGCCACCCAATACAAGTGTGTTCTTGTTTGCACGACCACAATAAATGGCCGCAGTTAATCCGGCCGGACCGGATCCAAGTATAATAATGTCATACATTCCTATTTATCCTTTTCGTAGAACAATAGCACAACAAGATATGGTGCGCCATAAAAAAGTATCACTTGCCAAAATGCTTTTTTAGTACCTGGTATGCAGATGATATTTTTGTAAATTCTTTTCCGTTTGATACAGATGCGCCCGCGGTATCGGGGTGATATTTTTTTGCGAGCATGCGGTAACGTGTACCAATTTCACGCCACGATGCCGTAATTGGCAAATCCAATGTTTTAAAGGCCGCCATAATAGATGATGGCAAAGATTTTTTCGGTGGCATTTTATCAAATGTGCTGCGGCCATTGATAAAGTCACTAAGAAATTTAATATAGTCTGCCGATTCTTGTTGTGTGCGTTTGCCAATTGGCGAACCAAAGGTGCGAACCTCCCAGTCTTCTTCGATTTCTTCGGGTGTCATGCCATCATAGAAATTCCAATTTTTATTATATTCTGCGGCATGTTCCTGGCAAAAATACCAATATTCTTTAAGTTCGCGCGTTTTTGGTGCACGACATGTTCCGGCCTTTGGACATCCCTTTACATCGCATTTTTTTATCATTTATTTGATTCCTTTTTATCTGAAAGCGGATGATGTTCTTCGACAACTTGTTGTAATTTTTCTGGTTGTACGTGTGTATAGATCTGTGTTGTTGATATATCTTCGTGCCCAAGCATCATCTGAATTGCACGCAGGTTTGCCCCATGTGACAATAGGTGCGATGCAAACGAATGGCGTAACACGTGTGGTGTCACACGTGTGGGGTCAATTCCAGATAGTACAGCGCATTTTTTTAATATTTTAAAAAATCCGTCGCGTGTTATATGTCCCGATGAAGAATTGGTTGGAAACACATACTTGGATTCGTCATCACCACGCATGTCCACCCATTTGTTTAATGCATTAATCGCCGCATCGTGCATGGGAACGATACGTTCTTTGGCACCCTTGCCATGAATTAATAATCTGTCGCCCAATATGGCGGTCATTGGTAATTCGCAAAGTTCCGATACGCGTAAACCCGACGCATAGAGCAATTCTATCATCGCGCGCAGGCGCACCGAATTACGTGTGTCGCCCGCCGAAGAAATTAATAATTCTATTTCTTCGGTTGTTAATAATTTTGGTAATAATTTATCGCGTTTTGGTAATTCAATATTTGCCGCCGGATTTTTTGTGATAAGATGTTCAATCATTAAAAATTTATAAAAACTGCGAAGGGCACTTGCCTTGCGTGCAATGGATGTTGGGCGTGCACAAAGTCCACCAAGATAGTTTTGTATATCTTGTTCGCTTGCATTTTCCAAACCACCGGGAATTGCAGAATCCGCCTGGCGCAAATCATTTTCATATGATGCAAGGGTATTCTGACTGCGGCCTTTTTCGGCGGAAAGTGCTTCTAAAAATATGTCGATATGATTCATTATTGATATAAAACGACTTCGGTTACATTTTGGGTTGGTGGGAAATAGATTATCATCAATACCAATAAAATGATAATCAGTGTCCACATAATTATTTTGTTCCGTTTTGAATTTTTCTTTTTCAATGGCATATTGCTGTCCTTTTTAAAATCATAGAATTATATTGTATCAAAACTGGCAATGAATACACCCGATGCCGCGATAATAATAAGTGGTGGTGCAATTATGGCAAGCAACGTTGGCAATGTCCCATTTGCGCCCAGAGCACTAAATATATTCAACAGGAAATATAAAACGAAACACGTTAAGATACCTATACTAAATTTTTTCCCAAATGTATGATTACGGCGTTGACGTGTTTGTGAAAACGCGATACCTAATGTTGCCATGGCAATCATGGTAAGTGGTAAAAAGAGCAGAGTCCAAAACTGAACCAAATGCGCCCGCATGGAAACGCCAATCGCAGACATTTTTCTTATGAATCGTGGCAGGTCCCAAAATGATATTTGGTCTGGTTGCAGGTATCTGTCCAATACGGTTCGCGGCGTAATCAATGTGTCGCCGTGCCAAGTACCAGTTTCAATTTTCCCAGTTGTGTCGGATATTTTTGCGCGTTTGGTATCCAGACCCGTTGCAGATAATGTTACCTTGTCTGCATCGATACGTTTTGACAATACGAAATTCAAATCTTGAACATAAACGGTTGTATTATGAAAAATCAAGGAACCCGATTCTTGGGTCATATCCTTGGCCACGATGGTCAGGTGCCCGTTATCAGATGCCTCGTGCAACCATATTTTACCATCAACCAAATTAAGATGTTCTTTGGTTATGTTTTGTGATGTCAGTTTTACGGCATAAGGGTTTATAACCATGGATGCAAATGCGCCAATTATAAATGCTCCAATTAGAAATGGACGCCCAATTTGATACGGCGAAAGTCCCGCACCAGACATAATGACACATTCGCTGGATCGGGTCAGGTTATAATATGCAACCAGTGTCCCCATAAATACCGCAAGTGGTAAAAACAGTGGCACATATTCAACAAGACGTATCCATGAATCATTTAATGTTGCAAAAATATTCGGGTTGCTGGGCAAACGTTCGACGAACGTCACCGCGTATATAATTCCGCACACAACAAGTAAAACCAATCCGACCCCAGAAAAGAAACGTCGGAACAGGAAACGAGATAAAATCTTGCTATTTATCATTTTTACTTCTGTTTTATTGTGCTTACTAAAAAAGTATAAACTGTTTATTTCCTAATTGCAAAATTAAAATGAAGATTTATAATGCAACCTTATAAGAAAATAGGAAGTGATAAAATGGATAAAAAACCGATTTCAAAACAGGGCTTTGAAGCACTGGTCAAAGAGTTAAAACAGTTGCAAGAAGTGGACAGACCAGAAATATTAAAGGTTGTTCAATGGGCGCGGTCTTTGGGTGATTTGTCGGAAAATGCGGATTACAGTGCCGCCCGTGAAAAGCAACGTGAAATAGACAAACGAATTCAATATATTGAAAGCTTTATAAACAATGCATCGGTCATAGATGTTGATAATTTGTCAGGTGATCGTGTTGTGTTCGGTGCGCGCGTTGTGTGTGAAGACGAAGATGGCAATCGTATGCAATGTCGTATTTTGTCGGATGTGGAATCTGATGGTAAACAGGTTATATCATGCACTTCGCCGGTTGGTCGTGCATTGATTGGTAAATGTGTTGGTGATACTTGCCTGGTTAGATTGCCGTCGGGTGAACGTGAATATGAAATATTGGAAGTAAAATTTAAAGAATAGGTGAAACGTGTCCATAAGATTATTGCCAGATTATCTTATAAACCAAATTGCCGCCGGTGAAGTGGTGGAACACGGTGCCAGTGTTGTTAAGGAAACTGTTGAAAATGCCTTGGATGCCGGGGCGGATCAGATTATTGTCGATGTTGTTGATGGTGGACGTACGCTTATAAATATTGTAGATAATGGTTCGGGAATGTCGCGTGAAGATTTGGCAAATTGTATTATGCGACATGCAACATCGAAATTACCTGATGATAATTTATTACATATAAATTTTATGGGGTTTCGGGGCGAGGCATTACCGTCAATCGCATCTGTATCAGATATGACAATTGATACATGTAATGGAACCGATTCTAATGGTTGGCATTTGGATTGTAATACTGGTGAAATAAAGCCGTCTGATTGGCAAAGCGGAACACGCATTCGGGTTCAAAACCTGTTCGCGAAAACACCGGCGCGGTTAAAGTTCTTGCGTTCGGATAGGGCGGAAATGATGGCGGTTTTGGACGTTGTAAAGCGTCTTGCGATGGCGCGGACCGATGTTGGATTTATACTTAATAATAAATGGCATTTTCCAAAAGACCAACCGTTAATGGAACGAATCGAATCTGTGATGGGCGAAGATGTGCGTGGGCGTATGCATGCGGTGGATGCGACATCGGGGTCGCTTACCGGGATGCGGTTAACTGGGTATATTTCGGACCCAACGTTGCGGCGCGCATCATCGGTTGATCAATATTTATTTGTAAATGGTCGCCCAGTTAAGGACAAGGTTTTGGTCGGTGCATTGCGTGCGGCGTATATGGATGTTATGCATGCGCGTGAATTTCCACTGTGCGTGTTGTATTTAACGTTGCCGTCTGATCATGTTGATGTAAATGTTTCACCAACCAAGACGGAGGTTCACTTTTTGGAACCAACACATGTTCGTTCGTTTATTATAAAATCTTTACGTGATGTTTTGTCACAAACAATGAATAGTGAAGTGGAAAATTCGGTTGATGATGGCCGGATGACTTTTACCGGGCCAATCGTGTCAAGACCGCACGTTTCCACGTATACGTCATTTGTACGTCAACCAGATAATGGCCAGAGGGAATTGTTTAGTGCGACAGAAACTGTAAAGCCACATGTGTCCGAACAAGATATTCCGCAATCGAATAATGCGGTGGAAGATATTTTCGAATCGCATCCATTGGGGCGTGTCATAGGGCAAATTGCAAATAAATATATTTTGGCGGCAACGGCGGATAGTTTGGTTGTAATTGACCAACATGCGGCGCATGAACGCATAACGTATGAAAAAATGCGCACACATACGATAAAGGTTCAACCATTACTTACCCCAATTGTTGTTCATTTGAAAAATGAAGATGTTATCGCAATTTTGGATATATCTGATGAATTGCGCGAAAGTGGATTAAGTCTCGATTCGTTTGGCGATGATGCGGTCGCGATTTTCGAAAAGCCGTCTGATTGGGATATGGATTGGGCAACCGTTTTGCATGATATCGCGGACGAGGTTCGTGAACACGGCCATTCCAGTATTTTAAAAGAAAAATTGCACCTGAAATTGGCGAATCATGCGTGCCATCATTCTGTGCGTGCGGGTCAGAAATTAAATATGGAACAAATGGATGCGTTGTTGCGTGATATTGAAAAAACGGAACGTGGCGGCGAATGTAATCACGGTCGCCCAGTGTATAAATTTATCCCACTTTCTGAAATTGATGGTTGGTTTGAAAGAATATAGTGCGTTAGTGTTAGTGGCTAGTGATAGTGGTTAGTTTGCCACGGCCTTGGTTCCCATTTGACCTGGACGCGAATCGGCCGGGGGCATTCACTATCACTAAACACTAACACTATCACTATCCACTTTTTCCTTTACTTTATGGGCTTTTTTTTCTAATCTTGGACACGAGAAATAATAAAAAGGAGAAAATAAATGCAAGAAGTTACCGCAGTTGATACAGTCGTTGATACAGCCACACAAACCGCGCCCCAGGCCGCACAACAGGGTGGTTGGGGTGGTTTATTCCTGTACTGTTTAATTATTTTTGTAATCATATATTTCTTTATGGTGCGCCCAAATAAAAAGCGTATGGCCGAATATCAAAAGATGATTGATTCTATCAAGGTTGGCGACCGTATTATGGCGGCAGGCATATATGGTACCGTCAAGAAAATTAACGACAAAACATTAGAAATGGAAATCGCCAAGGGCGTCGTGATTGAGGTCAGCAAGAACGCCGTCGCAAGTGTTGAAAAATAAGGGGATAGGGTATGTTTAAAAAGTTAGCAATCATTTTTGTTGCGGTGTTTGGTGTATTGTTGGCGGTGCCGACAATGTCACCAAAGGCATCAAAATATTTCCCATCGTGGATGCATCCAATTTCGTTGGGTTTGGACCTTAAAGGTGGGGCGCAACTGTTGTTAGAGGTTGACACCAGCACCATGTTCAAGGAAAAAACTGCGCAATTATACGAAGAAGTTCGTGGTGCGCTTATTGACCGCAGCAAGGGTGTGATTCGGTTTTCTAATTTGCAAAATAAAGACGGCGTGGTTTCGTTTGTCGTTCGTGAAAGTGACGATGTATCCAAGGCCAAGGGTCGTTTAAGAAGCGTTTTGGGAAATACGGTTGATATTTCTTCATCGGGTAAAACATTGACGTTGTCGTATACCGATAAACAAAAAGAAGAAATGACTGCGGATGCCTTGGCGCGTAGTATCGAAATTGTTCGTCGTCGTATTGATGCGTTGGGTACCAAGGAACCGTCTATCCAAAGTCAGGGCGGAAAATATATCTTGGTACAATTACCGGGGGTTGATAATCCGGAACATATCAAGGAACTGATTGGTCAAACCGCGAAAATGACGTTCCATTTGGTTAACGAAAATGTGACCCAGGAACAAATGGTATCTGGTGTTGCGCCGGCGGGTACCGAATTTTTACCGTATATGGATTCACCGTGGAGCCAGGTTCCCGTATATTCGCGTATCGAAGTTTCGGGTGAAAGTCTGAAAGATTCCCAGGCCGATTTTGACCAAAATAATATGCCTGTTGTGACAACTGTGTTTGATGCAACGGGTGCACGCAGATTTGCAAAGTTAACAACCGAACATGTTAATGAAAGATTCGCAATTGTACTGGACGGCAAAGTTTTGTCGGCACCAACGATTCGTGAACCAATACCGGGTGGTCGTGGCCAGATTTCTGGTGGATTTACTTTGCAAGGGGCAAAAGATTTGGCGGTATTATTGCGCAGTGGTGCGTTGCCGGCGCCGTTACAGGTCATCGAAGAACGTACCGTTGGTGCGGGATTGGGTGCTGATACCATTGCCCAGGGTAAAATTGGTTCGGCAATAGGTGTTCTGTTTGTGTTGCTGTTCATGATATTGGTATATCGTGGATTTGGTTTGATTGCAGATATCGTTTTGATGGTTAACCTGGCCATGATTATTGGTGTGTCGGCATTGATGGGGGCGACATTAACATTGCCTGGTATTGCAGGTATCGTGCTTACGTTGGGTATGGCGGTGGACGCAAACATATTGCCGTTCGAACGTATCAGGGATGAAATCCGTAGTGGTGCAACACCGTTGCGTGCGGTTGATTCTGGATTTAATCGTTCAATGAAAACGGTTTTGGACGGTGAACTTACCAATTTGATTTGCGCACTTATATTGTTCCAATTTGGTGCCGGACCGATTCGTGGGTTCGCGGTCACGTTGTCTTTGGGTGTTATAACAACGTTGTTCACATGCATTTGGTTGTCACGTTTGTTGATAGATTGGTACATGGGTGGCAAAAATAAAAAAATTGGTTATGTAAGAAAAAAGTAAGGGGATAAAGATGCAATTACATTTTATGAAGTATCGCAAATTGTCGTACTGGATTTCTGGGGCGCTGGTGTTGCTCTCGATATTGTCACTTGCGATAAAGGGGCTTAATTACGGTATCGATTTTGCCGGTGGTATTTCTATGGAGGTTACCTCAAATAGTCCAGAATACACCGTCGACAAAATGCGTCACGATTTGGCAAAGTTTAGCCCAGAATTGCAATCTGTTGATGGCAAGGCGATTTTGATTCGTGTTGGTTTACCAAAGGGTGCAACCGATGCGCAACAAAATGAACGCGTTCGTGAAATCAAAGACATTTTGGGTACGCGGGTTGAATATGCCCAGGTACAAATTGTTGGACCAAAAATCGGCGGTGAATTGGTTCGCGGTGGTATCTTGGCCGTTTTGGTATCATTTATATTGATGGCGGTCTATATTTGGATACGGTACCGTGGTGGATACGCGGTTGGTTCGTTTGTATCGCTGATTTTGGACTTTGTTTTGATGTTCGGGTTCTTTTCTATTATGGGACTGGAATTCAACCAAACCGCGATTGCTGTCATCCTTATGGGTATCGGATACTCTATTAATGATAAGGTCGTGAACTATGACCGAATCGACGAGAATGTGAAAAAGTATCACAAAATGCCGATGGATGACGTTATCGATTTGTCTGTTAATGAAATGTTATCGCGAACCATGTTGACCAGTATTACAACCATGTTGGCGTTGCTGGGGCTGTTCGTGTTTGGTGGTTTGGCGTTACGTGATTTTGCAATTGCTATGACATTCTCAATCGTTATGGGAACGTTAACCAGTATGTACATATCAAACGTGATTTTGTATCACTTTAATGTGCGTGAAACAAAATATTGATGTGTGTTGCCTGGTGCGAAAGGATAGGGGGGACGGATGACAAAAATTAAAAATATTTTTTTCGGAATCTTGATAGGACTGTTCGCATCGGGGGCATCGTTTGCCGGTAATCTGTTCTTTGAAGATGAACCAATTCAGGACGGTATAAACGTCGTTGAAATGTCGCGTGGGTTTGCCGATATTTATGAAAAACTGGACGGGGTTAGTTGGGGCGGCAAGAGTATAAATGTTGCAATCGAAAGTTTAGAGAATTTGCACAAGAATGCACATATAGCCGCCACTGATGAACGTGTGGTTTTGGTTTGGGGCGATTCGATTATTGCAAATTATCCGCGCCCCGCTGCGCGCGATTGGGATGCGTTTGGTGAAATTACAACAGCGCTGGTGTTAAAATTGCGTGAACATGACCAGAACTTGGCCATGGCAAATGAAGGCGAAATATATCGTGCGGTTGTTGATGGGTTAATGCGGGGAATCGATGAACGTGGGCGTTATATATATTCCCAAGATGCCGAAATTACAAGTGATGGTCGAATACTGACCAGTGTCGGTATCGAAGGTATGCGCGATGAACGTGGTAATTTTAGGGTGTTGGGGGTATACAAGGGTTCACCGGCGGATAATGCTGGGGTTGCCGCGGGTGATTTAATCGGCGAAATAAATGGTACATTGGTTTCTGATTTGGCAGATTCTGCGTTGGCGGCAATGATGTCTGGATTTAATTCTGGTACATTAAAGATGACATTAATGACCCCCAGTGGTACACGTCGCATTGTCGTTCGTCGTGCAACAATTGTTATCGCGGATGCGGACATTGTATTTATGGATGATGCAAATGGCGGAATATTACAAGTGATTGTTAATCGGGTTTCTGATAATGCCGCGTCCATTGTATCCGAGGCATTATCAAAACATAACAATCTTTCGGGTGTAATTTTGGATTTGCGCGCGGCCAGTGGTGATGATGAACGTGCGGCGGCAAAACTTGCAGGGTTGTTTATTGGACCGCACCCGATTATGCGAATTGTTGAAACCGCCCGTGATGAAGTAGAGGTTGTACCCGCCGGGGCGGCGATGACCGATGCACCAGTTGTCGTTGTTGTTTCAAATATGACCAAGGGCACCGCCGAAGCGATTGCAAATGCTTTTTATGAAAATGGCCGGGGGGTGTTAATTGGAACGCCGACCGCCGGGGTTGCACGAATTGCATCACGGTTAAAATTAAAAGATGGTGGAATGTTAGAGATAATGAACAAGTCTGTTAAAACGGGGCAGGGCAATATTATCGATCGTCGTGGTGTGTTCCCGTTGGTGTGTTTATCAAATATTCGTACATCGTCGCAACAAAGCGCATTTTTCCTTAATGTAATTAATAACGATTTCCGTGCACATGATTATAATCGGGATGCAAATGTTGATGCTGAATCTGTGCGTCGTGGTTGTCCGACAATAACCAGTGGCGAAGATGAAGATATGGTCGCGTTGTCGGTGGCGGTTAAAATATTGACCGATGACAAGGTATACAGCAGGCTGTTAAATTTTGAATAAGGAAAGATTATGAAAAACAAATTGTTATGGATTGTTGTGGGTGCATTAATTACATGTGCGGTTGCGTTGGTTGGGGTGTTCGGTTTTGATATACCACTGTATATGTATATGCGCGGGTTTGATTGGCGTGGTTTTGATATTATTGGTTCCATATTTAGTGTGAAAAATTGGTTGGCGATTTCATTGTTGGTGGTTGTAATTTTTTATGTGCGCAAAATTATTCAAACAAAATCCAAGGCAAATATATTTGATATGTATGCAAAAATCAGGGGCAGTTATGCTTTCTGGGTTTTGTGTTCTGTATGCAGTGCGACCATTGTTGGTGGGGTAATAAAATTGTTGGTGGGCCGTATGCGTCCGATTTTCTACGAGGCATTAAATACAACGGGATTTTATCCGTTTGCAACAGATTGGGCTTTCCATTCAATGCCGTCGGGCCATACATTGGCATCATTTGCAGGTTTGGTTATGATTGGTATGTTGGCACCGCGGGGGCGTTGGTTTGCGTGGTTATTGGCAACAATTATCGGTGTGTCACGCGTATGCGTGGGGGCGCATTGGCCATCTGATGTTATCGTTGGTGCGTTTATTGGTACCGTAACCGCGATAATCGTCAAAGACATTTTATCCAGACGTATTAATAAATAAATGCGTTGCGGACTATTATTTTAGTGATTTTTGTGATACAATACCTTGTATGAGTGATAAATCAAAACTTTTACCTGAACGTGTTTCGGGCGCTTTGAAGGGCTTTGCCATAAAGTTGTGTGGCATCGCCGTTGCGTTGTTTGCGACGTGGGCGGTGTTGGCGTTGCTGTTTCATAATCCGTATTTGGATGGGGTGTCTGCGGCGGGCAATTTTGGTAATCAATCTTTGATGGGAAATTTTATCGGTGTGTTGCGTTATATGATTGGTTTTATTCCAACATTATTCCTTTTATTATGTATTGGACGATATGGAACAAATCTTATACTTGGGGGCAATGGTGACGGAACCCCAGAATATAATGTGCTGCGTGGATTCGTCGCAATATGTTTTGGCGCGGCGGGTTTTGGATTAATTGCGCCACGGTCAACATTTGGTGGAATGGTTGGCTCGGTTGCGGCGGCCGATATTTCATCGTTACTGGGTGGTTTTGGCATAATTGTCGGTATTTTGTGTTTGGCCGCGTTCTTTGCCATTGCGGGAATATTATTACATATAAGTTTGCACGATGTGATGCGGCTTGTTCGGACGGTATGGCGTGTGTTGCGTTGGGTGCTAACCGCGTTCCATTTGATGCGTGAAGTCCCAACCGAAGAAGATGATGAAACCGAAGAAGAGGAAGAAGAGACCGAAGAGGACGAAGAAGAAGTCGAAGAAGAGGAAGAAGAGGTTAAACCACGCAAAAAACCACGTCGCAAGGCGGTTGCAAAAACATCTGACGGCGAAGCGGGTGAATACGAATTGCCAGATCCAGAGTTTTTGGAAAGTTCTAATTTCCGTAAAAACACTGTTACCCCAGAGTTAAAACAGCAGGCAAGATTACTTGAAACGCATTTCGCCGAATACAAGGTTAATGGTGAAGTTGTTGGTATTCGTCCAGGGCCGATTGTTACACTGTATGAATTTAAACCAGTTAGTGGAACCAAGATGGTTGATATTAACAAGACCGTCAATGATATGACACGTGCGATGGCAACCGAAAGAATTCGTATTGCCCATATTCCGCATACAGATTTGATTGGTGTTGAAATGGTTAATCTTGACCGTCAAACGGTTAGATTCCGTGAATTGGTCGAAGATGATGCGTTCGTCAATTCAAAGTGGAAAATACCACTTGCGTTGGGGGTTAATATTGCTGGTGGCTCGATGTATTTTGATTTGGCAAAAATGCCACATATGTTGATTGCAGGACGTACCGGAACCGGTAAATCCGTTTTTGTGCAATCTATTATTACGTCGATTGTATATCACTTTACGCCTGATAAATGTAAATTGATGATTGTCGATCCAAAGGGTGTTGACTTTGGATTCTGGGACGATATTCCACACTTGATTACACCAATTGTAAAGAATGATGCGGCGGCGGCGGTTAATGCATTGAAATGGGCGGTGCGTGAAATGGACGACCGATATAAACAATTGCAACTATTCAATGCACAAAATATAGCGCAGTATAATGAAACAGTTGCCGCAAAGCGTGAAGCAGGCGAGGTTGTAACCCGCCAGGTCGCAGTTGGCACAGATGAAGAAACGGGTGAATTATTGTATGAAACCCAAGAAGTCGATTTGGCAGATATGCCTTATATTGTTATTATCGTTGACGAGGTCGCAGACCTGATGAATATTGCCCGCAAAGAAGTAGATGTGTGCTTACAACGTATCGCGCAAAAGGCACGTGCCGCCGGTATCCACCTGGTTATGGCGACACAGCGTCCCGATGCAACAATTATTACCGGTGCCATCAAAGCAAACTTCCCGACACGTATTTCGTTCCAGGCGCGTAGTATCCAAGATTCGATTACGTCACTTGGGGAAAAGGGCGCCGAGAATCTGTTAGACAAGGGCGACATGTTGTTTAGTGAATCTGGGCGGTTGCCGGTACGTATACATGCCGCATTCATAGATAATGACGAATTACAACGTATTGGTGATTTCTTGCGTGCCCAGGGTGAACCAGAATATGTCGAAGGTGTGGTTGATAATGCGGACGATGCATCCACAGGTGCTGTTGGCGGTGCGGTGTCGTCTGGTGAAGGGGGCGATTTATATGCGATGGCCAAAGAATATGTGTTGCGTGATAAAAAACCGACCATATCTTATATACAACGTCGTTTGGGTGTCGGGTATAACAAAGCCGCGGGTTTCATGGAACGCATGGAACAAGAGGGGATAGTCAGTGCACCTGATGCAAAAGGAAAAAGACAAATTTTATAATTAGTATATATTTCATTTTGTTATCGGGTCATTTTGTGATATAATTTGAATATTAAGAAAGGAGAAAATAAATATGAAAGTATATTTACCTGTATTTATGTTTGCGACGATGTTGGTCGCGGCGGCGCCTGCGGTTGGCGCAACTAATTCTGGAATGGGTGGGGCATCGGCCGCCAACCTGTCCAGTATGCCTGCGGAACGCAGCAACCCGAATAACGTGAATTATGCCAAGTATGAAACACGTTCAACCACGCGTACGTATTCCAGTTCCGGAAATGCCGGAAATCAATATTATACGTCACAACCAACAACAAACCGCAGTCAAATGTATCGCGCATACAATGGCACGTCAACGGAACGTACATCGACCACGAATCGCAGCCAAACGGTACGTAAAACGATGAAACGTAAATATTATTTGGCGCATCCGTTCTTTCAACCAACCGAAGGCAAGTTCGGTTCGATAACTGATATTGGTTATAACACTGCATCATATAATTTGGACTTTATCCCAGGGGGTTATATCAGTGACCCAAAGGCAAAATGGTCAATGGATCAGATTGCGGTCAAAGAAGACCTTAGCTTTGGTATTACTGATAGATTTGGTTTGTTATTGATGGGGCGTTATGATTCAACAAAGTATAAATTTGATTGGTCAGATGCAGCAACACCAGATGATGAAATGAAAGATAATGGATTGAATATCTATGGTGCAGGTTTGCAATGGCGCTTTACCGATAATGAAAAGTGGATTGCAACATTGTCTGGGTATTATGAAAGACAGAAAGATATCGCAAATGAATTCGTTTTGGATTTAAAGGCCGGTTACAAAGTTTCTAAATCTACAATATATGGACTTGCCCGTGGATGGTGGGTACTGTTTGATGAAGAAATGTATGGTAACGGTATCAAAGGTAAAGATGAAAATGGATATGACAATGTCTTGTTCATTGAATACGGCGATGAAGAAAAAACATTCTTTGTCGAAGGTGGTTTGGGCGTATTTAGTGTACTGGATGAAGATTGGACATTAAATGTCGAAGCATTAATCGGAAATTACGATTGGCATAACCAGGCATCTATCAAGGGTGCATTGGGATGGCAACCGAATGATTGGTTCGCGTTGAACTTGTACATCAAATCCGCGTTCTATGATAGTGCCGATGGTCAAAAATTACGTTATTGGGGTACAGAAACCGATGAACATGGGGTACAAAGTGACCTGTTGTACATGGGCAAGACAAAACTCGATAAATACAGAGAAATGTCTGTCGGTGGTCAAATCATATTCTACTTCTAATATCAATAATACCGGCGACCCAATCGTCGCCGGTTAATTTTTTAAACGGAATAAAAAATGTATAAATATTTGTCTGCGTTATTTATTGGATTATTTATGGCGGTACCATCGTATGCGTTTGAACTGTCGCGTGATACATCTGATCCATTGTTTATGCAATCACGTGGCGGGGTGTTATCAAAGACGTCCCTCGATTATTTTGAAACGGGATTGCGGTTGGGACAATCGTTATCGGTTGGTTTGGCAGACAGATTTGTAATTGGCGGAAACGTTCATTATCAACGTGACTTTGATAGGGATGAAAATGGTTTTTCCAGTATAGATTTGGGTGGCGCATATCGTATCGGAAACGCAGATGAAAACAAACATCGAATAATATACGATATTCTTGGTGGACTTAAATTTGGTGGGTCAAAACATGTACGTACACCTGATTATGCCGATTCTACGTATTACATCGGATTTCGTCTTGGCCGCCAATACGAAGGTGTGACCTTTGCGGGTACAATAAAATCCAGTTGGATTTTTGACGATAAACGCGGAATGGCATTTATTGATTTGATACCAGAAATGTATGTTCGTGTTGCAGAAGCATGGCGGTTCGGGGTTAATATGGCATTTCGCAAGGCAACAAATCCACATTACGATGAAGAATCTGTCGGTGCAAAATTGGTTCGTGAATATGGCCGTACGCAATACGTTGGCCACATAGATTATGCATTTGAATCCGAAGATATTTCTGCTGGGGTGTCGGTAAATATATTATTTTAATTGTCTTTCTTGGCCTTGGCGCGCATAGAATCCCAATATTCTAAACGCTTTTTAATTTCGCGTTCAAATCCGCGTTCAATTGGATGATAAAAACTTTGGCGTTCCATGCTTTCGGGAAAACAGTTTTGACCGCTGCATCCGGATTCTGTTTCGGGGTCATATATATAATTTTTCCCGTATCCCAAATTCTTCATCATTTTTGTCGGTGCGTTTAAAATGTTTTTTGGTGGCATCAAATTAGATGTTTGTTTTGCAACCGCGTATGACGCCGATTGTGCCTTGTATGCAGAAATGCTTTTTGGTGCCGTCCCCAGGTATATTACCAATTCGGTCATGGCAATGTCGCCTTCGGGACTGCCCATGCGTTCATAGATTTGCCATGCGGCCAACGCCAGTTGCATCGCATTTGGGTCGGCCAAACCGATATCTTCCATTGCGAACCGTGTAAGACGGCGGAATATATACATCGGGTCTTGACCAGCCGTCATCATGCGGGCAACCCAATAAAGTGCCGCGTCTGTATCACTTGCACGCAGTGATTTATGCACCGCGGAAATCATATTATAATGTTCATCACCAGATTTGTCTGATAATGGTGCGCGCTTTTGAATGACATTGTCCAATTCGTCGGCCGACAGGTTCTTTTTGAATTTTGCCGATACCAAATATTCCACAGTATTCAGTAAAAAACGTGCGTCCCCATCAGATATTTCGGCCAGGTGTTTTTTCGCATCCGCTGTTAATGGTAATTTGGTGCCCAAATGTTTTTCGGCGCGTCCAACCAATGTTAATAAATCTTCGGTATCCAATGGTTCCAATACCCCAACATGGCAACGCGATAATAACGCGTTGTTTAAATTGAAACTGGGGTTTTCGGTTGTCGCACCAATGAATACGACGGTGCCGTCTTCAAGGTACGGCAGTAATGTGTCCTGTTGAGTTTTATTAAAACGGTGTATTTCATCGATAAATAATAATGTGCCACGACCAATAAGGGCGTTTGTGCGTGCGGCCTCCATCGTCTTTTTAATATCGGCGGTTCCGGAAAATACCGCGGACATAGGAACAAAATCCATATCAACCGAATTGGCCAATGCGCGTGCGATTGTGGTTTTACCGCATCCCGGCGGACCCCATAATAACAGGTTTGATAGTTTATGGTTATCAACCATACGGCGAATTATGCCGTTTTCACCAAGTAATGTCCGTTGCCCAACAACATCATTGATTGTGTTGGGCCGCATGATATCTGCCAAAGGTCTTGTATCAGACATTGTATTATTTGCCCTGTTTGTGATATAATTATCATATTAAATAAATATTTGGTTGGCAATTGATAAATTTGCCGTATAAAAAACAGGGGGTCGTCATGCACGTCTATGTAAATGTTCAAGATAAGCGTTGGAAAAAATATAAAATCGATTTTGAAAAAATTGCTAATGCGGCGGTGCCTGGTAAATATAAAGATGCCGAGGTTTCTATTACACTGATTGATGACCACGAAATCCAAAAAATAAACAAAAAGTATCGCAAGATAAACAAACCGACAAATGTTTTATCTTTTGAATTATCTGATGATTTATTGTTGGGTGATATATTTATATCATTGGATACCGTACGGAAAGAGGCCGATGCCGAAGGCATATCTGTCCCGGAACACACCGCGCATATGGTTGTGCATGGAATATTGCATCTGTTGGGATATGACCATATTGAAGACAAAGAAGCAGAAAAAATGGAAAGCAAAGAAACCGCAATTTTAAAAAAATTGGGATATAAAAATCCGTATGCAACGAATGTATGCACCAGTGCAGAATGTTGCCCAGGTGGTAAAACAATAAATTGGGCGCATAGATTTTTTACAGGCGCATTTGGACGTACTTTATTGTATATGATTTTTGGTGCTATTTGTTCTTTGGGTTTTGCGCCGTTTTATATGTGGTGGTGGACCGTTATAGGTATTTGCGGTGCGTATCTGTTAAGTATAAAAACTCTGCCTGGGCATTCATGGCTTGGTAAGTTTTTCCGTGTATTTCCATTTGGCGCGATGTATGCAATTTCTATGTTTTGGTGGGTTCTGCATAGTATCTATGTCGTCCCAGAATTGGCACAAGAATTTGCCGTGTGGACAATACCTGGTGTGGTGGGAATAGGGCTTGTTGGTGGTTTGATTTTTGTGTGGCCATTTTTGGCAATATCTTCTGTACGGGCAAATCCGGCGTGTAGACCGTTTTTGTTCGCGACAGTATGGACATTGGTGTTGTGGTTTCGGGAATGGCTATTCACTGGGTTTCCGTGGAATCCGATTTCAAATATTGCCATTGAAAATGTCTTTGTTGCCAATTCTATGTCGTTGTATGGTGCATTGGGATTGACATTTGTGATAACTGGTTTGTGTGCGACTTTTGCAGAAATATTGAAAAATCGTCGTGTGGTAATGAATTGGTTTTCGTTGTTGTTATTCATTGGTGTTGGCGCAATTGGTATAATATGTGGTGTTAAAAACATAGGGCAAAGTGCGCAAAATTGTGAAAATAATTCACCACTTGTTCGTATCGTGCAACCTGGACAAAGTGCGGCACAAAAGGCGACATATTCACGTACCGCGGCAATACAAAATGCAAATTATAATATTGGTGTTATGACATCGATTGCATCCGCCGAAGGCGAATATGACCTGGCTGTATTTCCAGAAACCGCATACCCATTTGTTATGACAGGCGGTGATATAATGTCGATAGCGCGGGTTCTTGGAAAACCAATTATTATTGGTGCAAATTATTACAGGGATGGTAATGTATACAATTCGTTAGTTGTATCTGATTCCCAAGGCGCGGTTTCCAACGTATACAGCAAATCGCATCTTGTTCCGTTCGGTGAATATCGTCCGTTTGGAAACCTTATACCGACACCAGGACAATTGACACCTGGGGATGGGCCGGAAATTATATCATTAAAAATTGCCGATAAAGATTTTGTGTTTGCACCAGCGGTTTGTTACGAAATAATATTTTCTGATTCTTTGATACCTGATGGCAAGACGCCTGATGCAATTATAAATATAACAAACGATAATTGGTTCGGTAAAACGCCGGGTACATATCAACATCTAGATATGGTTCGGCGGTATGCCATAGAATCTGGATTGCCAGTTGTGCGTTCAAATTATTCTGGAATTAGCGCATTTGTCGCCCCAAATGGCAATATTGTCGCGGATATTCCAGTGGGTAATGCAGGACATGCCGATGGATTTGTATGTGGTGCACATAAAACATTATATCGTGCATTGGGGCGTGATATGTGGATGGTGATTATATTGATATTTTCGTGCCTGTGTACAATATGGATTTCCGAAGTATCGCGAAATCGTAAATAGATATTAATTATGAAAGTATCTTAAAATCCATACGCGGATTGCAGATGAAAGATTTGTGTTTATATTACGCGAGGCATCAATTTCGCCAATAATCTTGGCAATTGATGTTTTGCGTAATTCCGCAATTTCATGCAACGCAGATATAAATTCTGGCTCTAACGAGATACTTGTCTGGTGTCCTGATAAAGATACAGATATTTTTTTCATTTTTATATTTTCCCACCAAGTAGACAATCCAACATAGCACGATATGGATCGTCATATTTTCGCAGCACCCTAAGGTTTAAATTATCTAACATATAGCATGTTCCAAAAGAATCAAATGCAAACCAAAATAAATCGTTACGTCCAAATACTGTTTTGCCGCGTAACTCCGGTATATTGGTAAGTTCAGAATTTATTTGGAAAATATTTGGTATTGGATACTTTGGGGCGCGTTCGACTTCGTTCGGCCCAAATATATATCCAGCACCAAGGCGCATGCCACCATATTTTTGATAAAGGTTTATCATATATGTTGGTATCATGGCCGCACGTATTTTCTGGAGATTCAAATTGATTAAACTAATTGTCCCCGCAATTGCTGCAGGTGCAAATATGACATTGCGATCATTTAATTTGTTTATGAATTCTTGTTCTGTCATATTTTATACCTTTACTATTGTCGGCGGTTTGCCGCGGCAATATTCGCTGCCATTTGACTTAACCGATCCGCAACCCCGTTGCCACCATTACCCGCAAGTGTTGAATGTATCGGCAAATATATTTTCTTTTTTGGGTTTGGTAACCAAATGGTTTCATTGCCTGCCTGTTCAAGTATGAAACGATCCAGGTTATGCGAAATTGGAAATGTATAGCATATAAATAGATTATCTGGTTCCAGTTCACCACCCCATATAAGCGGCGTGCGAAAACGAATTGATAAATTATCCGGAATTTCACGACCAGTTAAAAGTCCCATAAACTCATCCCGTTTCAAATTCATTAGCGCAAGTTCTTGCACGCAATCGGATAACGATTTCGCAAGTGTATGAGATATTTCTCTATATCGTTGGAACCAATCCAGTGAAACACGTGCCGTACGTGGGGTTATCGGGATAATTGGCATATCCGACATTTTTAATTCTTTAAGACGCTTTTCGGCATCCGCCTGGGTCCATTGCATTATTCTTTACCTATGTAACTTGCAACCGTGCTTACATACGTAGATATAGCATCAAACAGTTCTTTGTCGAATCCATCTGGTTGCGTATTTTTATGTTCGGATATAAATTGTTTGAATTTATCGACACTATCAAATGTTGAAATCATGTCGTGTTCTGTTGGGGCGGTTGGTGCAATAATACATCCACGCAGTGTTATATCGTTTGCACTATCGCCAAGTGTGTCATCAAACAAAGCCACCAGGGTTTGAAATGCATCAACGACATCTTCTGGATTTGCATTTGATGTGGCAAGCCATAATGTTTGATTATACCCCAGGGCAACCACTGGATTCTGTAATTTACCGATATGTTTACATTGTTTCATTATATATTCTGCAGATTCAAAGATAGTGTTTATATCATTGAACAACGGGTTCGCCGCAGGTTTTTGTGGTTGCGTTGTTGGCATTGTCGGCATTGCAGTATTCATCGGTTGTGTTGGCGGGGCAAACTGTTGTGTTGGTGGTTGTTTTCGAACAGTCATGTTTTGTAATGATGCGGGTGATTGTGGGCGCTTGCTGCCACCCAGTGTGCCGTACATATTGTTTTGTTGAGGTGTGGCGGGTGCAGGCGCAGGTGCCGGTGTTTCTGGTGTTGCAGACGGCATTGGTATTTTCCGAAAACGTGGGCGCATAATTGCATACAGACCAATCAAAGCGATGCCAATGGCCACTATTAATGAAATATAAAATTCTGGTTTGATACTGGATCTGTCGGCTTGGAGTCCCGAAAGGTATTCCCAATGTGCCGCAGAGAATATGTCAAAGCCATATCGTATGTTCATCCAAAATGTTGTCGCCAACGCGATTGTCAGCAACCACAATAACCCAAGTAAAAATTTATCAAAATTTCTTTTCATTTTGCTTAAATTATATCACATTTATGATAAAGTAGAAAGTGTTATGATAAAAACAGATACACTTTTTGATTCAATAGATGGTATTTCATGTGCATGGGTACCAAATGGTACAGATGTGTCTGGGTTGGCGTACGTATCGGATTTGGTGGTTGCACAAAATATGCAATATTTGTCTTTGCCACCCCAGGCGGTGGATACGGTTTGGCCGTGGCTGGAAAAAGATAACGTTCGTATGTTAACGCGAACAAATTTTTCTGATGAAATGGCGCCTGATATGGCGATGTCAAATCTCGCCACGAATATAACCGATGCATTTAGGCATGGCGCATCCGGTATTCAGGTTTTTATCCATTACAAAGATATTGCTGAATTTGTCGATATGATGTTGCCTATGCGTGATGATTTGTTCTTTGAACGATATTTTTCTGTGGCAATAAATATCAAAGAAGTTCCAAATGATGCATGGAATTCGGTATTTGATTTGCTAAGTCGGGTTCGGCCAAATTCAATTTTGATATTGGCAGAAGGCGATTCGTTTAATCCAAAGTCTGATTTCTTGGGGCGGATTTATGCTATGCTGGAAAAATGGAATTTGAAATTTGCGTTGCATGTTATGTTTGGTAAAAACATGATGCGCATCAGTCAGACATTGCGCCTTGTTCAGAAAATGCAACCAAAGTTAATTGCTGATTTTCGCGTGTTTATTGTCCCACCCCAAGAATAATGTATTTGGGTTCGGATGTATTTGCCATGTTTTTTTTCTGATACCGTGTTCGGATTGTTTCGTGTTGTGAATCACAGATTGTAAGATTTGTATTCTTTACCTGATCCAAAATCCAATCATAATATTCCCAATGGTCTGTGCCGATAATTATAACACCACCAGGGGCCAAGTTTTGTCCCAACAGTTTTAGAAAGTCTGCATTTAATAAACGGCGTTTTTCATGTCTGGCCTTGGGCCATGGGTCTGGGTGCAGAACCCAAATTTGGGAAAATTTGAATTTCATTTTATCAAACAGCAACCTAACATCATCCGGCCAAATACGCAGATTTTTATATTCTGGCAATATGTTATCATTTTCATCGCAAATTGCCGAGAGCAGGGCGGCCACCCCATTTACAAAGGGTTCCGCACCAACAATAATTTGTCCAGGAAAGTCCAATGCCAGGTCGCGCATATGTTCACCGGCACCAAAGCCAATTTCCATAATATTGTTAGATTCTGGGGCAGTTGGGGCAATTTTTGGCAAAATAACCTCTATCAACCGTTCCTTGCGGGCGGATAATTTTTTGCCATGACGGCGGCCAAATGTTCTTATTTCTTGTTTTTCCATAATATTAGTATAAAATGCGAATATTGAAAACACAAGGATTTGATTATGAGACAAGGTTTATCAGAAGATTTAATCGCACGCGTTCTGGGTGGGGCACCGAAATATACTGTCGCAGAATTAGAAGAAAAGTTTCCGCCACGTAATTTACCAGATGGTGCCATGGTGACACGTTTTGCACCCAGTCCAACTGGATTCATGCATTTGGGTAATTTATACAGTGGGTTGATTGATTATAAATTGGCACAGCAATCAAATGGTGTTTTTATGTTGCGCATAGAAGATACGGATACCAAACGCGAAATCAAAGAAGCGGTTGGTATAGTGATAGATTCTTTGGCAAAGTTTGGTATCACATATAATAACGATGAAACGTATGGGCCGTATTATCAATCAAAGCGGCGCGATATTTATCATTCTGTGGCGGCGGAATTGTTGCGTGATGGTCGTGCATACCCATGTTTCTTAACACAAGAAGAAATGGATGAAATTCGTGAAAACCAAAAGGCGGCTGGATTTGCCACCGGTATTTATGGAGAATTTGCGCGCGATCGTGATATTAGTGCAGAGGAAATTGTAAAGCACCTGGATAAGGGCGAAATTCCGACGATTCGTTTGTATTCAACTGGCGATCCAAATAAAAGAATTTTCTTTAAAGACACGGTGCGCGGTTCTATTTCTGTGCCGGAAAATAATGAAGATATTGTTTTGATTAAATCAACAGACCGGTTGCCGACATATCATTTTGCACATTTGTGCGATGACCATTTTATGCGTGTGACACATGTTGTTCGTGGCGAAGAATATTTTGGAACGGTTGCATTGCATATTCAGATGTTTCGTATGATGGGGTGGCAATTACCAAATTATATTCATACGGCTACTCTTGATAAAATAGATGAAGAAACAGGCAAACAACGCAAAATGTCCAAGCGCAAAGATCCAGAAAATAATGTTGCGTTCTTTATGCAGGAAGGTTGGCCAACCGATGCGTTAATTGAGTATCTTGGAAATATTTTGGCGCCCGGATACGAAGAAGCAAAATTGAAAGGTGCAGTGAAAAATTTCTGGGAATATGAAATGAAACCGAAAAAAATTCCGATGTCAGGCGGTTTGTTCGATATGAAAAAATTGGAATGGTGGGCGCGCGAATATATAGGTGCAATGTCAGTCCCAGATTTGGTTCGCGCGGTGACCGATTGGGCAAATGAATATGGTGATGAAAAGCAGAAAATGCAGGTTGCCAATACGGATTATCTGACGGCAGTGCTTTCTATTGAACGTGACAATCCTAAACGTATACGTAAAGATTTTATAACTTGGAAACAGACATTGGAAATAGAAGAATTTTTCTGGGATGAATTGTTTGTTCCAAATGCGGAATATAAATTTAATAAAGATGTTTTAAAGGCATTTTTGGAAACATTTGATATCGCTGATGATAAAGATACCTGGTGGAATAAATTGGTCGCGATTGCGTCAAAACTTGGTATCAAAAATGGTGATGTCGCAATGGATTTACGTGTTGCATTATCTGGCCGGACAAACACACCAGACCTGTATTCCATAATGCAGGTGATGGGCAGTGACCGTGTGATTAGAAGGGTGAAAAATGCAATTTAAACCAAATTTTGATTTATTGCGTGATTGGGCATCGGCAGAAAAATCTATAAAGTTTGCAAGCACTTCCGCCTATGTTGCAATCTTTCGTAGAGATGATAAAACATTGGTTTATATGTGTGACAGGCATGGTGAAAACATATCCTTTAATATGGTTGATATGTGTTTCGCCGATGATTTTGGGGTTAAACCTGATGTGTTGTTGACCGAAATAGAAAATACCGGATTTGAACGTAAATTTAATTGGCATGGATATCAAAGTAATACATTGGTCTATGCGGCGGGAATCGCCGCACAGCGAAATATTCCGGTTGTGTTTTCTGACCTGTCTGATTTGCAATATGTTGATGTCATAAATTGTGGTTTCCCAGATAACAAAATTACAACTATTGATTTAGATCGGGTGTTGTCCAGTGAACCAAATATGAACGGCAATCTGTTGCAACAAATGTCATCGTATCTTAATGTTATGGGTCGTGATAGATTTATGTTGCGGAATATCGCAGCGGCATTGAATCGGTATGATACGGTGTTTGCCATATTTGGTGTCGGGCATTATGAAGATCAGCGTCTTGTATTAGAAGACATGTTGGGCAAACCAGAATATATAACACGAATAAAAAATATGCGGGGCGATTTTTCAAATGTAAAAATAGAGCCAATCAAATTGTGTGATTTTAAAGGGGAGGGTACAAATGACAAAAACGCGTAAGTTGGTAAGAAAGCAATTAAAACATGTTCGTCGTGATAAACATGCATCGCGTTTGCTGCGCGTATTGCGGGCGACGGGCTTGTTTCGGTGGGAACGTAAAAGCACAAAATCTGAAGAAGTTTTAAATATTTTGACACATGGAATTGGTATCGGGCTTGCACTTGCGGGGTTGTCATTATTGGTTGTGTTCGCGGCACTGTATGGAAACGCGTGGTCGATTGTATCGTGTGCAATTTTTGGTGTAACAATGTTCACATTGTATTTTGGTTCGACAATGTGTCACGCAACCATCGGTAAAAAAAGCGAATGCTTTTTCGAAGTTTGGGACAGTGTTGCCATCTATGCATTGATTGCCGGTACATATACACCGTTTTTACTTGTAAATCTGCGTGGGGCGTTGGGGTGGACTGTGTTCGGTATTTTGTGGGCGATTGTTATTTGGGGTGCAACGGTCAAAATTCGTAATCCGCACCAGCAACCCAAATGGGTCGTTGCATTGTATTTGATTATGGGATGGACACTATTATTTATATTGCCGGCGATGATACATCATATTCCGCCGCGGGGTTTGTGGTTTATTTTGGCAGGCGGTTTGTCATACAGTTTCGGTGTTATATTCTATTTGTGGCGCAAATTAAAGTTTTCGCACGCGATATGGCATTTGTTCGTAATCGCGGGTACAGTATGCTTTTTCTTTGCAGTTCTATACGGCGCAATTCTTGACGTTTAGCAAATGATTGACATTTTAAAATCATAGTACTATAATGCATCCGTTATGAAACAATTTATGTTTACTTTCACAACTACTACAACTACAACCCCGTTTGGGGTGCGGTAATTTCTATTTGCGTTTTTGATGGCGCGTTAATATAATCAAACAGTTAAAAATAATCTAACAAAAAAATAGAGGATTTTATTATGTCATATCCAATTGAATTGATTCGTCATTCGCTGGCGCACGTTATGGCGGCGGCGGTAAAGAAACTGCATCCAGATGTTAAATTCGCGGGTGGTCCGGCCATTGAAAATGGTTTCTATTACGACTTTGATACAGAATATCGTTTTTCCGAAGAAGATTTTGAAAAAATCGAAAAGGAAATGCGCGACTTAATTAAATCTAATGGTCGTTTTGAACAACGCGTTGTCGACCTGGCCGAGGCCAAAGAAATATTCGCCGACCAACCATATAAAATGGAATGGTTAAACGAATATGATGCAGCGGGTGAAAAATTGTCGATTTATACTTTCCGTGACTTTACCGATTTGTGTCGTGGACCACATGTGGAAAGTTCAAAAGACCTGCCACGTGATGGATTCAAGATTCGCAATGTTGCTGGTGCATATTGGAAGGGCGATTCAAAAAATAAAATGTTGCAACGTATTTATGTTGACGCATTTGAATCCAAAGAAGCGTTGGACGAATTTTTGAAAATGCAAGAAGAAGCCGCCGCGCGCGATAATCGTAAATTGGGAAAAGATATGGATTTGTTCCATTTTGAACCAGAATATGCGCCGGGTGCGGTGTTTTGGCACGACAAAGGTTATCGTATCTATCGTCGCATGATTGATTATTTGCGTATGCGTCAAGAACGTGCAGGGTATTTTGAAATATCAACCCCGTCGATTATGGACCGTTGTTTGTGGGAACGCAGTGGTCACTGGGCGAAATATGGTGCACACAATTATTCCGGTACGACCCAAGATGGCAAGGTTTTCTGTGTAAAGCCGATGTCTTGCCCAGGCGGAATGTTGGTGTTCGGCCAGGGAATTAAATCTTATAAAGACCTGCCGATGTATTTGGCAGAATTTGGTAAGGTTTGCCGTTACGAGGCCGCAGGCGGTTTGTCTGGGTTGATGCGTGTTCGTGAATTTACCCAGGACGATGCGCATATATTCTGCACCGAAGACCAATTGGAAGACGAGGTCGTCAAGGTATTGCGTTTCATCAAAGATATTTATGCCAAATTCGGCTTTGATAAAATATCTATGAAATTAGCAACCCGTCCGTTGTCTGAATTCCGTATTGGTTCCGATGAAGTTTGGGACAAGGCCGAAGGCGCATTGAAACACGCATTGGATGCAAATGGTATCGAATATGAAATCGCAGAAAATGATGCGGCATTCTATGGCCCAAAGATTGATAATTATCTGAAAGATTCTATGGGACGCGTATGGCAATGCGGTACGGTTCAATTGGATATGAACCTGCCAGAACGATTCGATTTGTCATACATCGGTGAAGATGGTGAACGTCATCGTCCGATTATGTTGCATCGTGCATTGTTGGGGTCTATTGAACGGTTTATGGGTGTGTTGCTGGAATCAACCGGTGGTAATTTGCCATTGTGGTTGTCACCAGAACCGGTGGTTGTGGTACCTGTATCCGAAAAGTATAAAGACTATGCCGAAAAGGTTGTGGCGGATTTGCGTGATGCGGGTATTCATGCACGTGCCGATTTGCGTGATGAAAAAGTCAATTACAAGGTTCGCGACCTGTCATTGGCCAAGACCCCGATTATCGCCGTTGTTGGTGAAAAAGAATCGGTGGATAAAACCGTTACGTTGCGTAAGTTGGGCATCGAAAAGCAAGAAGTTGTTGCGTTGGATGCATTTGTAAAACAAATGTCTGATGCAATAAAAATGCCAATGTAAGTGTTAGTGGATAGTGTAAGTGGTTAGTGGTGTCCGGCGCGATTGCGCCGGGCACAGAAAAAAAGGAAAGGCGCATGAAAAAAATTATTTTAATTATCGTAATGTTGGTCCCCGTTGTGTTGGGTGCCTGTTCGCGCAGTTGCGAAACCGAACCAATTGTTGAAGAAAATCATAAATTGATTGTGCCACCACACTTTGGTGCACGGCCTGCAAAATAATTTTTGTGATATCAAATTTTTATGGTATAATGTACCTTGTAAAGAAGGGAGAAACCATAATGAAAGAAGACGAAAATTTGGACTTATTGGATTTAGATGATACGGATGCATCGGCGGATGATAATTTGCCAGATGCCACACCGTTTGTCGCACCGCGCCCGCATCGGCCATGGTTGTTGTTGGGAATTGGACTGGCGGTTATTGTGTTGGCGGTGTTTATAATTATCCGTGTCGTAGGCAGTAATTCTTCATCATCGATTGATGTCGATTTGGGTGAACCTATTGTGGTGACCGAACGTGTGGTTGAACCGGAACCTGTACCGGTACCTGTTCAGACCGCGCCTGTGCCGGCACCAATGCCTGTGATGCCACCTGCACCGATGCCAGAACAGCCTGCGCCAGTGGTTGCACCGCAACCGGCTCCGGCACCTGTGGCACAACCTGCACAGGTTCCACAACAGAATTCTGTGCGTGTGGTCCAAGATCGCAAGGATGTAAAGTTTAATCCGGCGCGTGAAACGGCGGCGCCAAAGCCGATTCCGGCACCGGCACCAAAGCAGGCCAAGACACCAACAAAGCCGAAACCGGCGCCAAAACCGGCCGCACAAAAGGTCGCAAATGGTGGTTGGTACGTTCAATTTGGTTCATACAGCACGCGCAGCGCGGCCGAAGCATCTGAAAAGAAAATACGCGGCGAACACCCAAGTTTGTTCAATGGTAAGCAATTTGTGATTTTGGCGGCGGTATTGCCAAATGGTCAGACCACATATCGTTTGCGTGTCGCATTTGCAACGTCAAATGATGCAAATGGATTCTGCCGTAATGCAAAGTCCGATGGTTTAGATTGCTATGTTGCGAAATAAAAGGAGATAGATATGCGTTTCGGAATTTGGGAAATAGTCGTTGTCGTTTTGTTGCTTATTATCCTGTTCGGGCATAGCAAGATTCCGGGTATGATGAAAAACTTGGCCAGTGGGATAAATGTTTTCAAAAAGGAAATGAAAAAAGGCGATGATAAAAAGCCGGCGGCAAAGCAGGGCGAAAAAGTCCCGACAAAACCCGCACCGAAAAAAGCGGCGAAACCGCGTGCCAAAAAGGTGGCAAAGAAATAAAAAAACGGGCGACATTGTCGCCTGTTTTTTTATAATGTTGTTTTTATAATTCTTTCTTTTCGTGTTCTTCTTGTTCTTCGATTGTCATTGTGGCAAGTGGGCGTGCCAACATGCGCGCCAAACCAATCTCGTCACCAGATATAACACTGTACCCAAATGTTCCATTTTCAATGCGGTCAAGTGCACTGTTGATTTTTGTTAACAGATTGTTTGCACGTTCCGCGGTGCGCAGCGCAATGGTATTTTCTTGTTCAGCGACCGCGATATCCAAATCATCGCCCATAATGTTCGCGTTTGTTTTATTTGCGGTACTAATAGAATTTAATGTTGCCGCATTTTGTTGCATGATTTCTTCTTTCTGGGCATTTAGCAATTGGTAAAAATATGCCAAATGTTCTGGACACATATAAGTTTCCGATTTTTTTGGTACATATTTTGGTGCAAGTTCAATGTTTTTATAATTCTTCTTCGCCATTTTCTAACCTTTTAATTCTTTAATCCAATCTGTTAATGTCTCCTGGTCCATAAGGCCGCTGCGTGCTTCGACCAATTCGCCATTTTTAAATGCCAACACACTTGGTATACCACGGATGCCAAAACGCGCCGGGGTTTTACTGCTTGTTTCGTTAACTTCAAATTTAACAAAGTTTACATCGGGCATAGTGTCAGATGTGGCTTCGAAAATCGGGCCGAACATACGGCACGGACCACACCATGGTGCCCAAAAGTCAACTAGAGTTAATACGCCCTCAATCATTTCGGTGAAGTTTTCATCTGTTGCGTGCTTTACCGCCATATTTTTTCTCCTTTGCTGTTGATATTTCACACAAGTGTATTATAATCTGAATAAAAAGCAAGAGAAAACGTAAAATGAATAAAATCATATACTTAGACACCGCCGCAAGTGCGTTAAAACCAGATTCTGTGATAAATGCCGAGGCAGATTTTTTGCAAAAATCTTATGCCAATGCCGGGCGCGGAATATGCGCGCGTGCGACCGCGGTTGATAATATGGTTTTAGAAACACGAAAAAAGGTTGCGGAATTCTTAAATGCGGATACAAATCAAATAGTGTTTACGTCTGGTGCAACAGACGGTTTGAATCGCATCGTGAATATTTTAACGTCGCAACCGTGGTATTCAAATATGTCGACTTTCGCGGTATCTGATTTGGATCATCATTCTGCGCGCCTGCCGTGGGAGGCGCTATTGCATCATGGCAAGATTCGCAAAATGTTACGGTGTGAATTGGATGATAGTTTAGATATAAAAATAGATTATGTGCCAAAGACAGATTTTCTAATTATAACCGCAATGTCAAATGTGTTGGGGCGCGCGCAAGATGTTGAAAAAATAATTCGTGTGGCGCGTGATAAAAATCCAGATGTTATAACTATTGTTGATGCATCGCAATATGTGGTTCATGGCAAGATAGATGTAAAAAAATGGGACTGTGATTTTTTGGTGTTTTCTGGGCACAAGATTGGGGCGGACACTGGGGTCGGCATTTTATATATTCGTGATTCAGAAAAATATTTTCCAGATAAATTCGGGGGTGGTATGGTATCGTCTGTGGGTAATATAGATGTCGCATCCAATGCAACATGTGGTGCGTGGATTTACGAAAATGAAAAAGATTCTTGTTGGGTAACAGAACCAGCCCCAGCCAAGTGGGAGGCCGGCACATTACCATTAACACAAATCGCCGGGTTAAATGTTGCGTTGGATGAATTAACAAAGAAACGTCCGGATTTAAGTCTGATAAAATATGCGTATGATGAATTATCAAAAATTGAAAAGATAAAAATTATTACATCGCGTGATGCCGCCATTTTGACTTTTGTGGTGCGCGATATGCATCCGTTGGATGTCGGTGTAATGTTGGGTGCAAATAATATATGTGTGCGCGTCGGAAATATGTGTGCATCGTGGATACACAAATATTTAAATATACCTGGATCGATACGTGTATCAATTGGTGCGCAAAATACAATGGCAGATATGGACGCGTTTGTCGGGGCAATAAAACAAATTGTGAAATAAAATGGCATTTACAAAAGACGATATTATTGCGGCATTAAAAACCGTGTTTGATCCGGAAATCCCAGTAAATATTTGGGATATGGGTTTGGTGTATACTATCGATATTTCGGATAAATTGGTTCGTTTAGAGATGACATTTACAAGCCCCACATGCCCAATGATGGAAGAATTACTTGCCCAGGTCAAAGATGTTGTGTCGCGGGTTGTTGCACCGATTCCAGTCAGGGTTGATTTGGTTTGGGAACCCGCATGGGATTTATCGCGTATGTCTGATGCCGCAAGAATAGAATTAGATTTAACAAACAGTGGTTGGTAAAAATGACTTTTGATGAAATCAAAAAAATATTAAATATGTTTGACGACCCTGTTGCGCGGCTAGAGGCCGTTATGGATATTGGCAAAAGTCTGCCCCCGATTCCATCAGATGCCGTGTGCAATGAAATCACAGGGTGTACGTCTTTTGTTCAAATATGTCGCAAAGGAAATAATTTTTTTGGTTCGGCAGATTCCGCCATTGTTCGTGGTATTGTCGCAATAATTTTGTCTATGGTGGATGGACATTCGCCCGATGAAATACGTCAAATGCATTTAGAAGAAATGTTTGCAGATTTGCATATAAATATTGGTGCGGCCCGGTTAAATGGTGTTAGTTCCATGATTCATTTTTTAAAGCATTTATAATTTATTTAAATTTTGTGAAATGAATTGCTTGTGGTATAATGCAGAGTAGGTTTTATGTGGGTGATGAAATGAACGAAGACGAAAAAATGTTTCATGTCGGTATTGCGATGTTTGTGATAATGTTTGTTGTCATGGTTGCATTGCAGGTTTGCTATCGTGTGCAAAATGATGCCCGCAGGTCGGTTCGTCAAAAAATTGTGCAAACTCAACAAGATTTCGCGGTTGCCCAGGCCGATTTTGCATCTTATGTTCGTCCCGAAGTATTACGGAATTTGGTAACAAGTGCGGTTCCAAAGGCCGAAATTATAAGTTTTCATAAATCGGTTGAAATTCAAGAATTACCTGATAGGATAGAAAACAGGTAACATGTTTGAAGTAGGAAAGGATATCTTAAAACACGAATATTCCGGTGGTAACGCAAGCACTAAACTTGGGCGGCGGTTACGTGGTGTTTACATATTTTTTGTAATATGTTTTATCGGATTTGGGGTGCGTACATTGTACTTTGCCGGTGAAGGAACGAATCGCGTTCGGCCGTCTGATGCGAGTGGGGCATGGTTGGTGAATCGTGCCGATATTATCGATAGAAATGGTGATATCTTGGCCAAGAATGTTATGTCGGGACATATTACTTTGCGCCCACAATTGGTAAAAAATCGTGATGAGGTTGCACAACTTGTTCACGAAGTATTGCCGTATGATTATTCTGTTCCCGAGGTATTGTCATTATTAAATTCTTCGCGTCGGTTTATGTATTTGAAAAAATATGCCAGTGATAAACAACGTGAAAAAATTGAAAAGGCGAATTTACCTGGATTGGGCATAGAATCTATACAGGCGCGTAAATATCCGAAACGCCGTTTGTTTGCACACGCAGTTGGTTTTGTCGGCAATGATGGTAATGGCCTAGAAGGTGCAGAACGAATTTATGATGAATATTTGCGTGATAATCGTGAACCGTTACAACTGTCGCTGGATTCAAGAATCCAGGCGGTGTTTTATGATCAGTTGTCCGCGGCAATGGGGCGTTACCAGGCAAAAAATGCGATGGGCATGTTGATGAATTCGCGTACCGGTGAAATGATTGCGATGGTATCATTGCCAGATTTTGACCCGGAAAATGTTAGTATGGATGCAGTATCTAATCGTCTGTTTAAACCGATGCGCGCAACGTTTGAAATGGGTTCAATTTTCAAAGTGTTTAATACGGCAATGGCAATGGAAAATGGTATTCGTAAAGAATACTATATCAAAGAGCCATTTAAAATTCGTGACAAGTTTGGTCGTGTCGCCGCAACAATAAGTGATATTCGTAGTTTTAAACCACCGCGTCCGAATTTATCTGTGGAAGAAATTATGTTGCATTCTTGTAATGTAGGCAGTGCGCAGATAGCATTGGATTTACCAGATGGCACACAACCAGAATTCTTTCATCGTGTCCATTTGGACGAGGCATTAGATCTGGAATTTGGTAAAACAGAAAAACCATTAACTCCGCGCAAGTGGGGACCAACCGAACGTGCAACGGTATCATTTGGACATGGTATTTCGGTAACGCCGATGCATTTGTTCTTGGCGGTAAATTCAATGACTAATGGCGGGATGTATATTTATCCAACGTTGCAGAAGAAGTCTTTTGGACCATTGCGCGGGGAACGCGTATTGTCGGATGATATATCGGCACGTCTGCGTGGAATAATGTTACGTATCGCCGAAGAAACCAGTGCAAAGCAAGCAAGAGTTTCTGGAATACAAATTGGGGGAAAAACCGCAACGGCGGAAAAACGTATAAACGGTAAAATAGATAAGTTTAAGAATTTAACCGCATTTGTTGGAATCTTTCCTGTAAATGCGCCGCAATACACAATTTTGGTTGTTTTAGATGAGCCAAAGGGAACCCCAGAAACATTTGGGCTGCGCACCGCGGCATGGAATGCGGTGCCTACGACAGGAAAAATATTGGATAGTATCCTGCCATTGCTATTTGAATAATTTTATATTATAATCTTATTGATAATAAAAAAAAGAGTATAGCGTGAGGACAATAGTTGATAAGTCCATGCTGGGGCATGCATGGATTGTTGCGGATGGTGCAGATGAAGCATATGCAACGGAAGAAGATTTGGTGAAACGAATTTTAATCAACCGTGGTATGGTACCCGAAGATATTACAGGGTTTCTTAATCCATCGGTTAAAGATTACATGCCGGACCCATTTGTATTGCGGGATTGTGAACGGGCGGTCAAGGTTATTGCATCCGCACTTTATTCAAATGACAAAATCGCCGTATATGGTGATTATGATGTTGATGGTATAACATCAACTGCTATTTGTGTTGATTATTTGCGTATGCTGGGGGCGGATGTTACATGGCATTTGCCAACCCGCGAAGGTGAAGGTTATGGGCTGAATAAAGATGCTATCCAAAAATTACATGATGACGGTGTAAAATTGCTGATTACGGTTGATTGCGGTATCAGCGGTGTAGATGAAGTTGAATATGCAAAATCTTTGGGTATGCGTGTTGTCGTGACGGATCACCATTCGCCAGATACGGTGTTGCCGAATGCAGATGCAGTAGTTAACCCAAAACGTGAAGATGATGATTCGGGGCTGGATTATTTGGCGGGGGTTGGTGTTGCATTTTTGGTTTTGGTCGCGTTGAATCGTGAATTAAAGAATTCTGACAAGGCGGATTTTGCCGAAAAAACGAAAACTATAAACTTGTTAAACTTTTTGGACTGTGTCGCATTGGGTACAATTTGCGATACGATGGCATTGATTAAATTGAATCGCGCGTTTGTTTCAACGGGGTTAAAGGTTTTGAACCTGCGTCATAATCTGGGTTTGCGTACGTTGATGCAAATTGCGCGTGTTGATAAAGTATCGGTTTATACCGCTGGGTTTGTATTGGGGCCGCGGCTTAATGCGGCGGGACGCATAGACTCGGCATCGCCGGCATTGGATTTATTACTGACCGATAATCCGATATTGGCGATGGATTTGGCAACCAAACTTGATGCGATGAATCAAGAAAGAATAAATATTCAAAATGCTATTATGGTTCAGGCCGCCGAACTTGCCGATAAATGTTGCAAGTCTGGCCGGTGCAGTTTGTTTGTATGTGGTAATAATTGGCATGGCGGTGTTATGGGAATAATTGCAGGGCGTTTAAAAGATAAATATAATTTGCCCGCATGTGTTGCCACACGCAGTGATGATGTTATAAATGGATCTGGGCGTTCAATACCGGGGATAAATTTGGGGGCAATTATCCATGATGCATTGGCACTTGGGCTGGTTACCGAAGGTGGTGGACATGCCGCCGCCGCCGGTTTTTCATTGCCTGTGTCCAAAGAGAACGAGTTTTGTGAATTCTTGGAAAAATCTGTGCGTGACCAACTTAATGGTACTATGCCACGTGATGATATTTTGGTTGATGCCGAAATGGATTCTGCGGGTGCAACAATGCAATTAGTCAAGAAATTGGAACAAATGGAACCGTTTGGACAATCTAATCCTGAACCGTTATTGGCATTGCATGGCGCGGTGTTGGATTATGCGTCGCTGATGGGGCATACTGGGGCGCATCTGCATGGGGCTTTTCGGACGTCAGCGGGATTCCGTTTGGAATTTGTTGGGTATAATTTGGTTGGTACCCCAATCGGTGATTTTTTACTGGACGATGCCAACATAAATACTAAAATTATGGTGTTAGGGCGATTGAAAGAAAATAACTATAATGGTCGTCGAAGCGTACAATTAACCATAGAAGATATTGCACGATGATAACAAAAGAACAAGTAAAGATTTTTAACGATAAAATATCTGCCGCAAAGTCTATTGTGTTGTGTGCACACAAGAATCCCGATGGTGATGCGCTTTGTTCTGTGTTGGCATTGGGGCATTTGATTGAATTAAACTATGGTAAAGATGTTGTGTGCATGTATGATGGAAATGTGCCAGATAATTTGGATAATGTGCCATTGCGTAATTGCGCACATTATTTTGAACATGTGGATGAAAATATTCCTGTGGATGTCGCGATAGTTATGGATTACGGAATAAAGCGTAACATCGGTGGCCCACAGAAATTTTTAGACAAGGCTAAATTTATTATAGAAATCGATCATCATATCAATGATGACAAAGTCGGTGAATTATGTATCGATGATGAAAGTGCGGCGGCGGTTGGTGAAATTGTATACGAACTTATGCAGGTGGCAGGGTGGAAGTCTGATTTGATGATTTCTACATTATTGATGACGGCAATTATTACTGATACTGGGTGTTTCAAGTATGCGAAAAATGGTCGTGTGTTGAATGTCGCGGCGAATTTAATTGATGATGGTGTGAATATTCAGCGGGTAATCGACGACCTGGGCAATAAGCCGCGTAAAACGGTGGTGACGGAATCATTGGCGGCGGGTAATGCAGAATTCTTTTATAAAAATAAATTGGCAATTGCGATTATTGATAATAAACAATACAGAAATCTTGATGGTCGTGGGGAAACAGTTTTAAATCTATTGGCGCAGATTCATGGACTTGATTATATCGCATTACTTAAAGAACAAAAGCCTAATCAAATAGGTGTGTCTTTGCGTGGCAGATTTAAAGAGGTTGAACCTATTGCGGCGGCACTTGGTGGTGGTGGACATAAATTCGCCGCGGGTGCGGTTGTTAATGATACATTGGATAATGTAAAAGCGCGCATTTTAGAATTATTCAAGGGGGTTATAAAATGAAGAGAATGTTAATTGCTATTGTTGCAGTATTTATGTCGTTTAGTGCGTTTGCCACAACTGATAAAGCGTGGGTTGAAAAGGCGGAAAAATATTTGAATTCTATCACTGGAATAACAGGTGATTTTGTTCAAACAAACAAGGGCAAAAAAGAGCAGGGCACGTTTTCCATGCTGCGTCCGGGTCGTGTGCGTTTGGATTACAAGAATATGCCGATACAACTTATGGCGGATGGTTCAGATTTATATTTTTATGATAAATCGTTGGATCAGATTACAACCGTCCCGTTAACCAGTACGCCGGCGGGAATATTGGTGCGTAAGAAAATAGATTTACAAAATGCCGATATAAATGTTGTTGATACCGCCGTTGGAAAAACGACGTTCGCGTTAAAGATGAACCTGCGTGGTCAAGAAGGTTTGGGAACTATGGTAATGGTGTTTAACAAGGCACCAGTATCATTACACGCGTGGACAATTATTGATGCGGTTGGGAATAAAACGGATGTATCGTTTAGTAATTTAAAAACAAAAACAGATTTTGGAAAAAATTATTTCCAGATTCAGCGCCACAAAACGGTTAGCACCAGTGGTGGAGATGATTTCTATGATTAAAAAATGTTTGGAATAAGTTGGGCAGAATTTATTGTTATACTGTTGGTCGCGGTTCTTGTTATTCCGACGCGATATTGGCCTGATGTTGCGCGTGCGTTGGCGCGGTTGGTGAAATTCTTGCGGGCGCTTGTATGGAAAATAACCGACGCATCGGAAAAAATCAAAGAACAAATAGATATGGAAAAACCAATAGATGACATTCTAAATACTACGACCAAAGATGTGCTGGATACATTTTCTGTACAAAAACCGAAACCTAGAAAACGCAAGGATGCAAAATGAAGAAGATGACAATGATGCAACATTTTGCTGAATTGCGCAGACGCATTTTATGGACGTTCGGTTTCTTTGCATTAACGTTCGGTTTGGGGTGGTGGGTTGCACCATATTTACAAGAGTTTTTGACCAGTCCACTTGTCGCCGTATGGGATGATGCACAAATGCTCTATACGGGGATAACCGACGGGTTGATGATTACATTATCGTTGGCGTTATTGGTTGCAATTATGTTAACGATACCATTTGCATTATACCAAATATGGGCTTTCGTTGCCCCCGGATTGCACAAAAACGAACGGCGTTTTGTGTTGCCAATTTTTATCATTTCGCCGTTGTTATTTATTGCCGGGGCGGCGTTTGCATTTTATGCATTGTTCCCGACCGTGTTCAGGTTTTTCATAGAATTAAACGAATCAGCACCTGTGCCTGCGATAATTATGCCAGCGGTCCGTGATTATTTGGGTTTTACAATAGGATTGTTAAAAGTATTTGGAATTGCGTTTCAATTACCATTGGTTTTGGTGTTGCTAAACAGGATGGGGGTGTTACCACGCGAAAAGGCGGTCAAAATGCGCCGATATGCAATTGTTGGAATTGTTATTGTCGCCGCGGTTTTAACGCCACCAGATGTCGTGTCGCAAATATTACTGGCATTGCCAATGTGGGGTTTGTTTGAATTAAGTATTTTATTTATGCGAAAAACAGACGAATAAGTTTTTGCCTATCTATTTATTTTATGTGTTTTTTATGATATAATTTGGGTATGAAAAAAATCGGTTTGATAATTTTAGCGGTGGTATCGTTTGCCGCGTGTGATTTGCAACCTAAAATAGTATCGTTGCCAGATACGGTTGGTGATTTTATTTCATCGCGGTATCCTGCATTGTTGGCCGACCCGAATACAGAATCTGATATTTATAATTCTGCGGCGCGTGATTATGGTGTGTATGCTTCGCCAGAACTTTATGGTTCCGTGGATATGGGCGATTATGTAAATTATGCGGGTGTTGATGATTATGTGTTGCCTGATGATGATACAGTGGAAACGGTAACTGATGAATCCGAAGAAACAGACGAGCAAGAAGTATCAGATGAATCCACGACGGATGATGCCAAGGATACAGCACCAGAGGTAGAAGATACCGAACCAGATGAACCAGATAATGTAACCGACGAAGAAGAAACGGATGTGTTGGATATTCCAGAATACCAAACAGATGAAATAAATGTTCCTGTACGTGCGGCGGCGGGAACTGTGGTTGTGCGACGTGGTGATACATTGTATGCAATTGCGCGTGAAAATAACATGACACTGGATGAAATTGCGCGGGCAAATAATTTGTCTGCGCCATATACAATTCGTATAGGACAAACGTTGAAAGTTAAATCGGAAACCCCGTCAAAACCCGAAGTCAAAGATACACCAAAGGTCGAAAAAGATGTTGTCAAAGAGACCGTAAAGCAACCTGTCAAGGAACCAGAAACATCGAAACAAGAAACAAAAGCACTGGAAAAACCGCAGGCGCAAAAAGCGGAAAAGCCCGTCCAAAAACCTGAGACCAAACAAGAACCCAAGGTTCAAAAAGAACTGCGCGTTCCAATCAAAGATATCAAGGTCGCACGTGGTGATACGCTGTATTCTATTTCACGTGAATATTCTGTGCCGGTTAATGATTTGGCGGTTATGAATGGGTTGTCGGCGCCATTCGCATTAAGTGTTGGTCAAACGTTACGTGTCCCGGATTTACAGGTTCGCAAGGCGGATGTGACAAAAAAATCCGCCCCTACCACAACAAAGGTTGCAGATAAAAAATCTGAACCCAAACAGGCGCCAAGCAAGCAAAATGCAAATCCAAAGAAAGAAATCAAAACAACAAAAACAGAAACCGCCAAAAAGGCAGAACTTGTGAAGAAAACGGATGCCAAAAAAGTGGAAAACAAAAATGTGGAACCGAAAAAACAAGATGTGAAAAAGACGGAAAAAACAGATTCCAAGAAGACGACGCAAAATAAAACCGCGCCCAAGGCGACATCTAAAACAGAGACACCAAAAATAGCGGCGCGTTCTTCGTCAAAGTTTTCGTGGCCAGTGCGTGGAACTGTGTTGTCGCATTATGGTGCAAAAACGGGCGGGTTGTATAACGATGGTATAAATATATCTGCGGCATTGAATACGGCGGTGGTCGCGGCCGAAAATGGTGTTGTGGCGTATGCCGGGAACGAGGTTCGTGGTATGGGTAACCTGGTTATTATTCAACATGCGGACGGGTGGATGACGGTTTATGCGCATATGAATTCTATGACGGTGCGCCGCGGTGCACGTGTGTCGGTTGGTCAAAAAATAGGTACAGTTGGAAAAACGGGCAAGGTCACAACCCCACAATTACATTTTGAAATTCGTAAGGGTACCAAGGCATACAATCCGGTAAATTATTTGAAGAAGTAAAATAATGTTCAAGTATTTAGTTATAACATTGGTGTTTCTTGTCACATCTAATGCCATCGCAGAGGATTTATCATTGCAACGGATTCAAGATTTGGTTGATACCAGCAGTGTCGTATGTTCTGGAATATCTGATGAAATATCGCGGGTTGCAAAAATATCAAAAGTAAATACAGCGGTGACGGCGGTTGGAACGGTTGCCGCGGGTGGTGCATTGGTTGCCGGAATTAAAAAATCCCAAGAAGAAGAGGAAATAGAGAAATTAGTCAATGAAATCTGCGCAGCTGGGGGATGCACCGCAGACGGAATCAATAAAATGAGCAATGAAGTATTTTTGAATAATGTTTTGCAACCAATGGCAAAAATTTCAGAATTGCAACAACGTATACAAAAATCAAAACGTTTGGGTAATTGGCGTACGGGGCTATTGGGGGGAACAATCGGAACAAATTTGGTGTCGGCCATAATGTCTGGAATGAATTCAAACCAATCTGATTTAATTCAGCATATTTCGGCATGTAATGAGGTCGTTAATCAAATTAAGGCAGCAAGTGCGCAATTGGTCAATGTAAATGTGAATCCATTGGAGAATGCCAATATTAGAAAGTTAAACAACATAAAAAATCATTGTGGAAATATAGATACAGCAAGTGTTGAAAAAATAGAAAAACGTATGAAGGGGGTTATGGGTACCAGTGTCGCAGGTGTGGTTATTGGCACAGTAGGAACGATAACCAGTGCATCGGCTAATTCAGATAAATACATGGACATAAATAACAAGATGACATTGACGGACGAAGAGCGGAATAAACAGAAAAATCTTAACACAACATCAAATGTTATGGCGGGTGCTAATGTTGTGACGGGTGCCGTAGAGACGGGATTAAATGTTTCGCTGATAAACTTAACCAAAAAACTTATATCCCAGGCACAGTTATGTGAAGAGGTGTTACGATGAATACTGTAAAAGTATTTTTATGGTGTCTGTTGCTGTGGCCCATGGTGGTGCATGCAGAATGGATTGGGACATCAGATAAAAGAAGGTATGTAACCGATGAAGAGAAAATGAAATTTCCATATAACACGGTTGTGCGTTTTGATAATGGCGGCACATCCACAGGTACTTTTGTTTCCAAAAATTTAATTTTAACATGTCGGCATTGTGTTGATGATTCTGATAGCATAGATTATTATACAACCGATGGAAAAAAACATACAGGTTTTGTTTTTGGGGTAAGTAAAAATGCGGATTATGCTCTTGTGGCAACGACAGATATTTTTGATGGTGATGTCCCTGGTATGTACGCAAAAACAAGTTATGCAGGTAGTGTTAAGCGTATAGGTTATGATAATTTGAAAGTATTATCCGATGATGAATTAACGGTGATAAAGAAATCTGTTGCAAATATTCTAGCAAACCCGCGCGAAAGTGACGCTGGGTTAAGTACCGCTGATAAGGTAATGTCAATGATGATTGATTTGGAAATTGATTTGTTGTTGAATCATAATTGTTCAGATTCAAATAGTAAGGGATGTGTACATTGTGTTGGTGATAGGCAATGTATATTTTGGGATAATCACAATTTGAAAGTGCAGGATTCCTGTACAATTGTTTCACTTAGTGACGGAAAATTGAAAACCACATGTGCTGGAACAAGTGGCGCATCTGGATCTTCGTTATTAAGTAATTCTGATAATAATATTCGGGGAATTCTGGTTTCGGTGGATCCAAAATTTGAAATTGGTATCAAAACGCAACCAACTTCTTATGCAGTTAAACCTGAAGATTATTATGAATCGGTTAATATAGGAATAGATAAAGTAGAAAAAATCGTTAATCAATAAAATAAAAACCGACATAAAGTCGGTTTTAATTTTTGGTGGGCGCATGGGGATTGCACATCCCATCCGTCACATAAATGTGTCGTGATGGGGCCCTTCCTCTCGCAACGGTTCCGCTACGCTATGCTTGCGTAACCGGCTATCGTGTCGAACCCTTTGGGGTTCTCGTCCAATGTCCCAATGCAAAAATAAAAACCGACATAAAGTCGGTTTCAATTTTTGGTGGGCGCATGGGGACTCGAACCCCAGACCCACTGATTAAGAGTCAGTTGCTCTACCAACTGAGCTATGCACCCATGGGTCTTTTGACCCGCTGATTATATACCTTTTTTTATAAATTGCAAGTTGAAAACGCTGAATGCCGTATATGCCCGCGTTCCCAAGGTATCCATACCTATGCAAAGTTGGTAATTCCCATGATATTATCATTTTGTCCAAGAGTGTATAAAACACCCGGAAAGAAAAACAAAAAGGAGAAAAAATGAAAAAAGTCGCAATTCCTGTCTTGGCCGCAATCGTTGCTTGCCCCGCCATGGCCGGACAACATAACCAAGGATCTTTTTGGGATACGATAAATCCATATATGGGTTTGCGTGTCGGAGCCGGTTATACAAATCATAATTACAGTTTCAATGATAAAAAAGAATCTTTGACCGATGAAGAAATGCATGGACGTATCGCACTTGGGTTGGGTATGGGTTGCAGAAACCAGGCACGAACCGAAATCGAATGGTCGATGTTTACCAAAATGAAAGATGATGACACCTTTGCCGGAACGCGGGTCAAGGTTGATACGAAACTGCAAACATTATTGATGAACGCGTATATGGACTTGGGTGATTATCAAATGGTACGTCCGTTCATTGGTATGGGCGCAGGTGTCGCATTTGCCGATGTGACGCGCGATGTTGTTGGTGTCGAATCCAAAAGCCATGATCAAACAAGATTTTCTGCAATGGGGACCATGGGTATAACAATTGATTGGCACTTGTTCGCCGTTGATATGGCATTCCGCTATACATACGCAGATATCAATTCCGGATTACATAATTTCGGTGGCGATGTCGGTGTTAGATACATGTTCTAAGACGTATCTGTTATGCATGGTGTTCACAAAAGGCCCCGGATGTTTATTGGCGGGGCTTTTATTTGAACGCGTTTAGGCAATCATACCTGACGAAAAGTCAATGCCAATATAATATAATTTTTACATAACAAACCCAAGGGAGATAAAAATGAAAAAACTTATGAAAAATCTTGCAAAATTGACAATCGCATTTGGTGCAGTGTTTTTACTTGCCGCGTGTGGCGGTGGATGCGGTGGCAATCATCAAGAAATGCACCATAAACATCATAGAAATCAGAATATGGCAGAACCCCAAGAAGTAGTCGTTTACGAAGCGTCTGAAACCATCGTTGCCGAAGTTCCAATGCCAATGATGAAGGCCAAAATGTACACGCGAAACGGTCGTGGCGGTAAATCGGAAATGGGGTATATTAAATTTATGCCATCTGAAAACGGTGTGAATATGATGGTGGATGTGACAGATTTGCGCCCGGGCAAAGATTATACGGTGAAAATATATCCATGCGGTGATTGTGATGATTACAGTTGCTGTGCCACGCAATGTATGAATGTCAATTTGCCGGTATTGTCGATTGATGCGCCAGGACGTTTGACACAAACGTATAACATACCTGGGGTTAGTTGCAATGATTTAAGAAACGCAAAAATCGTCCTTATGCGTGATGGTGGGTACAAGGCCGCGTGGGGTAAAATCAAGTGGGTATCCAGAAAATAGAAATCTGTCCGAAAGCATGTTGACGCCCATTTTTATGGGCGTTTTTTTGCTTTAAGAAAATAATCCTGTGTGCTAAACTCGTACACGATGAGAAGCACATGGATGATATTGACCGCTGTTTTGTTTGGAACCCGCGTTATTGGGGCGGGGGCGGTTGAATATTCTGAAAATGTGACGATTGATGGTGAAGTAAACGAAGATATTTATATCACGGGCAGTATGACCCTTGTTAATAATGGGACGCTGCGGCGGAATATTTATATTACCGGACCATATAGTTTGACGATTGAAAATCACGGGACAATAGAAGGCGAGTTTATAACTGGAACGGGGGCGACGATTACGCAATCTGTATCTGATGCAGGTGATTTACATTTGATTACCAATTTATCGGAACATACGGTGAATGTGACGGGTGCGTATATGTTAGACATGGCGGGTTTAATGGCAATATCTGGGAACGCGGCCGAAGTTCAAATATCAAATTCTACGATTGCAATTAATCAAATAATTCCAGATACAGGAACAACAATCTATCTGGACGATGGTGTGGCGTTCAATGTGGATGGTTCTATTTTGTCGCAGTCGTCTGTACTGTTGCGAAATATTGATGTACACGGAATGCCGATGGTGACGGTCACAGGTGTTGATCCAATGTATATTGCGGGTCCGGCGGTTGGTAATCAGTATATCATAGGTGACGAATTACGTGTCGCATTGCGGCGTCAAACAAACTATTCTATTGTCTTTGGTGGCGAATTGGGAAATTACCTGGATTCGCTACGCACAGAAGATGCAAATGATAAATTAATCAATCGGTTGGATAGTGCAAATACCCGGCGTCAATTGAACAGTGTTTTGCACAAATCTGTGCGAACAAATCCGATATTGTTGGCGCAACCGATGCAAACGTTTAATACCATGAACGACATATCGATATTTAATGATATGGATGCGATGGCAACCATTACGCCGTTCTATATCTGGTCTGATGAATTCAGTATGTATGGTGGTAATGTAAATGTATCTGGGCGTATACATGATAACGTGTTTGCAAAGTTCGGTGTGTTTGGTGGAATGTTAAATTATGATGGCAAACTGGATAATTATAATTCTGTGCTATACGGCGGAAACTTTGATGTTGCGTATAATGGGAAAGATTTCTTTGCCGGTACATATGGAACATTTTCTTATGCCAATTTTAAAGATATAAATGTTTTTAATAATGGGCATGTTGTTAAAAATCCATCTGGTGTCGCCGGACGTTTTGGGTTGGATGCGGGTAAAGTATTTAATATTTATGACGATATAAAAATCGCGCCATTTGTGGGTGGAATGATAGATTATGCAAAGGTATTAAATAAAAATGACACAGATTTAAATCTGCGTATTGGCGCGGAAACCATGGTTGATACCGTCCAAGATGGAAATAAATACAGTGTCGGTATACGTGCATTTGTTCAAACAGATGGTGGTATTTATGCGACGTTGCGTTCCAATATGTTATCCATTGTAGATGGCGTCGGTGGTGGCATAAACCTTGGGGTGTTATACAGTGATTCTATTATATCATACAAAATTGGTGCGGATATAAACTTTCTGTTTTAATCTTTTGAATATTCGCCACGCAACGATGCACGGTTTGCAGCTGTAATTTTAATGTTGGCCATAATTGGTGCAGGTGCACCCTTGGGTTTTGCCACGATACATTGTTGCATGTACGGTGTACGATAGAGCAGGTGCCGTCCCGTTTTATCGGTGCCTTCACACAAACAGGTTAATGTTTTATCAACACATGATTCATTGAATTCACGTTGAATTTCATTAAGTGCGTTATCCAATATCGCAAGGCGTTCACGTTTAATGTTTTCAGCGATTTGGTCTGGCATCAATGCTGCCGCCGTATGCGGACGTGGCGAATACTTAAATGAATAAGAGTTTATATATTTAACCCGTTTTGCAATTTTTAATGTCTGTTCAAAATCATCATCTGTTTCGCCCGGGAATCCCACAATAAAGTCACTGGAAATTTGGATGTCTGGGCGTGCCGCGCGTAGTTTGTCGATTATTTCAAGATATGAATCCAAACTGTATGGGCGGTTCATACGCTTTAACACATCTGGTGAACCGCTTTGAATCGGCATATTTAAAAATGGCAACAGTTTTGGTTCCGTTTTGAATATCTCTATCAGGTCGTCCGTCATTTCTGTTGGATAACTGGATGTAAAGCGTATACGTTGCACTTCTGGGATTTTTGCAGCCGCACGTATTAAATCAGACAAACGAAAAACATTGCCTTTTTCATCAGTGTATTTGTATCCGTTTACATTTTGTCCCAAAAAACAAATCTCTATTGCACCAGTTTCCGCGGCATGCCGTGTATCGCGCATGATATCATCGTATGATCGTGAAAGTTCACGACCGCGTGTGTACGGCACAATGCAATATGTACAGCAATGATTGCATCCTTCTTGGATGGGAATATATGATACAACCGGTGAATGCGTCATTTGTGGCATTTCATCAAATTTTTCAAGACCGGTTAAATCTATATTCAAAAGTCGCGCATCAGGGTTTTCCAAAATCTGGGGCAGACGATGATAACTTTGCGGCCCCAGAACGAAGTTCAAATCTGGTATACGATGAAAAGCCTTAGCCCCAACTTCGCGCGCGACACAACCGACAATGCCAAACAGTGCATCGGGCTTTTTCGTATCGCGTACGCGTCCCAATTCAGAAAACACTTTGTTGGTCGCCTTTTCACGAACAGAACATGTGTTTAGAATGATAATATCCGCATCTGCGATATTGTCCGTGGCCACCATTCCACGTGCATCCAACATGGCCGCAATACGCCAGCTGTCGTATACATTCATTTGGCAACCAAAAGTTTTTATAAAGTATTTCTTCATTTTTATTTACGTTTACAGTTATTTTCGGTATATCGACTGGCACGTGTAGTATCAATCTCGCCGAGGACGTCCGTTGCATGATTTTCTGTTGGGGACATTGGCACCAATGTGTAGATTGGACCCAAAATTATGTCATGATTATTTGGATTGTTTTTGGTACTTCGTTCATTTTTTGCCCCTTTGTTTATGCGTTGTTCGATTAAAAAAATGTCGTGAGTTATGCCGTCTGGCCTCATCAATGTTTCTTAATGTGTCATGTGGATAACAACGTGTTTTTCGATGCTTTTTTCCCGATGTATACGGCGAGATTGCTGTATTTGGTGCAGGTTCCACAACGGGTATATCATCCACCATAATATTGGATAAACTTGGTGGTAATTTAAATTCATATTCCGTTGGTTGTATTTCGTGTCGTAATGTTGGGGAAATATTTGGTTCACCGTCAATCAACAGAATCGTGCCCGTTTGTTGTGTGTGACCCGTTAGTGCCAGATGTCGCATGCATGCCAACAGCGCAAGTTTTTTGCGCATTTCTGGATCATCACACGGTGCAACGTAAATCACAATATCGTTCATAAATTATCCCAATTTCTTCTTTAAGATTTCGTTTACAACGCCAGGATTTGCTTTGCCACCAGATGCCTTCATTACATTTCCAACAAAGAACCCAAGTAATCCGACCTTGCCAGATTTATATTGTTCAACCTGGGCCTGATTATTTGCGATGACTTCGTCAATTATCTTTTCAATCGCGCCAGTATCGGTGATTTGTTTCATGCCGAATTTATCAGCAATTGCGTGTGGTGTGCCGGTTTCACCGTCCAGCATTTTGATAAATATGTCTTTGGCCTGTTTCCCGTTGATTTCAGATGCGGATACCATATCAACCAATTCGGCCAAATCGGTTGGTGTGATGATACGCATGCCATCAACGACACCAGATTTTTCATTTGTAATATCGTAATTTTCCGGGTGCGCAAATAATTCAGAAATCATCCAATTTGCGGTCGCCTTGGCGCGTTCAGGCTTGTCACCAACGGCCGCGTCAAACCAGTGCGATATATCAACCGTTTCGGTTAAACGTGCGGCATCATATTCCGACAAACCGAATTTTTCAATATAGCGGGCGCGCGTTGCCGTCGGTAATTCCGGCATGGTTTTGCGTATACGTTCGATTTGTTCATCTGTGATGATTAATGGCAATAAATCAGGATCCGGAAAATACCGATAATCCAAAGCATCCTCTTTGCTGCGCATCACCGATGAAGAACCGTCGTCTTGGTGATACCGCAGAGTATCTTGGGAAACGGTTCCGCCATTTTCATATATTTCGACTTGTCGGCGTGCTTCGTTTTCAATGTGATTTTTTATAAATTTGAAAGAAATCATATTTTTTGTTTCTGTGCGCGTTCTAAACGTTTTTTCGCCAACCGGCCGAACCGAAACATTGACGTCTGCACGCATAGAACCTTCTTCCATGTTTGCCTTGGATACCCCCAATGCACGCGCAATTTCGCGAATTTGACGCAGGTATCTTTCTGCTTCGTCTGGGGATGTTACGTATGAATTATTTTCTGGATTTTTGGTATCCAATGCTGTCACAATTTCAAGCAACATAACACCACATCTGTTCAAATCAACGAACGATTTTGCCGGGTGCATATCGTGTTTGTTTTTCGCAGCATCTTGTTCCAAATGTGCGCGTTCAATTAGAATCTTTTTCGGGTTGCCGTCATCATCCATAATTTCAATCCACCCATGATTAACCACGGCTGGTTCACTGGTGGCCTGGGTTATCTGATATCCCTGGGGCAGGTCAGGATAGAAATATTGTTTGCGGGCAAAACGGCTGTTATGTGCGATTTCTGCGTTTATACCCAGACCGAATTTAATTGCCTGTTCAACGCAATATTCATTAAGAACGGGTAACATGCCTGGCATAGCCGCATCAACGAACGATGCCTGGGTATTTGGGGCAACGGTTGGGTTATAGTCAGCGGACGCGCCACTGAAAATCTTGCTTTTAGACAGGACTTCTATATGTGTTTCCAGCCCCACTACGACTTCCCAATCCCCTGTTTTGCCTTTTATTGTAAACATTTTTCTTTTTCCTTGCTTTTTTGTTTTTTGTATTTTATTATGTGTCCCACGGATGGCCAGATAGCTCAGTTGGTAGAGCAAGGGACTGAAAATCCCTGTGTCAGTGGTTCGATTCCACTTCTGGCCACCATTTTTATTTCCCCATTATTTTTGTTGGACGGTTATCCAGGTTTGCAAACTGCTCGATATGTTTTGCCAACTGCAATACGCGCACATCATCAAACATCTTGCCGACAACCTGCATGCCCAATGGTAAATTATTAGATGCCATGCCGCATGGAACGCTGACTGCTGGTATGCCCGCCAGGTTCATCGCCACGGTAAACAAATCTAATGCATAATATTCCAATGGTGTCAAATCAGATGCCAATGGCAACGCGGTTCCAGCACCCGCCGGGCATATAATCAAATCGCAATTTTCAAATGCATGTTTAAACGCATCCGCAATTAGACGACGAACACGTGCGGCCTGCATAAAATATACTTCATATGATTCGGATGATAACACCGCCGTACCGATAATCATACGACGCTTTACTTCGTCACCGAAACCGGCGGCGCGGGTCTTTTTAAATGTGTCGTAAATATCTTTGCCTTCGACACGCAGACCATATCGCACACCATCATACCGTGCCAGGTTCGAAGATGCCTCGGCCGGGGCGATTATATAATACGCCGCCAATGCATCCAATATATTTGGAATAGATACTTCAACGATTTCTGCGCCCGCAGATTTCAAATCATTGATTCGCGCCTTGAACAGATTTTTCATGTCATCGGAAACCTGGACATTGGCCAGTTCTTTGATAACCCCAACGCGTAATTTTTTACCGTCACCCAAAATTGGTTGCAGTGGTGTTTCCATATTTAATTTAACATCTGCACTTGTTGAATCTTTGGCATCATGTCCGGCCATTGCCGATAACATTAATGCGACATCATCAACCGTTCGTGCAATTGGCCCTGGTGTATCCAGTGATGATGCAAACGCAACGCATCCCCAACGAGAGCACAGACCATATGTTGGTTTCATACCCACTAGTCCAGTGATAGAGCAGGGGAACCGTATAGACCCACCTGTGTCGGTACCTGTTGCGCCCATTGCCATACCAGATGCAACGGCGGATGTTGAACCACCCGAGGAACCACCGGCGGTAAGTTTCTTTTCCATTTGCCATGGATTTATCGGTGCACCAAAATATGAAGTCTTGGAAAATGTTCCCATCGCGAATTCATCCAGGTTTGATTTCCCAAGTAACACTGTTCCGGCATCAATGAATTTCTGTGACACCGTTGATTCGTATTCGGGAATAAAGTTTTCCAACATGTGCGATGCCGCGGTTGTGCGAATACCCTTTGTAGCGAACAAATCTTTCATTGCAATTGGAACGCCGTCCAACGGCAACGCAGTACCATTTTTAATGCGTTCGTCCGCGGCGGCTGCATCGGCCATCGCGCGTTCTGCTGTGACAGTGATATACGCGTTTAATTCTGGATTGTATTTTTCAATTCTATCCAGATGCGCACGCGCCAGTTCGGTCGCACTGATTTCACGCGATTGCAATTTCTTTAATGCTTCGGTAATTGTTAAATCTATCATTTCGTTTTCTCTATGTTTAGTGTTATTGCAGTACAATTCGAGAATTATTTCTTTCAAAAAGGATTTGTGTGTTTAATCCCCATCCATAACCTTTGGAACCGCAAAGTACCCACGTGATACACCCGCTTTATCTGGACTGTTTGCCAAAATTGCATCACGAATACCGCCGTCGGTGACAACATCTGCGCGCAGTGGCAAACTGTGCAATGCCGGGTTTAACATTGGTTCAACCCCAGTTGTGTCGATTTTTTGTAATTTATCCAACCATTCAATTACAGAATCTATGTTCATTTGTTCTAATTTCTCATCTGGGATTTCGATGTGTATTAAATCTGCAAATTTGTGTAATTGTTGCTTGCTAAATGCCATTTTGAATCCTATTATTTTGTGCAGAGGTGATTATACAATGATTTTACGCGATTTCAAGGTTTTTAACACGCCCGGGCGATTGATTGGAATAGATTGGGGAATGCGGCGCGCTGGGGTCGCGGTGTCTGATGCAGATCGGGCGTTTGTGTTCGCACGGGAACCGATTGTGTCGAAAAATCAAGACGAATTGGTTGAAAATGTGCTGAAAGTCGTGGATGCCGAAAAAGTTGTTGGAATTATAATCGGATTACCATTGCGGATGGATGGTTCGGATTCAGAAACAACGGTGATGGTTCGGACATTTGCAGATAAATTGGCGGGGCGCACATATGTGCCAATAATGTTTATTGATGAAACATTGTCGTCATCCGCGGCCCAGGAACAAATGGGGCGTGTCCGCGTACGTGATATCAAGAAAAAATTAGATTCAAATGCCGCCCGCGTGATATTAGAAAATGCAATTGCATTAATGAAACGGTAAATTAATCTTCGTTTTTATCTGGTATCTTGCCGTCGGCAGAGAGCAATATTGCAATCCATCGGGTGGAATCAAACTGGGCCGTGATGATAAATGTTGCGACAAGTAATGGAACGCTGAAAAACATCCCGGCAACACCCCATATTAATCCCCAAAATACCAGGTTGATAAGTATCGCCAGTGTCGACAGGTTTAATGTCTTGCCCGTAAGTTTGGGTTCAATGATATTGCCAAAGACAATTTGCAATCCAATCAGCCCCATGGCAAGCAAGATTATTTCATTAACCGTTGCACCCGATATGGCGGCAAACAATATTGGCATCGCGCACCCCAGTATTGCACCGATTGTTGGAATATAACTTAATATAAATATTGCAAATGCCCATATTCCCGCAAATTCCAAATCCAAGATATACATCCATGCAAATGATATTAACCCTGTAATTCCGGAAACCAACGTTTTCATAAACAAATATTTTTTCATATTCTCGTCGATACTATGGATGATGTATCTGGCCTTTTTACCCTGGCCACGGTTGGGAAACAGCACCGCAAATTTTCTGTGGAATGTGCTTTGTTCAATAAACATAAATAACATATAAACCAATACCATGCCCATAGATGTTGCCAAACGCGCCACAGATGAACCGATGCTGGATGCGATGGAAGTGATGCTGGGAACCGCGATACTGGATATATCAATTCCAAATTTATCCGATACATAGTGCCACATGGAATTAAGACCAGCCTGGATATCGGGCATCATGGTCAACAGTTCCGAAAACATTGGGCGGACACGTGTCGCAAATAAATAGATAAGTCCTACAAATGTTCCAACCGAAAGGATGTTTGATATAACTTTAACCAACAACGGATGCTTTGTCGGCGAAAATAATTTACCGTAATATGTTGCGGTTGCATTTATTAAATACCAAAAAAACGTTGCAACAAGCAGGGGTATAAAAATCGAACTGCCCAGCCAAAGTATGAAAATTGCACCGGCAAACAAAAGAACACCGTTCATGAGCGACACCTTTCCTTTTTACATATTATATATGTATTATTCTATCATAACTTTGCCGTTTGACAAAGTGGTTATATGCGATGGTGAAACCGCAGATGTGAAATCTGGTTGATGACTGATGAATAGAAACGTTGTATTCGGCATAGAGTGCATTATGTCGGCAATTTGTGTGCGAACCGTTTCGTCGGCGCCGGAATCAGGTTCATCCAATATTGCAAGTTTTGGTTGTGTCAGCACCAGGCGCAATAACATTAACCGTTTTCTTTCGCCGCCAGAAAAGCCAACGTTCACACATCTGTTTAACCATTCGCGTGGTATATTTAATTTATCGCGTGCGTTTTCAACCTTTTCCAAGAATTCGCCCATTGGTAAATCGGTTCCGTTTTCAAAATGCCGATGTGCCGCCAAAGAATGTTTCAAAAAACTGATGATGGTAAGTCCCGGGATTTCTGGCACATTTTGTGCGCCCAAAAATATTCCCAAAAGTGCGCGTGTCGTTGCGTTTTCTTGTGTAATATCATGCCCGTCAAAAATTATTTGCCCAGAATTAATTGTGTATTCCGGGTTCCCAGCGATTGCGCCAACCAATGTGGATTTCCCCGACCCATTGTGTCCAGATAACAAATGGCGCGCACCATTTTCCACAATCATATTTATGTCGGTCAGCAGTTTTTTGTCGCCAAATGATACGTTTAGATTTTTTATCTCTAGAATCATTTTTTACCCCCATCTGTTGCAAGTGCCATCTGTATAAGTTGTTTCGATTCAACTAAAAATTCCATTGGCAACCGTGATAATATCGGTGTTGCCATCGACCCAATGATTAATGCGGTCGCGGTATCTGTATCTATGCCCGCCATGTTCAAGTACATAATTTGTGTGGCATCTATGGCACCAGTTTTTGCCTCGTGCGTTTGGACATTATCGGTATTTTCATATTTAATATCGGGCAGGGCATTTGTTATTGCCATATCACCAATAATTCGTGTGTCGCATTTTGATGCGTTTTTGCCACCCGTCCCAAGGAAGTGAACCAAACTGCGAAATGTTTGCCGTGACCAATCAAGTGCCACACCGTATGAGACTATGTTTGATGTTGTATTGTTGCCAATGTGCAACATTTTTGTCCCGGTGTCTGATTGTTGGCCGCGCCGTGTAATGGACAGCGAATAAAAATCACTGGCCGAACCATCGCCATAAAGAATTGTTGATGGATATTTCCATGTCATTGCAGAACCAACCTCGAACTGGGTCCAATCCAGTCGCGCATTTTCATAACACTTACCACGTTTCGTGACGAAATTTAAAATGCCACTGTTGTTATATTTACCGGTTTCCGCATCACCCGGGTGCCAATTTTGAACCGTCGCATATTTAACATGCGCGTCCCTATTTACAATAATTTCAACGACACCGCTGTGCAGTTGGTGATTGGGGCGACGTGGGGCACTGCAGCCCTCCATATAACTAAGTTTTGAGCCTGTGTCTGCAATAATGAGTGTGCGTTCAAATTGACCGATTTTTGCTGCCTCTATCCGAAAATAACTTGCCAAATCAATTGGACATTCGGTGTGTGGCGGAATATAAACAAATGTACCGTCCGAAAATACGGTCGAATTTAGCGCGGCAAAAAAGTTGTCGGTTGGGGGAACAACGGTTCCCAAATATTTTTTCACCAAATCAGGATATTGTTTAACCGCCGCCGAAAATGGCATAAATATAATTCCGCGTGCCGCCAGTTCCGCCGTATAGGACGTATGTACGGATTCGCTGTCGATGACGGTATCGGTTGCCATACCAAGTAATGCACGTTGTTCATTTTCTGGTAACCCCATTTTATCGTATGTGTCTTTTAAATCGCTGTTATCAATTTGGGGTTGCGTGTTGTAATAGTTCAGCGCCGAATAATCTATTGGCGCATAATCTATTTCGCCCCAATGTGGTTCAGACATTTTCTGCCACGCATTCAACGCAGCAATGCGCCAATCTGTTAGCCATTTTGGTTCGTCCCGTCGTGCGGATATTTCACGGATAAGATCTTCGGTTGGTCCCGTCATTTATTGTCTGTATCATCACTGGTCGTGGCAAGTTGATATGCCTGGGTAAAGAAAGTAAGTGATTGCCCCAGCAGACCATTTATAAATGTTGTTGCCAAAATGCCATCTGGTTCGGCGGTGTTAAGGTGATTTAATAAATTTTCCGCTCGGCTCATATAATTTGAAACATTGCGCTTTACACCGGCATCTAATTTTATGGCACGACGTAACTGTTCCATCACAAATGGATTTTTTGCATATTCATCCAGCAATCCTCCCAATGTTCGCCACAGTGGGTGTTCAGATGTATTTCGGGGCATGATATCAAGTGCCGCCAAAATAGGAATAAGATTTTGCAATAAATCTTGGTATATCATTTCAGCGTGTTCTGCAACGGCATTAGTTGCGGATTTGCTCTTTAATACGCTTTGTATTTTCACAATAAGGTTATATTGGTATGAAATATTTTTATCCATAATTTTTATTTTGCCGTGTGCCAAAATGCCAACCGTCAGTATAGCAATTCCTAACACGACCAATATTCCCAGTAAAATCAGTAAAATTGTATCAGACATGTCTCTTTTTCCTTTTGTTGTTCTGTTAAAGTATAACATACTTTTTTCGATTCGTACCATAAAGTTGAAATAATTTATAAAAACAATCGCAAAATGCATTTTTAGGTCTTGCACAGATTCGGTCAAATTGTTATAATAACCAATATAAGTAGAGAAATTATCAGGAAAGGAAGAACAATGTTTCGCAAGATTTTAATTGCTGCAATGCTTGCAACTGCCGCGGGTTATTGCTTTGCGGCGCCGTTGCCCCAGGTTGTCACGTCAGAGGTTTTCTATGACGAAGATGTTGACGAGGATGAAAATACTTTCGTCGAAGAAAGGCAAAATGATTATCAACAGGATTATTACCAGGAAGACGCACAACAGGTTCAATATGTTCAACCTGCACCGGTTGATGTTCCGGCGTGGCCACTCGCGGGGTCTGATGCGGATGTTACTGTTTCTTGCGACAGTGGTGTATGTTCCAAAAAGGCCAATGATAATATCAAGATAGTTTCCAAAATAGGTTCTGATTTGGTCGTTGAAAACAATTTCAATTTGGGCGCGCGTGACGGTTCCGGTTGGTCTGGGGGCGCAAATATGTTACATGGAAACCAGGTCCCAATGGGTTTCGATTTTAATTGTGAACGTGGTGCCGAAATGCCTTTGTTACAGCGTGAAGTGCTGGAAGATGATGGCGGGGCTGTTTTGGCGGTTTCGCGCAGTGGGCGTGGAACATGTGCGAAATATGCCGATGGGTATGATGCCTATTTGGCGCGCAGTGGTATGGTTGAAAAGACACAAAATGGTGAAATGGTTACTGCGGCGGGTGTTATAAGTGTAGATAAAAATGGTGTTGTTAATGTTAACAGCCAGGGTGCCCAGGATACATTGTTGGTGTCAAATGATATAACTGTGCCAGGACGTTCATTGGGGAATTATGGCAGAACGATTGTTGCCAATGGTAATGGCGGCGCATTGGTTGTCGCCGGTGATACCGAAGTTGCTGTTGATTTGTCGGCGGATGCGGAACCTGCAAATGCTATCCAAGACCAGGTTCGTTCTTGGGTGGTCGCCAGTGGTCAAACGTTGCGCCAGGTTTTGCAGTCTTGGTGTGATAAAGAAGGTTGGGATTTGGTTTGGGCGACATCGCGTGAATATCCAATTCAGGCGAGTGCTGTGTTCAAGGGCCGCTTTGTTGATGTGGCGTCTGCGGTTGTGCGTAATTTCGGACGCGCAATTCCGGTACCGTATGCCAAGTTCTACAAAGGCAATCGCGTTTTGGTTGTGTCCACGACCGAAGAATAGTTTTGATAGATAGTAGGAGAAAAATATATGACAAAATGTTTCAAGATTTTTGCCGCAATAGTGTCAGTAGTAATCTTGGGCGGCTGTGCTCATACTGATTCGGCCAAGGTGGCCGCTTCGGTCGATCAAGATTATGTGAACGTCCATGATGCGTTTGAAATGGCAAAAACCCCGCGTGCCAAGGTTACCAGCAGTGACACCGTTTCAATGTCCGAAGGTGTATGGCTTGGGGATAAATCTATGTTGGTTGAACATAAAAATGATTTGCCGGCCATGTATGAAACGGATACGGGGGTTACCATTTTGTTAAACGAACCTGTTACGTTACAAGTCTTGGCAAACAATATTAATTCTATAACACATATCCCGGTCAAAATAGACAGCCAAGTTGCATCTGAAAAATTGAAGAAAACGATGAATGTTGCATATACTGGTAAATTGTCTGGTTTGCTTTCCCAGGTTGCAACGGACTTAGATTTGCTTTGGTATTATGATAAGACGGCAATCGTATTTTATGAAACAGAAACTCAAACATTTACTTTATATGCATTGGGTACCGATGTTTCATATCAATCTTCGGTGCAAACAGATGATGGTAACCAGGTTTTCCTTGAAACAACATTGAAAGAATGGGACGAAGTAGAAAGCACAATTACATCTATTATTGGCAAGGCAGAAAATGCAAGCTTTAATGTTTCGCGCAGTTTGGGAACAATTACTGTAACGGCACCGCCATCCGTGTTGGCGCGTGTTGGTGATTATATCGCGCGTCAAAATAAACGTCTGTCGCAACTTGTAACAATTGATGTCAAAGTGTTGCAAGTGTCCATTACAAACGATTCGGCATTTGGGTTGAATTTGGCGGCGGCAATTAATTCTGCGTCTGGGTTAAATATTGTGGCAAATCCAAAGAATAATTTGGCCACGACCGAGGCCAGTTCTATGAACATCGCTGTTCTGTCTAATTCTGTTTCGGCATTAACTGGGATGACACATATGGAAAATGGTTCCAGTGTTAGCGGTGCATATACCCAAGACCAAATAAATAATGGTTCTTTGTCCGGTGTTGCGGGCAGTACGGCACTTATCGAGGCATTGGCAAAGCAGGGCAAGGTGTCGTTGGTGACAAATGTTGGTGTTACAACGCGTAACAATCGTGTCGCACCTGTGAACAATACCAAGAGTACAGGTTACATCAAACGGTTTGAATCGCGTAACTTTACAACCGTTGAATCCAGTACCGTTGACCAGGATAATTTGGAAACAGGTTTTTCAATGCAGTTGTTACCGAATATTTTGGAAAATGGTAAAATATTGCTGTTGTTTAGAATGTCTGTTCGTGAATTGTTAAAGATGTCAACCCAAACAATTGGCGAGGTCACATTGCAATTACCAGAGGTTGAAGAACGTAGCTTTATGCAAGAGGTAATCATGGAATCTGGTCAAATGTTGGTTGTGTCTGGCTTTGAAAAACAGACAAATAATGACAAGCGTTATGGTTTGGGTGATCCGGACTTTATGTTGCTGTCGGGGTCACGCGAAACCGCGGCACAACGTGATGTATTGGTGGTTATCTTGACACCGCAGGTTCTGGTAAGCCCGATGGATGCAGAACGCAGTATCCAGCAACACTGGGGCGCGCCACTGAATTAAAATAAAAAAGACCACTGTGGTGGTCTTTTTTTTTATGTAATATATTAAAGGGGATTCATATGCCGGAAATTGGCGGTATTTACAGACATTATAAAAATCATCAATGTTATCAGGTAATGGCGATTGGTAAGCATACAGAAACCATGGAAGATATCGTCGTGTATCGTGCATTATATGAATCGGCAGATTTTCCGTATGGCCAGGTATGGTGCCGACCTTTGAAAATGTGGCAAGAAACAGTGGGCGGGAAGCCCAGATTTGAAAAAGTTGAACAGAAATAGTATGAAATAATTTTTTATACAACAAAAGGCGTGCATAACAATGCACGCCAAATTTGTGTTATTACACTTAGGCCAATTTTGCCGCGGCCTTGGTCAAACGAGAAACTTTACGAGAGGCACGTTTCTTTGGCATTGTTTTGCCGGCGGCCTTCATCATTTTGCTTTCTGCGCTGCGTACCGCTTTTACTGCGGCTTCTTTATCCCCAGATGCAATAGCCTTAAGCGCTTTTTTGTTTTCTGTTTTTACGGCACTGCGACGTGCGGTGTTAACCGCATTTTTCTTTGCCGTGACCAAAATTCTTTTTTTAGATGATTTGTGGTTTGCCACTTTATTTTCCTTTTATTTGTTTTAGTTTTCTGTTATTTTATAGAAAACAAACACAAAATCAAGGAAAAAGAACAATGATATATATATTTGGAATAATTATTGGATATTTGTTGGGCAGCATACCGTTTGGTGTGTTGCTGGCGCGTATGTTTGGACGTGGTGATTTGCGCAAGGTTGGCAGTGGCAACATTGGTGCCGCAAATGCAATGCGGGCTGGCGGGTTGCGTATGGGGGGACTGGTTTGGCTTTCCGACATGGTCAAGGCGATAGTCGCAGTATTAATTGGTAAGTTATTGGGCGGTGATGTTTTGGCGGCCTGGTGCGGATTCGCTGCGGTGTTGGGACATTGTTTCCCTGTGTGGTTGGGGTTCCGCGGTGGCAAGGGTGTGTCGTGTTTGTTTGGAATATTACTTGCCATTAATCCGTTATTGTTTGTTGCATGTGGTATTTCGTGGTTGGTTGTGGTGTTTTCTTTTGGATATTCATCACTTGGTGGCATAGTTGTTTTCTTGGTTGCATCTGTATTAGGCTTTGCCTTGGGGGGCGGCGTCGGTGCAGCAATTTTAGCCAGTTGTTTACTTTGTTTGGTTCGTCATACAGAAAATATAGGACGTCTTGTTGGGGGGACCGAATCGAAACTTGTATGGAAATGGAAAAAGTAAAAACTTTTTATGGTTTATGCTTTATTTAAGGTCATTTTTATGGTATAATATCACTGATGTAACATGAGGGAGATTTTAATGATTAAACATCTTTTAGTTCTGTGTTTTGCCGTTTTACCAATGGTTGCGGGCGCCGCGGGTGGGCGTGATCCACGTGTGGCAGCGCTTGGGGTTGCCAATAATAATTTTGGCCCTGCGCAGGATAGGTCTGCGGGCATCATGTCCAAGAACCAATTAACTACGCCAGATGTGTCGATAAGCGTAGATCGTTCACCAAGTATAAAGGATGATGCGGTCGTTCCACCGATGCCAAAGGCCGAAGATGAACATAAAAATAATCGTGATGCGGAACGTGCCGCGTGTTTGAATAACAATGTTGGTGTTGGTAATACGTTTGTTTGGGCTTCGCGGTTCAGTAACACCGGCAGTTATGCAACAATGCAAGAAGATACAGAAAATCCAGAAAATAATGTTTGCTTTGTCAAGGTTGATATTAAGTCTGCTGATTCTCGTATAGATGTTGCCGATTTAAAAAGCCGTTATTTCCAATGGGGCGAAACAATTGAATGTGGTTCTTGGTTAGATGAAAATATGTTGCAACAACGTATTTTGGATGCCAAAAAGAGTGGTCGTACATGGGCAACGGTTGGTGGCGCGGTTGGTGGTGCTGCGGTTGGTGTAGGATCTATGGAATTGTTTGGTAATAGACTTATTGGCGGCAAGGTCGAAGGTCAAAAGAACAAGAACCTGTCTGATACAGAATTGTTACGTTCCCAGTTATTGGTTATGAAAAAGAACGGCGATTCTCGTTTCCAATCGTTTATGACCGAATTGCGTAAATTGAAAGCCGAATGTGACAAGTTGCCGAAAGGTGGCGAAGTGCCAGAAGAATGCAACAAGTTTGACTATGATGTGTTGTTAAGCTTGTAATCGTTTGGCATAAGGCGATGTTTTTGAAAAAGCACCCGTTTGGGTGTTTTTTCTTGCGATTTTTTCAAATATAATAATATAGTAGAAATCATGAAAGATTTGTTTGAGCATTTATTAGTCTTGCGTTCGCCAGGAATTGGCCCAGTGGCGTATAATAATTTGTTGCAAAAATTTGGCAATGTGCGCGCGATTGTGGATTCACTGAACCCTGATAGCAATTTACGTGATGCGGTAATGCGCGAAATAGATGCTGCGGCACAAATGAATATACACTTTATATGCGATGAAGATGAATGCTATCCCGCACACTTACGTGAAATAAAAAATCATCCGCCGATTTTAACTGCGCGTGGAAATATTGAAACATTGCGGCGCGAATCGGTCGCCATTGTTGGAACGCGTCATGCAACGGCGGGCGGAATGGAATTTGTGGCCGATATCGCAAACGCATTTGCCGAACATAATATCGCAGTTGTATCGGGTATGGCGATTGGTACAGATTATGCCGCACACACAGGGGCATTGCGGGCACGTGGATGTGCAAATACAATTGCGGTACTGGCCGGGGGTGTGGATTATATATGGCCACCTGAAAACGAATCGTTGTATTATGAAATATTGGAGCGTGGGATTATTGTAAGCGATATGCCGATTGGATTTGTCCCAAAAGGCACAAATTTTGTGCAACGTAATCGTATTATTGCAGGAATTGGTAAACAATTGGTCTTGTCCGAAGCTGATACTAAATCAGGCAGTATGAAAACCGCCAATTTCGCACTTTCATATGGACGTCAGATATATGCGATACCTTCGCATCCGGCGGATTCTCGGGGCGCAGGACCAAATTCACTGATTCGGTCTGGGGCGGCAATTTTATGCCAAGGTATCAAAGATTTCTTTGATGATGATAAAATTGTGCGTGGTGAGGTAAAAAAGTCACAATCTGAAAATGCAATTTTGGACAAGATAGGAACAGTTCCTGTGTCAGAATCTGTATTGGCAGATGTTGTCGGAAAAAATATTATGGAAATTAAAAGAGAGTTGGTCATATTAGAATTGCAAGGTTTGATTAGGAAAACAGATTCTGGGTATGTTCGTGTATAATGAAAAATATGTATATACAATGTATATACAGATGGCGGAAAACTGGGGAAAATCCGAATCGGTGTCAAAAAATAAATTTGAAAAAAATCATTAACATTTTGTTGCAAATGAAAATCAATTTTATAAATTGTTTGACGTAATCAGGTGGGTTTGAAAGGTCTGATTGGAAGGAAAGGTTAGTTCAGTTAAATACAAGCGGAGAGAGTTGAGAGTAGGGTACATAAGTAAATACTAGAATTTGTCGAAAATATATTTGTTCGGTAAGTTTTGGTATTTTTATGCAGGTGGTTTTTGCACATTTGTACCGGCAGGAAACTCTTTTGTAAGGAAGGAAAGGGAAACGGCATGCAGGCGACATTTATGACAAAACAGGTTGTTTCAGTGGATACCATCAAGAGTGAGTTATCCATGAAGATAGATGCGGCCGGTTTTTCTGTGTGGATTGCACCACTTGCGTTTAATATTTCTGATAATCTTTTAATAATAAATACACCAAATCAATTTACTGCGGATTTTATCAATGCGACATATTCCAATATTTTGGATACGGTTGCGTCTGAATATGGGTTGGCGGTAAGTGTACGTGTTGTGTCATGTGCATCGGTTGTTCGCAAGACAGCAAATGATAATAATGCGCAAACATATTCTGCACCGGTTGCCGAAACCAAAGGCACCGGTGATTTTGATTCATTTATTGCATCCGAAGAAAATGCGTTTGTTTTATCTGCATGTAAAAAGATGGCGGCGGGAACCGCGAAATTTTCACCGCTGTTCATTTATGGGCCAGCGGGTTGTGGCAAAACACTGTTATTGAATTGTATAAATAATTCTTATGATGGTCGCGTTGTTATGATGTCTGGGGCGCAATTTATTTCTGAATTTGCACGTGCGTTGCATGATAGAACGATATTTGCTTTCAAAGATTATTGCCGTAATTGTGATACGTTCATTATGGATGATGTCCAGGTTTTGGCCGGCAAACGTGCGACATGTGATGAATTTGTTCAATTGATTATGGATTTACGTGATGCAGGTAAAAATATCGTATTATCGGCAAACGCGGCCCCAAGTAATTTATCCGGGTTTGATCATAGATTGCAATCCTTGTTGGCATCTGGGTTGGTGGTTGATATTGTCGCGCCATCGCGCAGTGTACGTCGTGCATTGTTTGTAACGGCCGGTGTTAATGAAAAAATTGCGGATATGATTGCGGGTCGTGTTATATCAGATGGGCATGTGATATCTGGCATAGTGAACAAGATTCGTGCGTACAGTGAATTAATGGATGGGTGTGTAACGGAAACAGTTATAGAAAAATTATTGGCGGATACGTTAAAGAAATCAAAATCTCCAATTGCGATGGTACGTTCTATGTGTGAAAAACTTGGCGTGTCGTATGATGCGGTTTGTGGAAATGGGCGTGCACGTTCATTGGTTTTGGCACGCCAGATGATGATGGTTGTATTGAAAAATGTCACGGGTATGTCTTTGTGTGAAATTGGTTCATATGTTGGTGGTCGTGATCATGCAACGGTTATGTACGGAATAGATAGAATTGAAAAATTGCAACAATCTGATTTGGTTATGTCTGCACAGATTGCACAATTGATAGAGGAATATAAATAATTCATAAAAAAAATCCTGAAATAAATATCAGGATTGTTTTTCTTTGTGATTGGCGGCCTTGCCGATAAGTTCTTTTCTTGCATCTACAATTTTCTGAACATCTGGTAAAATATTGGGATCAAATTTACCCCAATTACGAGTATGTAAATCAACATCATTTGTTGGATAAAGTGTCATAATTTGTTTACCATTGTTATCCAGGTATTCAATAATTGTGCGTGCATCTGGATCGTTAAGAATTTTAGATAAATCTGAGAATTGCTTAACCATTTTGCGCGCAAAATGTTCAGAAAACAGAACCGGCATTTGTCCTTCTTCCAACTTAAATGTGGCACCATTTTTTGTTTCAATTGGCAATAGAACTTTGCCGTCTATCAGGCAATCAAAAGGTCTGTTTGTCATTTCGTTCATATTAATAACATAAACATTTTTAAACGATGCAAGTTCTGTCATTTCACACCTCCGTTTTGTTCACAAGCGGAGGGTATATTAAATCAAATATTAGAAATGTCAACCGGTTATACAAATAAATCTTTTACAAATTGGGCGTGTTCTGTGATAAAGCGGAAACGGAATTCTGGTTTTTTACCCATTAATTCTGAAACGATAGTGCGTGTTTTTTCGGTGTCTTCGGCACCTTCATCGGTACGTGGTGGCAAATCAACACGTATTAAACGGCGTGTTTTGGGCGACATAGTCGTTTCTTTTAATTGATTTGGCATCATTTCACCCAGCCCTTTGAATCGTGATATCTCGACCTTTTTATTCTTGTACTTGCCATTGGTCAGGGATTCTAATTCTTCGTCACTGTCCACATAAACCGATTCGGTTCCAGATGTTAATTTATAAAGTGGTGGACAAGACAGGTACAAATGCCCCCCATAAATTAATTGTGGCATAAATTGATAGAAAAACGCCATCAGTAATGATGCAATATGACTGCCGTCGACATCGGCATCGGTCATGATGATAATTTTTTCGTAACGCAGTTTGGATTCGTCCCAATCTTTGGCGGTTCCAGCACCGATGATATCAATCAAATCGTTTAATTCACGATTGTTACCAAATCTTTCATCAGAATTGGATACAACGTTTAATACCTTGCCGCGCAGTGGCATAATCGCCTGGGTCGCACGGTCGCGCGCCTGTTTTGCGGTACCACCCGCAGATTCCCCTTCGACGATGAATAATTCTGTGCCCGCAACACCGTGCTTTGAACAATCGGCCAATTTTGCCGGCATACGAATGCGTTTTGTTGGGGTTTTACGTGCAACCTCTTTGACCTGTTTCACGCGGATACGCGCATTGGCCAGGTTGATTACAAATTCCAACAATGCGTTTGCTGTTTTCGGATCAGATGCCAAAAACATTTCCCATGGGTCGCGCAACGCATTTTCGGTGTATTTTGCGATTTCTGGGTTGGAAAGTTTTTCTTTGGTTTGACCCAAAAATTGTGGGGTTTTATAGAATACAGATACGATTGCCGCAACGGAATCAAACACATCTTCGCCGATGATATTTGCGGCCGCCTTGTTATTTACTTTTTCACCATAGGCCTTGATCCCACGAGTAATCGCCGATTTAAATCCGGTTTCGTGTGTGCCGCCATCAATTGTTGCAATGGTGTTACAGTATGATGAAAAGAATCCGTCATCAGATGCGGCACCGTTTTCATCGGTTAAAAATGTTAACGCCCATTCTACGCGACCACAGTCATCTGGGAAATCAACCGCACCAGAAAATAAACGGGGTAAAATACGTGGTTTGTCATTGGTTTTTTCTTCCAAGAAATCTGCGACCCCATTTGGATAATAAAATGTTGTGTCGGTTGGAATTTCCATGTCCGCGGTCAGTAATTCCGGGGCACAATGCCAATCTATTTTTACACCGCGTGACAGAAACGCCTTGGCGCGCGCCATACGATAAATCTTGATAGGTTTAAATACCGCGGATGCGCCGAATATTTCATCGTCCAATGTGAAACGGATATTTGTCCCATGCGCCTTGGACGCGGCGCCACGTGTCATTTTGGATGTCGGTTTGCCACGTGAAAATGTCTGATGCCATTCGTATCCATCGCGGGCAATGGTTACATCCATATTGGATGAGAGAGCATTAACAACCGCACTGCCTACGCCATGCAGACCGCCACTGGTCTTGTAAACGTTGTTATTGAATTTTCCGCCCGAATGCAGGGTTGTTAATATAACCTCTAACGCGGACTTGCCGGGATATTTTGGATGTTCATCAACCGGAATACCGCGACCATCATCGGTAATTTCAATGGTTTTGGAATCTATCAATCGTACGGTGATTTTCTTGGCAAAACCGGCCACAGCTTCGTCAATAGAATTGTCCATAATTTCCACCGGCAAATGATGCCATGCCTTTTCATCGGTACCACCAATATACATACCTGGACGCAGACGAACAGGTTCCAGGCCTTCGAGGACCTGGATATCTGATGCATCATAAGAGTGCGAGTTTTGTTCTGCCATAACAACCTATTATTAGAACATTATTTCATTTTGTGCAAGTTAAAACGTGGCAAATACGCAGGAAATGTATTTTTTATAGACTTTTCTGTGTATTGTGGTATTTATTGAGAAAAAAAGTTAAGAAAGAGTGCAAACATGGTTTTTATAATACCACCGGTAGGGCTATATAATGCTAAGCGGGCTTATGAGCGTCAAATGTGTGATGAGGACGATGATGAGTACTCTTTGGAAAAAGATCTTGCCACCAAGAGAGCAGTAAAATCAATAATGATTTATTGGATGGTTGCTTGGGGGCTGGTGTTGGGGGTTGTGTGTTACGGCGTATGGTTTTGGTTAGTTAAACCGGCGTGTACACGTGCGAGGGCGCGGAAAGTTGGTGCACAGCAAGTTTTAGAATCTTTACATTCAGATGCCATAAGGTCAGCGAATACGGTTAACTTTTCCGATTGTCAAATTATTCCTCAGGGTGCGTTGGAATATGATTCTGCGCATTATGCTCGAGAGATTCGACGTTTTGTCAGAAAGAGTGGGTATGACTACCTGTACTGGGATGATTGTGATAATGGCATTCGGTTTGATGTATCTGGATGCAAGTATGATCTTAGGCGGCAACAGTGTGCCAATGGTTATAAACAAGCGGTTAGACAATTGGCGGTGCAACGTCGCATTTCCAACCAGAAATAAGATTCTTTGTGGGCTTGATTTTATTGGAAACCGCATTATATATTTATGCATGAAATAAATACGGACCGTAGAAATGAATAAAAATCCTTATGAAGTTTTAGGTGTGGCGCGTGATGCGTCAGATGCCGATATTAAAAAGGCATATCATAAATTGGTTATGCAATATCATCCTGATAAAAATCCGGGGGATAAAGCGGCCGAAGAAAAGTTCAAAGAAGTCAATAACGCATTTGATATATTAAAAGACCCGCAAAAGCGTGCGGCGTATGACCGATATGGTGATGCGGCATTTGCCGGTGGTAATGGTGCATCGGCGGGTATGGGTGGAAATCCGTTTGGAAATGGCGCGTTCCATTTTGATATGGGCGGTGGCGCCGGAATGGAAGATATACTGCGCGAAGCCATGCGTGGATTCGGGTTTGGTGGATTCGATGGTGACGCGCGTGGTGCAAGTGCCCAACAGCGTGGTCGTGATTTACTGGACGAGGTTGTTATATCACTGCGTGATGCATATTTTGGCAAAACACATACAGTTAAATTTTCAAGTAATGTAAAATGCGAAAAATGTAATGGGTATGGCACTGCGGATGGCAAGCCTGCACCCGCGTGTTCACGTTGTCATGGAACGGGGTATGTAAATGTTCAACGCGGATTTTTTGCGATGCAGACACCGTGTCCGGAATGTAATGGTCTGGGGCATAAAATAGATAAAAAATGCCCAGATTGCGATGGCAGTGGCGTTATACATAAAAACCGTACCATAGATGTCAAGATTCCGGCGGGTATTGAAGATGGTGCGCGTCTGCGCCTTGGTGGTCAGGGCGAGGCCGGTGCAAACGGTGGCCCGGCGGGTGATTTCTATTTGGATGTTCGTGTGCGCCGGGATGAAAAGTTTGAACGTGATGGTGCAAACCTTATTATGCATGTTGATTTACCGTTCACGACACTGGCGCTGGGCGGTGAAATAGAAATTGAAACTATCGATGATAAAAAATTATCGGTCAAGGTTCCAAGTGGTACCCAGGTTGGTGAAAAATTGCGCGTACGTGGGCATGGTATGCCAACGGGGCGCGGTTCATCATTTGGCGATTTGTATATAGATATTGGAATAACTATTCCAACAAAACTAACCGAAAAGCAGAAAAAAATATTGTCTGAATTCGCAGAAACAAAAAGCGCCAAAAAAGGCTGGTTCTAGAAGAATATAGCATGTGTGAAAAAAGCCCGACGTTTTCGTCGGGCTTTTCAAATACGTTTATTATTATTTTGCTTTCTTTAATGCGTTCGCAAAATCGCGCGTGTATTGTACCGCGGACCAAATGCCGGTTGCCAATGCAAACCATAATGAAAATATACCAATGTTGGGCAAGGCATATATTGCATAGATTAACGCTTTACCAGTGGATGCGGCATTGACGGATGCACCAATAGCAAACAGGCATAGGAAAGCCAATATCGCAATCATTTGCATAGTGGCCTTGATTTTGCCCGGGGCAAAACGTGATGCAGGATGTTTTACGGTTATCTTTTGCGTGCCCATAAATTCGCGCAGGCCACTGACATACAATTCGCGACCAATCATTATAATAACCGGAATCACAATAAACCAAACGGGCATCATAATGCACAATAATACAAAAGAATTCACAATTAAAAACTTGTCTGCGATACTGTCCAGAACATTTCCCATTTTTGTGCAAACATTATATTTGCGTGCAAGATACCCATCAAAGAAATCACTTAATGCCGCAAGTAAAAACAGTATAACGGTTGTCTTGTACATGCCGGTCATTAATGTACCGATAATTGCAAATGCCGCAAAAATACGAAACGATGAAAGAAAGTTCACAAAGAATTTCATGTTTTTCTCCTTTTATTATTTATATGGTCAATTATAACACAATACTAATGAAAATGGTTATATATTTTTTGTGCCGCCGATTTGCCCAAACCCGGAACGCGACGTAGGGCGGTAATGTCTGCATCCATAATTGCCCGCACAGATCCAAAATGATTTAATAACATTTTTTTTCGTGTCGGTCCGATGCCTTCGATTTCATCAAGGCATGATCCTGTCATAGATTTTGCGCGTGTTGTGCGATGGTATGTGATAACGAACCTGTGCGCTTCGTCACGAACATGGCGCAACAGTAAAAATAATTTTGAATCTTTTGGCATGGTTCTATATTCGGTACCATCGGGCATAATAAAATGTTCGTCGCCATTGCGGACTTCGCCTTTGGTTACACCAACAATGGCAATGTTTGGTGCGGTTTCATGAGCAATATTCCATTGGGCGCGTCCGCCATCAACGATTATTAAATCAATTTCAGGACTGTTTTCTATGGCGCGTGATACGAATTCTTGCATCATGGCAATATCATTTCCGGCACGGGCGCGATCACGTAATTTAAAATGACGGTACCCAGTTTTTATAAAACCATTGTGTCCAAATGTTATCATTGCGCCAACGGGATTTGTGCCAAACAAATGCGAATTATCAAACACGCCCGCATAGTTTATTTTTCGACCCAACCATTTTTCCATTTCGGCAACGGTATCATTCCAATTTGTGTTGTCATAAGATTTTGATGTATGCACCGGATTTTGCCGTATGCCGCGTACAGATGTTTTTGTTAAGGCGGCAATTTTATCACGAATAATTCCGGCGTTTTCGTAATCCATATTATCAGATAATTTTTTCATCTGTGCGGATAATTCTGCAACAATAGGTTCGCTGTCGCCGGTTAAAATTCTGCGTGCAAGTTTTACATTGTCATCATAATCAGGGACATGTTTCGTACACGGTGCACTGCATCGCCCGATTTGATACAATAAACACGGACGCGTGCGATTGTTCATAAATGTATCATTGCATGTGCGCAGGCGACATACTTTTTGTATCATTTTTATTGTTTCATTTAATGACTGGACCGATGGATACGGGCCGTATACGTCACGTCGTTGTGATATCTTGCCACGAAATTTTAACAGACGTGGGAACTGGTGATTGGTTAATGCCAACATGGGGTACATTTTCCCATCTGTTAACATAATGTTGTATTTTGGCTTTGCGGTTTTTATAAGTTTTTCTTCCAATATCAATGCATCTGATTCCGTAGGTGTTATTTCCCATTCAACCCGCGCGACCAGTGTCCGCATAACCTGTTTGTGGGGTTCCAGTTTTGAAATATCAGTGTATTGTTTTAACCGGTTGGCCAAATTTTTGGCTTTTCCAACGTAAAGCAGTCCACCATCCGCATCATACATGCGGTAAACCCCGGGTGATTCAGGTGCATTTACAATTAAATCGTTGAATTGAATATTCATACCGTTTATGATAGAATAAAAGTATTAAAATAGCAAATAAAGGAATACAAAATGAAATATGAATCTGGTCGTTCTATGATAGAAATGCTTGGGGTACTGGCTATTATGGGAATTATAACGGTCGGTGCGATAGGCATGATTTCAACCGCGATGCGTACACAAAAGCGTAATACGGTAAACGAAGAGGTCTTGCAAATTGTGACGGGTGTACGCCAATTACTGGGCGAATATGACGACTTTTCGGGTATAAACAATGCGACCATATTTGGCGCAATTGGTATATCGCCCAAGAATACATATGGGGGTACGTATGAATTAGCGGTTGACCCGTCAAATGCACGTCAATTTACTGTTTCTATTACTGGGTTGTCAGAAACGGATTGTGAATACTTTGCAACCAAGGCGTGGTCCGATTCGGTTGGATACATGAATTCTGATGGGAAACAAAGCGGGGCAACGGGGTCATGTAACCTTGGTAATGGCAAGAATATTGTGAAAATAACCTATGGCGAATAATACATGGCAGATTTGATGATTGTTTCGCCGGTCGAAGACGGAACACGTTTATTGCGTTGGTTCTTGCGCCATTTTCCGTCTATGCCACAACGTGAATTTTATCGGCTTTGTCGTGGTGGTCAGATACGTGTTAATTCTGGACGATGCAAAGGAATGGAAATTCTGCACGAAGGTGACGCGGTGCGTATTCCACCAACTGTTGGTGGTTATGTGGTTGCCCCAAAAAAAGATGAATCTGGGGAAAAATATTCGCTGTCCGATTTGGAAAAATTGCGTCAGACCATAATACACAATGACGATGATATTGTCGTGTTTAACAAGCCTGCGGGCCTTGCCGTCCAGGGTGGTACAGGTATTCGTAAATCTATTGATAAAATGGCGGCTGCATTATTCCCATATGCAAAAATATCATTGGTTCACCGTTTAGATATGGAAACAAGTGGATTGTTGGTCGTTGCAAAAAATCAACATGCGGCGCAGTTCTTGTCACGTGCGTTTCAAAATAAAACCGCGCATAAAGAGTATATTGCCTTGTTAAATGGCGATGTTAGCGAAACACATGGAACCATAGATAATTATTTATTAAAGGGGCGCGTGTTTGATAGCCCGTTGCGTGAAAATGGCACCGGGGCGCGACCACATCATGCGATTACAGAATATCGTGTGTTATCACGTGCGTCGGGGATGCTGACATGGGTGTTGTTTATGCCGAAAACAGGGCGCACACATCAATTGCGTATGCATAGTGCGTTTTGTTTAAATGCGCCGATTGTTGGTGATGATTTGTATGGCCGTGGTAAAGAAATGGATTCAGGATTGAAATCTGTATTTGCAACAAATAATTTGTTTTTATTTGCATACAAGATTACAATTCAACATCCGTCTACGGGCAAAATGATTACGTTCAAGGCACCTGTACCAGATTTTATGAAACCAGTAATGAATTTGTTGGAATTACAACTGCCATAAATGGGATTGAAACATGAGAAAACGTACATCGCGAAAAAAAAGATTTTTGATAATTGCACGTGCAGTATTTTTGTTCTTCGCCGTTTTTGTTGTGGCGGTTGTCGTTGCATTGTCCAAGATTGATATGAACAGTATACGTGGAAATGTACTTGAAGTATTGCGCGGTTCTACTGGTATGCCGGTTGAGATAAATGGGGATATGGCATGGAAGTTGTCATTACGACCACGTGTCACAATTCACCAAATTGTCATACCAAATGCAGAAGGCGCAAAGCACAAAAATCTGTTTGAGGCGGACACTATTGATGTGCGTTTAGATTTGTTTTCTTTGTTTAGAAATCGTCCGACAATTCAATACGTCCGTGTTCATAATGCCAAGGTTTTTGTGAATACAAAAGATAAAGGAAAAACCGTTAAATCAAACGATGATGAACAAGAAGAAAAATCGTCTAATACGGCGGATTCTGCCGTAGAGGTCGAAGTTGAAAAGCCAGAATATCCGTTTATGGATCCTGGGCTTGGTGGATTGGATGTTGTTGATTTGATGGTAAATGTCGATGGACAAGAATATTCTCTTTCGCGGTTAAATGTGCGCGCCGGTAACTTCGATAAGAACCGTGAATACAAGGGATGGATAAAAATAAAATCTAATGTTATACCTTTCATTATTTCGTTTGATAAATACAATACTGAACGTAAAGTTTATCCTGTTAAATTCGCGTTTTCATCAGATGGTGATGCATTAATTGCAAATGTCGCACTTGAAGGTACAAGCAAGATTCCAATTGATTTTATTATCAAAGGCGATATTCCAGATGTTCGTCCAATTGGTGAATTATTAAATATAGATTTCCCAAAAATGCCAGAAATAAAAGTAAATATATCTGGTGGTTTGGGACACAGTAAATTAACCATTCATAAATCTTCCATCGCTGTCCGCGGCAGTGATATTAATTTATCGGGGACCATAGATTGGTCAAAACCAAAGTTAGATGTTGTCGCAAATATCGGGGCCAAGAAAATTAATTTAATGGAGCTGTTCCCGGAAATATATGGTGGCACGCAACACAGTGGTAAACATAAACCAAATGTGTTCAAAGATATGCCACTGTATGGCACATATTTGTATGATAAAAATATCACAGCCAGTGTCGATGTCGGGCAAATGATAGTTTACCGTAATTTGTCACTGGATAAAATGAAGGTCAAGGCCAGCGCGCGTAACGCGGTGTTACGCGTGGATGCAAATGTTGGTTTCGCAACAGGAAATATTAGTGCGGCAATAAATGGTGATATTGAATCAAGTGGTCGGATGAATCTGGAAATGGGTGGGCTTGGCCATGAAATTGTCATTGGCAAATTGCTTGAACAGATAAACACAAATGATTTTATATCCGAATTGCCAATTGATTTCGAAATATATGTTCGTGCGTCTGGTTCAAATATGTCCGAAGTAATGCGTACAATAAACGGCCCGGTTCGTGTATTTTCTACGTCTGGGGGGTATGCACATTCTGATTTGGTTGCATATATGTATGGAACGGATTTCTTGACCAGTTTGCGTGATAATATTCACGATCTTTTTAGTTCCAAGAAAAAACATGACCAAATGGAAATTAAGTGCATGGCGACCAATTTGAAATTGCGTGATGGATTAATTGAAACACGAAATGGTGTTGCGGTTGAAACAAAGGCGATAAACGTTCTGCTGGATGGCAGTTTAGATTTAGGACGCGAGAAGATGAATATGTCTTTGACGACCATACCAGTAAGTGGGTTAAAACTTTCAATTACAGGAAATGTTGTTAATACAATTACGATAAGTGGTAATTTGGCAGAACCAGATATTAAAATAAGTGGTGCCGCGGTTGCAGGTAAAGCATTGTCTGCAACAGGGTTGGGATTATTGCTTGCGCCGTTTACAGGTGGAATAGGCTTGGTCGCGGGTGCAGGGGTCGGATTATTGGCCGGGGATTTATTAGAAAATTGGCTTGCCGATGATCATCCATGTAAAACAGCACTGAAAAAGGGGGCGCCATCACGCAAAGGTGATCCAGAATGGTTTGATATTCCGGCTGTGGAACTTGCCAACGGGGTGATAAATCCTGAAATTTCGGGCGTTTCCGACAAAAAATAAAATCTATTCTTTTGCTCTTGCACCGAATCGGCATTTTTTGGTAAAATTAACCCTAAGAATGTAGGAACAGGTATTTTACAAACAGGAGCATAAAATGGAATTTTCTGTATTTCGTCAGGTTTTAATCCGGGCATTGGGGCATATGCAGTCTATTGTTGAAAAGCGTGCGACATTGCCGATTTTGATGAATGTTAAGTTAGAAGTTGGGGATGATTTAATACTGTCTGCAACAAATGTGGATTTGGAATTGGTCGAACACGTTGCCGCTGATGTTACATTGGGTGGTAAAATAACTGTTCCGGTTCAGATGCTTTATGACATTGTGCGTAAATTGCCCGATGATGCCGAAATATTGTTTAAACAATCGGGTGATTCTTTGGTTGTATCCAGCAGTCGCGCCGTATTTCATTTGCCAACGTTGCCGGCGGAAAATTTCCCGGCCATGGCGGGCAGCAATCTTACCACAAAATTCCAAATGACAACGGGTGATTTGGCGCACCTTATTAACCAAACAAAGTTCGCAATCCCGACGGATGATGTTCGTTATCATTTGGGTGGTATATATTTCCATATATCAAATGATGATGGTTCAAATAAATTGACGGCGGTTGCAACCGATGCACAACGTATGGCATTGTGTGCGATGGATGCACCGGCGGGTTCGGCGGAAATGCCGTCTGTAATTTTGCCACGTCGTGTGATTGGTGAATTGTCAAAGTTATTAGAAGACGCAACGGTTGATGACGTTAATATTGAATTGTCTGATACCAAGGCGCGTTTTACAATTGGTGCTGCAATGTTGACCAGTAAATTGGTTGATGCGCAATATCCAAACTATCGCGTTGTTATTCCAAAGGGTAATGACAAGATTGCCATCATGGATAGAAAGCAATTCTTGAACGCGGTCGATTTGGTTTCTGTGGCCAGTATCGATAAAACTAAATCTGTTCAATTGACGTTCTCGATGAATAAATTGGTCGTTAATGCGTCCAGCCCAGATGCCGGAACCGCGACCCAAGAATTAGACATCGAATATAATGGCGATGCATCTTTCAGTGTTACGTTTAATGTAAAGTTCTTGATGGATGTTGCCGGCCAAGTCGAAGGTGAAAAATTCCAAATGGAAATGCAAGACCCACTTTCGCCGACAATTATTAAATCTACAAACAAAGATACCGATGCATTGTTCATTTTAATGCCAATGCGTATGTAGTTGTTGGTGGTTAATGATTAGTAAAAACGGCGCAAATGCGCCGTTTTTATATTTAAATCTTATCAATTATGGGCAGACGTCTAGTTGATTCAAAACATTTCGAACGTCATCATTTATCGAAACGGTTATCTGACGTTGCAGGCCATCCGTATATGTCCATAAAAATTGTGATGTTGCAAATTCTGGTGACGCATTCCATGCATCAACAAATGGCGCCAACATTGCACGGAACCATTCGCGACCACGGCACAGGCAACCATTGCGAACGTCTGCAATCACAGATGCGGTTGCGGTTTCGGGATAACGCGCATCCAATTCACCGTCTGTGGTCATTAAGCAACGACCACCAATGTTATAGAAATTCGCGTCATCAGACATAAACTTGTACACCAAACCATCGGACGCCCCCGCCTTGCGCAGAGAATAAACCATGCCTTCGGTGCAACATGCGCGTGAAGAATTCATTAACATTTTATACCGTTCAATTAATGGTGCCGCCGCCGCAGAATTTGCATCAATGTTTCCAGTGCAACTTATCTCTGATACAAAATCGTACATTTTGTCGTCGCGGATTTTTGGACTGCGCGGTGAAACGGTTTCGCGAATAATTGGTTTGCGACGCCATATATTACATTCTGTTTCGGTTTCAAATGGACAACCATCGTTCGTGCCAAATGCCTCGTTAATTGGAACGGTCATATCTTGGGCCGTATAGGCAGGGCTGCATGGTTTGTCGGTCCATAAATCATCGGACGGGCGTGCAGGGCTAAGTAATTCTTCAATCCGTGCACGTGTTGTGGCCGCATCATTCATGGTATCGTTATACAGTTCAACCAATTCGGTATCGCCAGAATCACGCAGATATATTTCTGGTAACGGTTTCAACATCCAATCACGGAAATCTTTCTTTTTGTAATTTGATATAGAATCATCCCAAATCGGAACGCCGTCTTTCCAACTAACCGTTTTTGGTGAAAGATTTTGATGGTATTCACCACTGGTTCCATCCCAAAGCGGTGGCCGATCGTCAATCGGTGCCGGCTTTATGGTCAATAATTTCGCATTACGCATTGGAATTAAATTGGATTCTGTCGCAACAGCTGTTGTGTCGGTTTCAATTTCTTGAACAACCGGTTCGTCTTCACATTCAGTGCATTTGACAGAATATCCTTCGAATATATATGCCTTGCGTGGGGTGTCTTCACATCCCGCCCCAATGCAATCGGATGCGTGTGCGCCCATGATACTGCATATGCAAATCATGGATGATAAAAATGCAAATGTCTTTCTCATAATATAGAATATTATCATAAAATGAGTCTTTTTAAAACATAAAATTGTTTTTGTGTTGATATTTTTCTTACTTTAGTTTATTTTTCATTATGATTTTATTCATATAAATTTTAACGAAAGGGCAAAACCATGACAAAACTTTTTAAAACTGTTAGTGGATGTTTGGTCGGTGCATTGTTTGCCGTTGCGGCGGTTGCAGATGAAACGTCAAATTCATTTCCAACGGGGTTGCAATTTGGTGTGGGGGTATCTGCGACATCAGGCTTGAACGGATTTATTGGATATGCAAATAAAAATTATGATTCTTTTTGGTGGAAACGTTTGGGATTTCGTTTTGATTTTGCATCAACACGTCCAATACGGTCGCGGGTTAAATCGTTGGTAAATAAATATGTCGGTGATGATGATATTGAAATAGGTGACGAATTAAAAATTTCCAACCCTACAATCAATGCAAAACATGTTGCGGCGATGATTGATATTTACCCGTTTGGAAACACGTGGTTCTTGGGTGGGTGGCGTTTGACCGGTGGATATTATATGGGAAATATCAAGGCCGATGCCGTGATAACCAGTACAGAAACATCGGGTGAAGCATTTGAATTTGAATTGGGTGACGAAGAATATAAATATGTTGGCGATATGCATGCCAAGGCAAAAGTAAATTGGAAATATTCCGGGCCTTATGCGGGAACCGGTTTCGATTTAGGTTTGTTTTATGGGCTAAAAATATTTTTGGATGCGGGCGTCGTGTTTACCAGCAAGGCCGCAGAATTGAAACTTGATGTGCCAACAGATGGTTTGTATCATAAAAACGGTTCAATATGGGAACCTGTGACCAGTTCAGAATTAGAGGCGGAATTAGAGAACGCAAAAAAGAAAGAACTGAAAGAGGCTCAGAAAGAGATAGATAAAATTAAATTCTATCCGATGGTCAAGGTCGGGTTTATGTATCGGTTCTAGAGAAAATGCACCGAATGGTGCATTTTTTTGTGCGGAAAAAACTTGCGTTTTGTCACAGTTTTTTATACCCTGTGCGTGTTATAAATAATCAAAAGGATAAAAAATGGCATCAGTTACAGCAAATGATATGCGTGTGGGTTGGGTTATTTCACACAACGGCCGCCGCTATACAGTTACTTCTATTACCAAGGTAAAACCGGGCAAGGGTGGGGCATTTGTTCAGGCCGACCTGCGTGATATCGATTCGGGTAACAAGAGTGGTGATCGTTGGCGCGCCGAAGACAAAGTTGAAAAATTAATGGTCGAAGATGTGGAATGTCAATATTTGTATTCTGATGGTACAGATGCGTATTTCATGAACCTGAATGATTATGAACAATTCACAATGCCGTTGGATTCACTGGGCGAACAGGTTAAATTCTTGGCGCCAGAAATGAATGTGCGTACCAACTATGTCGAAGGTCAACCGGTTTCGGTCACTTTGCCAAAAACGGTCACCGCGATTGTTGAAGAAACAGAACCGGCGTTAAAGGGTCAAACCGCAACAGGCAGTGGTGGTAAACCAGCGATTTTGGATAACGGTGTTCGTGTTCAGGTTCCTGTATTCATCGAACAGGGTGAAAAGATTGTTGTTAATACTGAAACATTGGAATACGTTGAACGTGCAAAATAGTGTGAGTGTTTAGTGATAGTGGTTAGTAAAAAACGGTGCGATTGCACCGTTTTTTAATTCCTGTTTGCGGAACCCATAATATTTTTTATTTCATCGATTGTGTTTTCGTATACTGCCTTCATCGCCGCCCCAAGGTATTCGCGTGGATTAAAGTTATCGGGTGTGGTCGCCATACTTTGGCGTATTGCCGCCGTAAAGGCCAGGCGTGAATCACTGTCCACATTTATTTTACATATGTTGGTTGTGGCCGCGCGTTGTAATTGTTGGATGGGAATGCCAAGTGCGTTTTGTATGTTGCCACCGTTTTCGTTTATTGTGTGAATCAGATGTGGCGGAATGGATGATGCCCCGTGTAGGACCAATGGAAAGTTCGGTGCAATGCGTGTTATTTCGTCCAATATGTCAAAACGTAATTCTTGGGTGGGCGATTTCATTTTGTATGCGCCATGGCTGGTTCCAATTGCAACCGCCAATGAATCAACCCCTGTTTTTAACAAAAAATCAAATACGTCCGATGGATTAGTATAAAGTTCGGTGTCTGAAAAAGTGTTTTCATCTTCGTGGCCACGCAGGCTGCCAAGTTCAGCTTCGACCGACACGTCGTGTATGTGTGCATATTCAACAACGCGGGCGGACAGACGAACGTTTTCATCGAATGGTAAATTGCTGGCATCAATCATAACAGATGAAAACCCAAGGTCTATGGCATGTGCGCATGCCTCGAAAGAATGTCCATGATCCAAATGCAGTGCGATATTTTCGTCTGGGGTAATATGTGCACCGTCAATCATGGCCATTAACATATCATCACTGATGTATTTCAGCGCAGATTCCGATACGGCAAGGATAACAGGGCTGTGGCTTTGACGGGCGGCACCCAAAATTGCGGCAAATGTTTCAAGGTTATAAAAATTGAATGCACCAATCGCATAATGGTGTCGCATTGCGTCAAAAAACATTGGTCCTGTATTTGTAAGACCGTATTTTGCGTATTTCATAAATCTTCTCTCTTGACCCCTTGGGGGTAATTATACCATAATTTTATTAAATTCTGTACGATTTTATACCTATAAATAAAAAGCATAAAATAGTTGACATGATAGATATTTGTGCAAAAATATAGAAGAACGAATCGGGGGCGGGATAGAGATAACATATAAAGGACTATATGATGAAAAAAGTTTTGGTTTCTGTTTTGGCAGCTGCGGCATTGGCTGGTTGCACATATTATGATTACTACAAGGGCGATATTCGTTACACCCAAGATGGTGAAGATTGTGTGTATTATATGGATGAATATGCACGTCACTATTCCGAAGGTATCCGCGGCATAGATGGCAGCAACCGTGTTGTATACAAGAACACACGTTGTGCAGATTTGTTTGCGCGTGATAATGCGGGTCGTATGGAACGTAATGATCGCAAGATTTTGGTTCCGGCCGCACGTGAAACATCTGCGTCTTGCACAAAATGTTCATCGGGTTGTGGTGTTGAAATGGTTCCTGTAACACGTCGTTTCTACACAATTTCAGATAAATAATATCTAATCTTAAAAGAACACCGCCATTTTTTGGCGGTGTTTTTTATTTGAAACGGGGGTATTTTTATGATAAAATTATAAAGAAAAGGAGAAAATATTATGAAAAAGATTTCTAAATATATGTTTGTGGCGACGGCTTCGTTGTCTATATTTGTCCAGAACGCATTCGCGGCCGGTGATAATACGGGTGTTTGCACGTTGATTGAAAAATTGAATCCGGTTATTAAAACGTTGCGTACACTCGCGTTTGTTGGTGCGGCGTTTTATTTGATGGATTGGGCATGGGGTATGATTAAAGACCCAGAAAAAGAAGCAACCAAAGATAAAATCAAAGATAAAGGTATCGGTTTGTTGACAGGGTTCTTCCTGTTGTTCGGTGTTGGTGCGGTATTATCGTTCGTGGCATCAACCGCTGGTAAAGATTACCTGGGGTGTGTTGAAAAAGCGTTTGAGTTTTAAACACCTAAAATTGAAAATAAATAATTACAGGATGTCGTTTGGCATCCTGTAATTTTTTTAGTGCGTCTTTATCCATTTTTTTGCGAATTCGATTTCGCGTTGATTATGTAATTGTTTTATTTTTGAAATAGGACATACGGAAAAATTATCGGATGGTAAACCATAACGCATTTTGAAATTTATACGGGTGTTAATGGCACTTGATATCGTAATATCATGTAATACGCCATAATTGTCATGAGAAGTTTGCAATAGGTATTCTGTATATTCATTTACTATCTGTTTCAACATCATGCCATAGGCGTATAATAATTGGCTGTTCATATAATCTGCCAATGGAATTTTTGGCGGAATATTATAGTCGTTGCGGATATCATTGGTTGAAGTCTGACTGCCGTACAGAATGTCATTTATTTCATGGCGCAGGTATTTAAATCCGTTTCGGTTGTTAAAACCGTCTTTTGATTTAACGGTGCGATTGAAATGTCCAAGTATGCCACTGAAATATGCTTCTTGTTTTGCTACAAAATCGCGTTGTGGAATACGTAGTGATATGTTTGCGTGCCGTTCTATTGTGTCAAGTGTCTCGGTTGGGGTCAAAAAATATTCTTGTTGTAATATTGCACGGTCCCCGATGTGTTTGAACAATGCCCATGCTGCGTACCGTGGTATCGCATCGATATCGTTGTCGGGTGGTAATGTGTTTAAAACAAGTTGATCTAACCGTTCCGGTTTTCGTGAGTATATCTGTCTTGGTGTGCTTTTGCGTATAATTTGTTCAATTTTGTCTTGGCCTTTAAAAGATTGTTTTGGTATGGAATCGTCCATGGTTGATAATAGACCATCCAAATCCCAATATTCATAAATTGGGTTGGTAAATAATTTGTATTCATATATCACGTGGTAAGAGGCATTTAATATATCAAATGTTTCCTTTGGGGATAATCTGGACATTTATGCCTCTTGTTTTTATGGTTGTGGGTTTGTTGGGTCGTCGTTGTGGGCGATTGAAAATAAAACAGATGATATTAATGATTGGTATGGAACATGTTGTGCGGCGGCCAATTCTTTTAACCGTTCCAAAATTGGACGTGGAATGCGCATGTTGATAACTGTGTCAGATTTATGAAATGCGCGATATGCGGCATAATCTCGTAACAGAGATTCTATGTTCATAACGAAAAGTTGCTGCATAACGTTTGGCATTTTCGATTCCTATACATTACTCAATACAACCGTCTGTACAGGGTACTATACTATTGTATTTACATTTGTCAATACAAATGTCTAGACGGTTGTGTTTACTGTGGTATTTACGATTGTGTTGTAATTTGTGTGGTATGATTTTTGTGTCGTTTTCGAAATATGAAAATGTAAAAATCTATGTTTGATGTCTTTTGTTTTTTATCAGGGCTTGCACTTTTATAACCGATAATATAGAATGAAAACCGTACAAGGTTAACGGAAAGGAATAATTATGTTTAAACGAATATTGATTGTGGCTTTTATGGCCGTTGGTTTATTTACACTAAATGCACGTGCGGAATTAAAGGTTGATATTATTGCCGGTACAACAGAACCTATTTCTGTGGCTGTTCAAAAGATAGAGGTTGCATCGGGTGCGTCTGCATCGGATGCGGCGACGATTCGCAGTGTCGTAGAGGCAAATCTTAAACGTACAGGTCTTTTTCATATTGTGAATCATAATGCCTTTCCAGAATATGTTAAGTTAGATGCTATGCCTGATTTTAAATTATGGACCGCAGTCAAAGCACAGGTTCTTGTTCAGGGTAAATTGACCAAAACCGCAGATAAGAAATACCAATTGGATTTTTTTGTTTGGGACATTCCTGGCAAAGAACAGATAGAAGCGCAGAGTTTGGTTGCATCGAAAAAATCTGTACGTCGTTTGGGACATATTATGTCTGATGCGATTTATGAGCGTCTAACGGGCGAGGTTGGTTATTTCGATACGCAAATTGTGTTTATCGCCGAAACAGGGCCGGTGGATAAACGTGTAAAACGGATGGCGATTATGGACCAAGATGGACATGGTTTACGTTATTTGTCTGATGAAAAGACCTTTGTTATGTCACCGCATTTTTCGCCGAATATGCAATCTATCGTATTCTTGTCTTATTATAATGATGATCCGATGGTATGGGTGTTGAATTTGGATACTGGGGAACAACGTCGTTTGGGCAAATTTGGTGGTATGAATTTTGCACCGCGCTTTTCACCTGATGGAAATCGTGTTGCGTTGTCGTTGGTTAAAAATGGTATTACACATATATATGAATACAATATTGAAACAAATGCGTTCACACAATTGACAACAGGGGATTCTATTAATACCAGTCCGTCTTATTCCCCCGATGGTCGCAAAATCGCGTTCAATTCTGACCGCAGTGGCAGCCAGCAGATTCATATTTTGGATTTAGATACCGGAAAGATTAATCGTATCACATACGGGGCAGGGCGCTATGCCACACCGGCATGGTCACCGGATGGACAATTTATCGCCTTTACCAAAATGGCGGATGATACGTTCTATGTTGGTATAATGGATCCAGATGGCAAAAACGAAAAGATTCTTGCCGGTGGTTGGTTTATGGAGGCCCCGTCATGGGCACCCGGTTCGCGTCGTTTGGTATATTATGAAACAGAACGCGCAAGTGATGATATGGAACGTGTGAGCCATATTCGCAGTGTTGATATTACTGGGCAAAATTTGTACGACATAGAATTGCCTGATAACGTCAATGGTGTTGAACCAACATGGTCACCAAGATTGCCATAATGAAGAAATTGTTTGTCGTTTTTTGTGGATTGTTTATCGCAAATTATGCTGTTGCGGTTTCGGCGCGTGTTGGGCATATCATAGATGGTGACACGTTTTCGGGTGTTGTGAAATTGGACGGCGATATTGAAATTTCTGTGCGTGTGCGCATACGTAATATTGATACCCCAGAAATAAACGGCGAATGTGAATATGAACGGACGCGTGCGGCACAGGCGCATAGGCGCCTTGGGGAATTAATTCCGGTGGGCAGCACGGTTGAACTAACCAATATCAAAGATGATAAATACCTGGGACGAATTGATGCCAATGTATTAGACGGGCGTGGTCGTGATGTTGGAAACATTATGATTAAAGAAAAACTGGGGCGTAAATATAACGGTGGCCGTCGCGATAAATGGTGTAATACCAAATAAATATTTACGCGCTGTGACGATTAATCGCTTCGCGGATATCTTCCAACGATGATGTAGATGCAATTACTGGTTCAAAATACACCGTTGCAACACCAGGGCGTATGCGACCGTGCTTTGGCCAATACTTTCCGGTATCGGTTCCCACAGGTATAATAGGTAATTTCAATGTTTGTGCCAAGAACATCAACCCACGTTTTAATGCAACAGGGTTACCGGGTTTTACACGAGTACCTTCGGGAAATATAATAAGTGTTTGACCGTTCATGATTTTATTTGCAACCGCATGTGTCAATTTTTTCATGTTTGTTGCCCCTCGTGCACGGTTAACTGGTTGCATACCCATGCGCCAAAATGCCCAACCGTACACAGGAATCCACAATAGTTCACGTTTCAAAATAAAAAATGGATTTTGAACATTGGTGACAAGTATTGCAACCTCCATCGTGGACATGTGTTTCGATGCAATAATTGCCTTGCCATCAGATCGGATATTATCATTTGGTGTTGTTGGAACACCGTTTTCTTCGGTTGGCGGGTAAAAGATTTTATATTTAACACCGCAGATTGTACGCAACAAAAATAATACGCCCTTGGCATCGGTTATTATGAATTTACTGGTTAATTCTTTGGATACCAATCCAACCAGCAACAATGGTGACCATGCGATAAAATAAATTGCTAAAACTATTTTGAACAATATTGTACGAAACATTTATTTTTCCTTTTATGCCTTGTATAAAAAACTCGGGCTTTCTTTGATGCCAACCATAGTGGCGATATATTTTACGTATTCAATAAGCCAACGTTCCAACCGACGCGCAGGCGGCATTTCAGAAAGTTTAACCGGACATGCAACGATGGTTGTTTTTGGTAATTCAGATTGTATCAGGTGTTTGGCACGCCGAATATGATCTTCGGTTGTGATAACAACAATTCTGTCCAGTCCCGACCGTTCGGTGATTTTGCGAATCGCCAACGCATTTTGATATGTTGATTTTGAATCAGATTCTATGGTTGCACGATCTGTATTTTTTTGTGATTCTGCCCCAACGCCAATTATATACAGGTCTGCATCTGGGTATTTATCAATCTGTTTCATCGCAAATGGAATACGACGAAAATCCCCCGTCAGGACGAATATGCTATCATTAGGTAAAATAAAGTCACAATCATTAGGTGTCGTTAACTTAAACGCGATGCCGCCGATTACAAACAGCCCCAACAATAAAAAAGACGGGTGAAATATTTTCATTGTTCTTGCTTTAATATTTTAAGCGTAGTTCTTTTCGTTACTATTATTGCAAAGATTATTATTGCAATTGGTACCATGCACAGTGCTATCCAACCGCCACCCGATATTCCGATTACCGCCATCAAACCAACACGTGCAGAATGCGCAACACCAATAATTGCACCAACAATTGGCACCGCGGCGATAAAACCGATACTGCATGCGACCATACAGATTTTTCCAACGATTATTTGCATTTGGCGTGCAACGAACGAATCGCTGGCCCCGATTTGATTGAGTATTTCCAGTTCGCGTTTATGCAACACCGCGGTATTTCGTGCGATAAACGAAATGCATATTCCAATGGTTGCAATGATAATTCCCAAAACAACGGCCAAGATAGTTATCATTTTCCATCCCGCAGAAATAGACGGACGTAATGCATCAGTATGCGTGATAAAGCGTCCGCGTGTGCCGACCGATTCGCGAATCGATTTTATATCTGATTCGGTTTTGAATTTAACCTCAAACATTTTTGGCAGGTATTTTTCCAACACGTTATTGCCACCCGAAATCCACGGTCGCATTAAATTGGCCATTTCATCATTTGAAACCTCGCGCACATCTGCCAATTTATCGTTATTATTGTCTAATATTTTCTTGACCGCATCGGCATTTTCTTTGCCGTTTACTTGTATGGTTGCGTATAAATCCCATTGACGATTCCACCGCGTAACACCGGTACCAATTGCAATAGAAATTCCCAATGCCATAACGGCCAAGAACGTCATAATTGCCATCACTGCCGTCATAAAGACAGACTGTTCACGAAATAAAGAAAATATAATTGGTCTTTTCATCCCTATTTACTTCCGATATCTTTAAATTGCTTTACCAGTTCTGAAAAATATTCATCATCTGCCTTTGGTTTTTCCTTTTTAGGCGCGGCGGTACGTGAACCGACAAAATTCAGTTTGTGATTTTCCACATGCATAACCGGGAACTTATACGTTTCCATTAATTTAGAATTGTGCGTTGCGATAATAATCGTCGTCCCCAGCATTTTGTTCATTTGAATGAACAGTTCCATCAAACGTGACGCATTTTCATCGTCCAGGTTTCCCGTCGGTTCATCGGCCAGCATTATTGCCGGTTGCAAAATAATTGCACGTGCGACCGACACGCGTTGCTGTTGCCCACCACTAAGTGTTTTTGGATTTGCGTTTGCATACTTTCCCAAACCAACCCAATCCAAAGTTTTTGTCACCAATTTTTTAATCTTGGCCTCGTCAACACCGCGCACACGCAATGGCAATGCAACATTATCAAAAACGGAAATATGCGACAGTAATGAATATTCTTGGAACACAATTGCCATGCGATGGCGAATCGCCGTGATTTCATCGCGCGACATATTGTTCGTCACCTGGCCAAAGAGTTTTATCGTGCCACGACAAGGCTTGTGTAATTGGTATATAAGGCGCAGTAATGTCGTTTTACCCGCACCCGATGCCCCGGACAAGAAATAAAAAGAACCCGCACCGATATTAAAAGACACATCGGTTAAAATATCCGGATTATTGTCGTAACGCGCGCCTACATTGGCGAAAGAAATGATAGTGTTGTCTTCCATGTGAACCAGTCTAGTAAAAAAAATAAAACGGGTCAATTATTTTGAAATGCAATTTGCAAGGGGGGTAAAAATATGGTATAATGTATTGTCAGTAATAACAGGAGAAAACATGAAAAAAGTATTGGTTGGAATAAGTGCATTATTGGTTGCAACGGGCGTTGCATTTGCAGACGGTTGTACCAGTGGCGGCAAAAAATGTGGATGCAAACCAAAAAAGTATCGCATTGTGTACGTAACGGCGCACAACCCCGATACTATGTATGATGACAGCATGTTCGAAACCAAAGAAGTTGGCCCAGATTATCGTATGGTCCCAATGGAAAGGGATGCGGCAATGTATGAACGTCGCGTGTCATATGCCGATGACGACAAATATTATGATCATCGTGACGAAGTCGAAGAAGCACCTGTTCCACGTAACAGAAAATCTTCATCCGCCAAAATGGAAGGTGCCTATGTTGGTGCCCGTCTTGGTGTAGATTTATTAACGTGGAAAAATAAATACAAGGCTTCGCCAGCATCTGCGGTTGATGATTTTGATGCGGACCATGATGATTATTTCTTGAAGCCGGTTTTCGGTGGCGATGTATTTGCAGGGTTGTATGTAAACCCCGCGATACGTGCAGATTTAGAAATCGGCTATATGGGTAAATTTGATGATTCGGATAATGGGTTTACGTTTAAATTAGATTCCCAGTATATTACATTAAATGGATATTATGATTTCCTTGGTGGATTCTATGTAGGACTTGGGGCTGGTGTCGCGTTTACCAAAGGTGAAGTTAGTTGGAATTACTTTGTATCGAATTCTGGAACCAAGACACGTACGTCATTTGTTGGGGCGGCGATGCTTGGGTATTCACACTATTTGTCTGAACGTTTAGTGCTTGATTTCCGTTATCGTTTATCCGGGTTCATGGGACCAAAGTGGTCGCGTGGCGTGACCCAAGAATTCCGTGACACATACGGCAGCACCCTTGAAGAAATCAGCATCAAGACCGGGTTTATCTTGGACAATGCGTTCACGGTTGGTCTGCGTTTTGAATTTTAGTAAAAAAAATCGAAAAAGAATTTTGGGATAGGAAAAATTGTGGTATAATATAACACGATAGGGAAGAGAGAGATGAGAGAGGGAATAAGAACATCATTATTGTCGATTGTATGCGTCATGGCGGTGTCCAGCGCGGCGTTCGCGGCGGCATCGATTCGTAATGTTGGTGGCGCGGGGACATATCCTTCGGCGGCGTCTGCGGTGTCCAGCACGACCGAGGCGCGTTCGGGTTCATTGCGTACCACTGGCACATATGTTCGTCCAACGGTGGCGACATCTGGTGCGACCAAATCGTCGGCAACGGGTGGTTCGTCAATGACATTGTCGTCATCGGCACGTACTGCATCGGCACCGCGTTTATCAATTGGTAAATATGTTGGTGTTCCAAAATCTATCAGTTCCCAGGGCAGTGGCAGTACTGACAATACCATTATTGAAAGAATTGAATCCATTGAACGCACCATCACTGTTTTGGAAAATACAAAGCAAGAAATAATTCGTGGTTCCGATTATATCATCGTGGACAATAACGAAGTTATATTGAACGTTGAAAAATTGGCCCAGGATTTAGAGGGTCGTGGCGGCGAAGATGGTCGTCCGGTCGAATTGGACGCAGACAATAACGAAGGCATCAAATGGCGCTATGTCGCACGCGACGGCGAGCCCGAAGATACGTGGAAAACATTGGTCACATGGAGTGCGGTTGCCGATCGTATCGATTTGACCGAAATGAACACTTACGTTGACAATTCTATAACGAATTTAAAGGAAGAAATCCAGGCCGATTTGGCAAAAAAGGTTGATAAAGAGCAGGGTGTTCAATATGCCGGTCAGGTTTTGACTGTTGATGCCACGGGGCATGTGACGCCGGGTAATGTTGTGTATTCCACGACCGAGGTTGACCAGTTTATCACAAACATTGGTGACGATTTAGATACCAAGGTTGATAAAGCCCAAGGTGTAGAAAACAAAGGTAAAGTTTTGGTTGTTGGCAATGACGGTAACGTAACAACGGGCGATGTTGATATTCCGGACGTATCGGGCAAGGTTGATGTGGCCCAAGGTTCCGAAAACGCGGGTAAATTATTATTGGTTAATAATTCGGGTAATGTTGATTTATCGGCCGAACCATTGGGTGATTTGGCATACAAAGACCTGGTCAGTGAAGATGATATCGCGGATGGTTCTGTGACGCGTGCCAAGGCCGCAAATGATATAACGGGCGTATTGTCATGGGCGGAATGGTGGAAAGAAAATGCGCCGGGCGATGATGCTCTGCTATCTGTAGACGCGGACGGTAACCAACAGTGGTTCTATGTCGTGGAATAAGAGATTCGAAAAAAAAGGTTAATTGAAACAAAAGGGAAACAAAGGAAAAGACAAGGTAATTAAAAAGAAAAACAAAACAAACGAAAAAACACATTGATATATCGTTGGCAAACCCCATGAGATACCAATGTTAACAAACAACAAACAAACTAAAAGGAAACAAAATGAAATTAAATATCAAAGGTTTAGTATTTGTGGGTTTTGCCGCGGCCGTATTCGCGTCTGCCGCAAACGCTGCCGGTGAAGAAAAAACTGTTACTTCTGTTAAATTTACCGAAGCTACGTATCAGAAAAAGTTGACAGCTGGTGATAACATCACGATTGATCCATCAACAAATACGATTACCGCGACCGATACGACGTATACTGCTGGTACTGGAATTGACATTACCGGTGGGGCAATCAGCGCAACGGGTGATATAACAGCATATACCGGCGCTGGCGATACGACAGTAGCAAATCACGTGATTACTACGAATGTTCCTGTTAAAGGTATTAAAGCGCATGGTGCAACTGAAACAATTACACCGGTGAACGGTATCGTTGAATTGCCTGCTGGCACAGTAGATACCAATACAACATATACATTTGCATCAGGTAGTACACCAAAGGCATTCCAAGTAACAGATTCTGCAACCAATACCGCGCAAACGGTTGCAATTAATGGTTTGGGATCAGCGGCAGAAGCTGATGTTTCTACAACAGGTGTTGCTGCTGACGAAAATGATTTGGTAACAGGTGCCCAGGTTGCTGCATACGTTGGTACCCAAGTAGGTTCCATAGATCAATATAGTGCTGGGGATAATGTTACATTTGGTACAGCGGGTCAAGATGGAAAGATACCGATCAATGCAACTGATACGACTTATACCGCAGGTACAGGTATCACAATTAGCGGTGCTAATAATGCAATCGCAGTTGATGGTGATATTACACCGTATACCGCTGGTACGAACGTTCAAATAAGCGGACATCAAATCAGTGCAACCGATACAACATATGCTGCTGGTACCCATGTTACGATTTCTGGGGACAACAACGCGATCAATGTTGCCGACAATGGTACAATCGCGGCTAATGATACGGGCTTGGTAACAGGTCAAACAGTGTATAACTATGTTACTGGTTTGATACCAGCAACATTGCCAAATACATGTACAACAGCAGCGCCATGTGCAATGGTTTTAGCAAATGGTACCGTATCTTGGGAACCGATCCAACAGTAATGTTAGGTTAGTATGACCCTTTTAAACCGCCGGGGAACCGGCGGTTTTTGTATCTAATAAAAAATGGGTACTGGTGCAACCGTTTTACTAACCACTTACATTAAAAACATCAAGAATATGCCGATGGCGGCGATTAGAATTGCGCCAATCGTCAGCGGCCAAAAGAACCTTTTCACCATCGCGTTTGCGCGTTCTTGGAATCGCCACAGTAAATATGCCACAATCGCAAATCGGCCCGTGCGGAATACCGCCGACAGCCCCAAAAACAGTAATGCCGGAAAACCCATAAATCCCGCGCAGATTGCCATTAACTTGTACGGAACCGGTGTCACCGCCGTCAAAAAGATTATAAACACGCCGTGTTTGATAAACAGACTTTGTGCCAATTCGAATTTTTCCATGCTGGCGAAATTTTCAATTATCCACATGCCCACAGAATCAAACAGCCACATGCCAATCGCGTACGCGATTGCGCCACCGACAATCGAACCAAACGTTGCCGCCAAAAAAACCGGAACTGCGCGTTTCTTGTTTGCAATAATCGGGGGTGTCATAAAGACTTCGGGTGGAATAAACAGGAATATCGATTCAAACACCGTCATTATGAAAACTATCCATGTATAGGCTTTGCTTTCCGCGCGCGAAAGTAGATATTCCGAGATTTTCATAGTTTTTATTCCCCGATATGTAAAATTTTCTTGATTATATCTTAATATTTTATACCTTTACATTACAACGAAATAAATGAGTTAGTCAAATGCCAAAAAAAGTAACTGAATCAAATCGTAATGACCGTATCGCCGCCAAAGTGCAAACGATTGTCGCAGAAATCTTGCGTGATGAGTATTCTGATGACCCGGTGTTGTCGGGGGTGTCATTGGTCGGGTCGGTTGCACATGGTGGTTTGCAATTTGTGAAAATATTTTTCTATTGCCGCACAAATGATATCGACGAAGCGCAACGTCGATTGGATATCGAAACACGTACGATTCGGTTCTTGATGGGGCAACGGTTGGACCAAAAGTATGTTCCACAGATTAAATTTGTGTATGATGATACGCTGGAACGTGCCGCAAAAATTGACGAATTATTGAATAATTTAAAGTAATTTTTCCCTTGCGATTGCGGATATACGAGTGTATCATTGCCGCAGGTAGTGGTTAGTAATAGTGACTAGTGGTTAGTGATAGTGGGTAGTGTATCATTGCCATAGAGAGTTAAAGGTAAGGAATGAAGCAGAGTAACATTAGAAACTTTTCAATTGTCGCACATATTGATCATGGTAAATCGACTTTATCGGATAGGTTGATTGAATATACCGGTGGTTTGGAATCCCGCGAAATGAAGGCCCAAGTATTGGATTCTATGGATATCGAACGCGAACGTGGAATTACGATAAAGGCGCAGACGGTGCGTTTGAATTATCGCGCCAAAGATGGGCAGACATATCAACTGAATTTAATGGATACGCCGGGGCATGTCGATTTCTCGTACGAGGTATCGCGGTCGCTCGCCGCGTGCGAAGGTGCGTTGGTATTGGTTGATGCAACCCAAGGGGTCCAGGCGCAGACGTTGGCAAATGCATATTTGGCGTTGGATAATGATTTGGAAATGTTGCCGGTTCTGAACAAGATTGATTTGCCGTCCAGTGATGTCGATGCCACCCGCGCACAGATTTCTGATGTGATTGGTTTGGATGCCGCCGATGCAATTGCGGTATCGGGAAAAACGGGGGCGGGTGTGCCGGAACTGTTGGAAGAAATTGTGCATAAATTGCCCGCACCACATGGTGATGAAAATGCACCGACACGCGCGTTGTTGGTGGATTCGTGGTATGATTCTTACCTGGGGGTGGTGGTTTTGGTGCGCATTGTGGACGGTGTATTGCGGCGCGGTCAAAAGATTCATTTTGTCGCAACTGGCGCAGAATATACGGTGGAAAAGATTGGATACTTTACACCAAAAATGGTTAATGTTGATGAACTGTCTACTGGCGAGGTTGGTTTTATCATTACAGGTATGAAAACAATTCATGATTGCAAGGTCGGGGATACAATCGCCGATGCACGTGCAACTGTGGAACCGTTGCCAGGATTTAAACCATCGGTGCCGGTCGTGTTTTCTTCGTTCTTTCCGATGGAGGCCGATGATTATCCGGCCCTGCGCGAAAGTGCGGAAAAGTTGGCATTGAATGATGCGTCGTTTGTGTTCACAACAGAAAAATCTTCGGCGTTGGGATTTGGATTGCGCTGTGGTTTCTTGGGTCTGTTGCATATGGAAATTATCAGTGAACGCCTTGCACGCGAGTTTAATCTGAACCTAATCAACACGGTGCCAAGTGTGCTGTATAAAATTCACCTGCGTAATGGCGAAGTGATGGATTTGGAAAATCCCGCCGATATGCCAGACATCACAAAAATTGAATCTATTGAAGAACCGTGGGTGCGGGCGACCATTATGATGCCTGATAAATTTATGGGTGGAATTATGGGGCTGTGTTCGGAACGGCGCGGTATCCAGGAAAATATATCGTATGTCGGAAATAGGGCGGTTTTGACGTATCAATTGCCGTTGGCCGAGATTGTTTTTGATTTCTATGATCGGGTGAAATCGATTTCTTCGGGATACGCATCGTTTGATTATGTGGTCCAGGGTTATCAACCGTCTGATTTGGTAAAGGTTTCAATTTTGGTAAACGAAGAAAACGTCGAACCTTTATCGTTTATGTGCCATCGGTCCAGTGCCGAAAAACGTGGCCGGACGATTGTTGAAAAATTGAAAGATCTGATTCCGCGGCATCAATTTAAAATACCATTACAGGCCGCAATCGGTGGAAAAATTATCGCACGTGAAACCATCGCCGCGTATCGTAAAGATGTTACCGCAAAATGCTATGGCGGTGATATCACACGTAAAAGAAAACTTTTGGAGAAGCAGAAAGAGGGGAAAAAGCGTATGCGGACATTCGGTAATGTAGAAATACCGCAGTCGGCATTTATTAATGCACTGAAAGTATAATAACCAAAAGGAACAAAAAATGAGTAAATGGGTGGAAAAAAGTAGAAAACCGTTGCGGTTAAAGGCAAGAATAAAATTGTTAAAACGCTATTCCCGTCATGTTGATGAGGCGCGTGTGGCATTTGCCCGGGCAGAAAATTTCATTACATGGACGGTGGAAGGATATTCTATAAACCCAGTTGAACACCGTAAATCATGTATGTATAGATTAAATGAACCCACAAGAAGTTCTGTGGAAAATCCGGGAACAATTGTTTATAACGATTGTTTTGATGTGGACGCAGTGTGTAAGTGTACTGATTGCACAATGCACACACTTAATGAGGCACGTTTTGCGGCTAAAAAAGCACTGGATGATGCGATTAATGCAAAATGGGATTGGATATTGGGACGTAAATCGCGTACACGCAAATAAATTTGTTGGGGTGATAAATCATCACCCTAAACAAGATAATAATAAAAGGGAAAAAAGATGGATAGGGCGGAATTGGATTTCTATATCGCCACAGTATCTAAGGCGCGGGCATATGTGAAATTATTAGAGGCTGTTCAAGAAGTGCAATCGTTCAGTTTAGGATGTTTTGAAGGTTATCCAAACATAAAACCGAAATGCAATTCATTTGAAAAAGGTTGTCTTTGTACCAGTGAAACATGTCCGTTGACACCAATGAATAAAGCATATGTTGAAGCCGATGCCACATACGAAAAGGCGAAACTTGCATTGACGCAAGCACAAACAGCGGTACTGGGCGCGATAGTAAAATCGTAATATACGAAATGTTAAGGTGAAAACGATGTCTTATGGAATATTTAAAAAATTAAAATATACACAACAGCAGATAAATGGTGCCCGGTGGCCATATTTGTTGCACCATGTAAAATTTCAATGTGTTAAGCTTAAATCAAAAGTTGTTCATGATAATTTGAATGGTGGTGCACATTCAACGGAAAAAACAGAAATATGTGAGATTGTCAAACAGGGGAAAAATTGTACTGATACAACATGCAAACATTATGCGTGGAAAGTTAAAGATGAAAAATTGCAGCAGAATTTAGATGCGTGGATTAAGGTGCGAAATGATTTGCTGGTGAATTATTTTTGGATTTTTCGAAAGTATCGTGATTTAAAAGAATATAAAGCGGCAAGTGAATTGGTCAAACAGAAAAGTCGTGAACGGTTGCATTATGTTTGCACGCGGGTTTATGATTTGGGAAGTGAAGATTCTGATGCGGAATCAGTGCAACAAAACGAGTCCAATCTGCAACAGGTAACAAAAGAATACAATGATGCAGTGGCCCTATGCAAGGCGGCACGTGCAAAATTCTGGGGACGTAAAAAATAAAAAACAAAAGGAGAGGCCATGGCACACCAATTCTTTTTTAATCCGTATATATTGGATAATTTGGCGTTGCCGGCACGCGGGTTTGATGTCGTGCAGGATGTATCGGAACCACGTTTACGTATGTATATAACCAGTCGTGGTGTAAAAACGTTCTTTGTTCGCAAACGTATAAATGGACGTGATCGTCGTGTTATTATCGGCAAATATCCCGATATGGATATTGAAGATGCGCGCAGTGCAGTTGTGACAGCATTAGAAGACGCATCGAAAAAAATTCAAATAAAACGCAAAAAAATTCTGTTCAGCGATTTTATGAAAATCTATTTAAAAAATTGTGTGCATCGGTCGGTTGGGTCTTATGACAAATTGGTACGTTCTATTGATAGGCATTTAACAGGTTTGTTTAATAAAAATGTTTCTGATATTACGTCTGATGATATTCGTGAAACAATAGGGGCAATTGATGGGGCGGCCATGGCGGAACGCATGCATGAATTGTTACAAAGTATATTTCGGTATGCGATGGACACAGGATACATTAAAAGCAACCCTGTGCTGCAATTACCAAAGCCAGTTCAAAATCGTCGTGTGCGACCATTGAACAAACATGGACTGCGTCGTTTGGTGGACACAATTAAAAATTATCCTGATATGGTCATGCGAAATGCGTTTTTGATGTTGATATATGGGTTTGCAACCAAAACGCAGATTTTTTCCATGCAATGGGCGGATTTGGATTTTAATCGGGATATGTGGAATGAAAATCCTTTATCGGATATGGCGGTTGTTCTGTTACAGGACATGCCCCAAGATGGTTATTGGGTTTTCCCAGGACGTGGTCATGGCCATTTGACGGATCCGCGTCTGGCGTGGTCCCGTGTGATTAATGATGCGGGGATTCCAAACCTGACCATGGATGACGTTTATAAGTTCATGATGCGACATCTGGTATGGGCGGGTGACAAGGAAGATTTACGCAATAATATGAACGATTTGCTGGAAGAATTGTTCATTGTTGAATAATAGGGTTTTGTTATCGTTTGTTATAATTTCTTGACATTGGTGTCATAAAATGGTAATTTTTAGCCATGAACGTCATTAACGTATGACAAAAAGTTTAACATAAATAAAGGATGAAAAATGTCAACTTTTGAAAAAGTGAAAAAATTGGTCGTGGAAAAATTGGGTGTCGATGAATCCAAGGTCACAGAAAAGGCTGCTTTTGTTAACGATTTGGGCGCAGATTCTTTGGATGTCGTTGAATTTGTCATGGCCGTTGAACAAGAATTTGATATTACAATTCCAGATGAAGAAGCGGCAAAATTGGCAACTGTTGGTGATGCAGTAAAGTATATTGATGCACATGCCAAGAAAGCAGATGCCAAAAAAGCGGATACCAAGAAAGCATAATCTCGGGTAAAAAATAAAACCAAACCGTCACATGGTCTATTATCAGATGTGGCGGTTTTTTTACTGTATTTTTATTCGAAAAAATATTATGATTGGGCGTAACAGTAACATTAGAAAGGATTTATAAAATGAAAAGAGTTGTTATCACGGGTATGGGAATTGTATCGCCTGTGGGGTGCGGCATTGAACATGCATGGAAAAATATATTGGCGGGTAAATCGGGTATCCGTAAAGTAGATGAATTAGTGGATGCCGAAATGGCGTGCCAAATTGCAGGTGTTCCTGTTCGTGGTGAAGAACCGGGTATGTTTAATCCTGATACTGTCGTTGAACCACGTGATCAACGTAAAATGGATAAATGCATTTTATATGGTGTTGTCGCCGCGGACGAAGCCGTTCGCGATGCTGGATTGGATAACTATACTGGCGATAAAGAAAGAGTAGGGGTTTCCGTCGGCAGTGGTATTGGTGGTTTGAACACTATTTATGAAAATTGCATTGAATTGGCAAACAATGGGCCACGTCATATCAGTCCGTTCTTTATTCCGAAATGTATTATCAATATGGCGGCAGGACATATATCTATTAAATATGGATTCAAAGGTCCGAATATTGCAACGGTTACGGCATGTGCAACCGGCGCGCATAGTATCGGCGAAGGTGTACGTTTGATTCAACATGGTGACGCGGATATTATGGTTTGTGGTGGATGCGAAGGTGCAGTCGGTAAAATTGGTATTGCAGGATTTTCAGCTATGAAGGCATTAAGCACCCGCAATGATGATCCCGAAGGCGCGTCACGTCCATGGGACAAGGGGCGTGATGGATTTATTATGTCCGAGGGTGCCGGTATATTGGTTTTGGAAGAATACGAACATGCGGTTGCGCGTGGCGCCAAGATTTATGCCGAGGTTGCTGGATATGGCCTGTCGGGTGATGCGCATCATATTACTGCGCCGGCCGAAAATGGTGAAGGTGGTGCGCGTGCAATGATGGCGGCATTACGTGATGCGGGTCTGCAGCCGGCGGATGTTGATTATATTAATGCACACGGAACATCAACAGGTTTGGGGGATATGGGCGAATTAGCCGCGGTTAAAACCATGTTTGCCGGAACGGGGGCATGCATGTCATCGACCAAATCTATGACGGGACACTTGCTTGGGGCCGCCGGTGCGGTCGAAGCAATATTCTGCACATTGGCCATACGTGATGGTATTGTGCCGGCAACAATTAATTTGCATGATCCAGTGGACGAAGTTGGTGATTTTGATTTGGTTCCAAACGTTGCGAAAAAACGCAAGGTTGATGTTGCATTGTCTAATTCATTTGGGTTCGGTGGAACAAATGCATCACTGGTTATGAAAAAGGCAAATTAAGACAATGAAAACCAGGAAAGGGGGCAATCGGAGTTGGTTTGAAGATAATTTGGAAGCAAAGCTTTGCCACAGTGCTATTCCGAATTGCAGTGCGTGCGTTTTCCGTGATACCAAGATGTGCGGAAGAATTACTTGTACCTATATCGATTATGCCGCGGATGTTTTAGAAACGGTCTATTGGGTGTCCAAGAAAACAAGTGCCAATGTTGCGATGGTTCCCGGATTGGTGGATTACTTTGCAACCACTTCAACCTGTGATATCATGGAAATTTCAAAGGCGGTTCTGACCAAGGTGGTTTTAGAAAAACGGGCGGGAAAATAACACCGCCTGTTTTATTTTTCTTCTTCGTCTTTACCCAGGCCGATTGTATTTTTCACCGGTTCGATAATGGACTTCTTTGCACTGTCCAATGTGCGGATAAGTGCGCGACGAATCTTGCCCGATATGGTCATTGGCAAACTGTCCACAAATTCTATTATACGCGGATATTTATATGCCGCGGTGCGATTGCGAACATGGTCTTGTAATTGACGGATTAAGATATCGTTGCCTTGGAAATATTTATTCAAAACGATTGTCGCCTTGACCGCCTGGCCACGTGATGGGTCGGGTACGCCGGTCACTGCAACTTCACGTACCGCCGGATGTTCCATCAGTACACTTTCAACCTCAAACGGACTGATACGATATCCCGACGATTTAATTAAATCGTCATTACGTCCGACAAACCAAAAGTACCCTTCGGCATCGCGATATGCAACATCGCCGGTGTGATAATAACCGTCACGAAATGCCTGGGCAGTAAGTTTTTCGTTTTTATGATATTTTTCAAATAATCCAACGGGTCGACCATTTTCCAGTGAAATGCATATTTCACCGACTTTGCCATCTTCGGTAATTACGCGGCCATCTTCGTCCAATAATTTTACGTCCCATCCTGCCGCTGGCATGCCCATGCTGCCTGGTTTTGGTTTTATCCATTGGTTTGTAAATAATTGAACAGTTGTTTCTGTTTGACCGAAACCTTCGTGTAGTTCTACATCGGTCATATTAAAGAAACGTTCGTAAACTTCGGGGTTTAATGCTTCGCCTGCGACGTCTGCCTTGACAAGAGCAGAAATGTCGTATTTCGATACATCTGCATGAATCAGCATTTTATACACCGTCGGTGGTGCGCAGAAAGATGTAACATGATTGTCAGAAATTACATGCCACAAATCGTGCGCGGTAAATATGCCTGCAACGTCAAATATGAATACCGTCGCGCCCGCCAACCATTGACCATACATTTTACCCCATGAACATTTTGCCCAACCAGATTCGGACAGTGTGAAATGAATATCACCATCATGCAGGCGTTGCCAAAATACCGCGGTGTTGATATGTCCCAATGGGTACACGTAATTATGTGCAACCATTTTTGGCATGTCTGTGGTTCCGGATGTAAAGTAAATCACCATCGTATCAGTATTTTCATTTGGTACACGTTCCAATGTTTCTGGCATGGTCTTTAATGATTCTGCGACTTCGTCATTAGAAATTAGCATTACATCCGAATCGCCAATCGCAGTTTTTATTTCACTAATAATATGGCCGTCATCAAATGCGATAATGGCGCGCGATTCAGCCGTATCAATACGATATTTAATATCTTCGGATTTTAACTGATTCGTTGATGGAATTGGAATCACACCAATTTTGTGCATTGCCATCATCAAAATCCAATATTCCCATCTGCGGCGCAGAAATAATAAAACAGTATCACCTTTCTTTAGCCCGCGCGATGTCAGAAAATTTGCCGCCGCATTCGACATGCGTGATAGGTCAGAAAATGTAAAGTTTATTTTTGTATTCGAATCGTCGACCCAAATTATTGCCAATTTATCCGGTGTTTCGCGCGCAATTTCATCAATAACATCATACGCAAAGTTAAAGTGTTCTGGAACAATCGGACGTGCGTTTGCAATGTAATCCGCATAGTCTGTGAAATTTTCTTTTGATAAAAACCGTGTTGCAAACATATTTAATCCTCTTGTCTTGTTTAATTTTGTTACCGGTAAATAATGCCATTTTATGTGAAAAAAACAAGCAGAAATACAACAAAAAAATAAAAAAGATGAAAAAAGGGTTGCAAAAGAATATTCGTGTTCTATAATCGGCGTGTTCCTTTGGAACGTTTGTTTGTTGTGTGTGTTCGGAGTATAGCTCAGCCTGGTAGAGCGCTACGTTCGGGACGTAGAGGTCGTAGGTTCGAATCCTGTTACTCCGACCATAAATTTAAACCGCCGGTCCCCCCGGCGGTTTTAATTTATGTTTGGTAACAATTGGGTTTGATACATCGCATACGTGGTATGCCAGGTTCGACACGATAGTTGGTTTGTACAAACAAAGTGCAGTGCAAACCTTACGTGTGGTGAGTGAAACGAACAATCCTGTGACGTAGACCATAAATTTAAACCGCCGGTCCCCCCGGCGGTTTTAATTTTTCATATTTTGTGATATAATGTACATCATGAGAAAGAAAAGAAGCGTTTTTAGAGGGGCGGACCCAAAAAATAAATTTATAGCCGGGGAATTTGAACAAGCAGAAGTCTTCCCGGTAGATGGTGGATACTATAATTTAAATGTATCTTGGTTGGATTTTGAAAAAATTGATAAACGCAGGGCGTTGTTCAATAGGCCGGTGATACAGAAATTTTTGGATTCATATAATCTAAACATAGATGTTGATGATTTTATCAATTTATTGAATCTGCAAAGTTATATTTATATGATGTGGCCGGATTGTGGCAAGAATCTACAAGACAGAAAAGATATATTAAGACGCCATGGCAAAGATAATCCGATGTATTTAGGCGATGCATTTCGTGCCAAAATTGCAACGGACGTTGAGTGTTCTTTGTTTGCACAATTATATTTGGAACATTGTGGTATGAAAGACCCCGAGATTTGTTTTGGTAATGCATTTTTTAAACAGAATCCAAAAATAGAAGAAGAAACCAGTAAGGCGCATGCGTATTTGGTTATCAAATTGAAAGACCGGAATAGTAATGGTTTGGACGATAAGTATAATAATTATATTTATGATCCGGCAAATCCGATGTTGGAAGAATCAAAACGGATTCCAATCGTTCCAAGGATTATGGATTTTTCAAAAATTCGTTTCAGGGGCCTAAGGGCATTTCAAGACCTGTTGTATACGTCAGTAGAAGAGGGTGGTGGTTTCGCGTATGTCGAGGCATCTGATATTTACGGATGTGGTAATCATTGGTTATATGGTTTTGAAACGGATGATGTTGAAAACCGTGTTCCCCATCGTAAAACCGTGGATGGTATAAAACGTCAAATCACGGATCAGGAGTTCATGCAACAAATATACACGCCGGGCGGTCGCAATTACTAGATAAGGATACAAAATGGGAAACGTGGCAGATTTTGAAGCAGGAATGAAGTTGTTACGGTCAAGAATGACGGACAAAGCGGATTACCAGGGCCATTTTCATGTTACCGAAGAACAAGATGCAAAAGATGCCGAGTTAATGTCCAGCCCGGATAATTGGTGCTGTGTTAGGGCAATTGATATTGAACCCTGGTATGATGAAGAAGGTAATGTGGTTCTTCCGTCGTTGGGACAATTGGCTGGGGGTGAAATTGAGCGAAACACTGTGCATACTACACTTAATCATGTTGTAGAAAGTCATAAGGGTGGAAATTGGGATGGGCATCTATATGTTGTGTTTGCACCATATAATGATGTTGTGGCACGAAATGGAAAACCAGTTGGTTTAGATTTAGTGGATACGTATTTTTCTACAGATGTTGATACAGGATTGGTAATACCAAAAGACAGTGCTTATGTTGTGCAACCATCATCTGAACCTGGTGGCCCGCTGTATACAATTGGTGAACATGGTGCAACATACAAAATGGATTATTTTACCGAGGATGAAATACAAACGATTTTATCTATGTTACAACCAGCAGAACTAAAAGAATACAACAGGTTGATGGCCGGGGATTTGACAGATAGCGAAATAAATGTCGCATTGGGTTATGCCAGGGTAAAAACCTGGTATGAGAAATCAACAAATAAAAAACAATTTCTTATTGGTCTGATGCATGAAGATCGAATGGTTATATTGACACGCTTTTTGCGTGACGCGGTTGTTCGGTTGGCGATGGCGAAAAAGGGATTTCAATATATTGATGATACAGTGTATCGTGCGGTTGAAGAAGAACGTGGCGAATGCAAATCACAGGTTGAAAAGGCTATTCAAGATGTTGCAATTAAAGAAAAAATAGATACAGGTTCTTCCAGACATGCCAATTCTTTCTATGGCCTAAATGGGTTTGGGGTACAAGGGGCAGCTGAAATGTTGCGTGTTGAGGTGAATGGTATAATATCTGAAAATAACATGGATGACTTGTTTGTTAAACTTTACAAATTTTATCATCAAGAGAATGCGCAGCAGAGGTCACTAGCAGAAGCGGTTCTGTATGGACGATTTATAGATAATATTTATGATGAGGTATATCAGCCGTTATTTCAACACTATAAACAGGATCAACAGGACAAAGCAGATGCGGATACCACAAGTAAGCCCCAGTTTATTGAAAGATATGGATACATGTATTCTGGTGTTCAAGAATTTAAAACTATCGAAGAATTTGACCCAAAATTAGCGAAGGCATTAAAACGACAGAGTTCTGTTTTATTTGATAAACTGCGTAAGTGGCGCAAATCGATGGAAAACGATCCAAAATTCCAAAAACTTTTGGAAAAATGGAGAGATTTTATGGATCACAATTATACAGATATAAAAGAATTTTTAAAACCATCAATTGAACAGCAATTTGTGCAACCGCAACAAATATACGGGCAGGGCGGTCGGAATTATTAGAAAGAGGCAGAAATAAATGGGAAAAATTTCGGATTTTCAGGCGGCATTAGAAATATTACGTGATATGGAATCGAAACTGGATATGGGGGCTGGGGATTATGTGGCCAGTGAAGGTTATCGCGAAAGGTCAAATGCGGAAAAGTACATGTATGATATGGACAATTGGTGTGTTGTGCACGCAACAAAATATCTGCCAAAACGTAATACTGATGGCAATATGGTTATTGAGACCACAGCAATGGCAACGAATTTCGAGAGTGTTCCACGTTCAACGGTTCATACGACATTAAATCATGTTGTCGGTGGTCATAATGGGGGCAGTTGGGGCGATATGCCGTATGTTATACTGATGCCATATAATGATGTTGTAGCGTTGAATGGGCACCCCCGCGAAGTATCCATGTTTGATACATATTTTGCACCGAACCCAGATACCGGTTTGATATTACCAAAAAGTGCATATTTGGTCCGACCATCAGATGAAAATAATGGCGATTTATATACAATTGGTGAACACGAGGCAACATATAAAACCAGTAATTTCACAGACGATGAAATACAGTTTATTCTAAATAATGTCGATGAATATTCCAAACAGCGATATCTGGACTATTTGTTTACGGGTGAATTACCTTCGGATGGGTTGGTCGAGGCATATCTTTTGTATGACGACGAATTGATAAAACAATACAAGAATGCAAGTAACAAGCATGAATTTTTGCGTAATGCGATGGCTAAATACAGAAATGTTATTTTAACGCAGTTCTTGCGGGATAATGTTGTTAAATTGGTAATGCAAGAAAATGGATATAAATATGTCAAAGGCAGTGACGGGGATAATATAGCCAGGGCAGCAAGAGATATTGCAAAACAATCTGGATTAAAAGGTGATGCGTCAAACAAGGGCCACGGTTTTTCATTAGAAAAGAATATGGAAGAAGTATACTGTAATTTAATGGATGTCTTGAATGATTTATATACAAACGGACATAATGCACCTGATGTGTATCGTATTTTAGTTGTTGATGGTTGGCCCGAAGATTTTTGTCTGCATATTGCGGAATGTATATTAAAGGATAGGCCAATAGATTGTTATCAATTTTATGTGGATCGTTTTATAAGTGCGGCAAAAAGAAACGATTGCGAATATCGTACTGTTGCCGATTACAGTCCTGGGTTGGATGTCACATTACGTCGAAATGCAAGGTTGATGCAGAACAAATTTATTCAATGGATACATTATATAAAAACCAAACCAATGTATGCAGAATTGAAAAAGATTTTGGCAGAAAATTTGCCTGGGCACAAAGACGAAATGGACGATTATCGTATAAATCGTTACAACATGATTCATGGTCGGAAAATGTGATATCAACATTTGCAAAATGAATTTTATTTGCAATAATGTTCTTCGTTATGCGCAGACGTTCAAAACAACTTTTTAAAAAATATCTTGTACTTATTGCGATCGGGCTTTTTGCCATCATATATTTTGCAATGCGCATTTATTCGCCTGTGTCATCGTCGGTAAATTTTGTTGTGAATTCGGGTGACAGTGTTACGGCCGTTGCGTCACGTTTAGATAAACAGAAATTGGTCTTGTCGGATATGGCATTTAAATTTGCGATTCGATTCCATGGCGGCGCGGTGCAAAGTGGTGATTATGAAATACCGGCCGGGTCATCGGTATGGCGAATCGCCGGAATGTTGTCACGCGGAAAAATTGCGACAACAAAAATTGTTATTCCCGAAGGTTTAACTATTTTGCAAATCAAAGATTTATTGCGCGATTCACCCAATTTGACGGGTGATGTTGAATGCGGTGCGTTATTGGATTGGGGCGCGGTTTGTGATTTGACCGATGGTGATGTTTTTCCCGATACATATTATGTCGCACGTGGAACATCGCGGTTGGCCGTATTAGATTTGGCATACAAAAAAATGCAGAGCATAAAAAATAATTGGCTGCGCACACATCGTAATCCACCGGCACCATTGCGCGGTTGGGATGACGTAATAACATTGGCGTCTATTGTGCAACGCGAAACACCGAAAACAAGCGAAATGAAAATAGTAGCCAGTGTGTATTTAAATCGCCTGCGCAAGGGTATGCGCCTGCAGGCCGACCCAACGGTCATATATGCATTAACAAATGGTTATGGCGATATGCGTGGTGAACCATTGTTGCGTGGTCATCTTAAAATAGACAGTCCATATAATACATATATGAATAATGGTCTGCCGCCATCGCCGATTGCCAATGTTGGTTCACATGCGATTCGTGCGGTATTGGAACCGGCGGACACAAAGTATTTGTACTTTGTTGCCGATGGTCGTGGTGGACACAATTTTTCAAATGATTATGAAACGCATCTTAAGAATCATGCAAACTGGCGCGAAATAAAAAAACAAAATAATCCAAACATAAATTTTGACAATAACGATTAGAATAGGGTTGTTATTGTTTGTTAGAATTTTTTCCTTGCAAAATTCTATTTTTATGGGATACAATTCATATAGCTAGAAAAAATAAATCTAGTTAACCAAAAACAAAAGGAAAGGATAAGTCATGAAAAAAATTGCTTTAACTTCTTTATTGGCTGTATTCGCTGCGGCGGGTGCAAACGCGGCAAACGTTATTGATGGTAATCCATTATATATGCCGACAAAGGGTAATTTCTATAGTGTAACAGATTTGTATTCTCATTCTGAAACAACAAAAGATTGGACGTTGGGTGAAGAATTTGGTTATGGTATCACCGATAAATTGGCTGTTGCTGTTAGCACAGATTTCTTTGAAGGTGCTGAAGAAGCAGGTGACGATGAAGCGTTCGATACGTATGGTTTGGGTAATGTTGCGTTGACAGCAACATTCCGCGCATTTGAAAAGGGTGCATGGAAAGTTGATGCATATGGTAAATATGCAACAGAAGGTGCAACAATCTTCGGTCACAGCGACGGTGCAGATGATACATTCTGGTTCGATAAAGATTTGATTGACTACAGATGGACAGCCGGTGTACGTGGTGGTTACACAACACCTGTGTTCACAGTTGCTGGTCATATCGCATATGAATATGTTAACGCAGAATCATTCAACTGGGGTGATTATGGTAACCATGTGTGGAAATTTGGTGTAGATGGTCAATATGTGATTAACAGAATGTTCAATGTTGTTGCGGGTGTTGAATATGCTGGTATTTCCAACGACAAAGTTGCGACATACACAGATGTTAAGGGCGCGGCAGATGTTGAAAACGCAGGTAGATGGACAGGTTATGCAGGTGTTAACTATAACATCGATGCAACAAAGTTCGTCGGTGTATATGTCAACGGTGCTATGAGACACTGGAAAGACAACGGCGAAAAGGGTTGGGAAGCAGAAGATGGATTTGGCTTTGGTGCTAAATTCGGTATCCAATTCTAATCATCTGATCGAAATATTGAAAACATCGCCCGATTGGGCGATGTTTTTTTAGTGTTAGTGGATAGTAATAGTGGTTAGGGGTTAGTAAACTCTGGAACCCATCCGTAATTGCGAAACTATTCGGATATTGAAATATTCCATAATTCTAAAATTATTCCAAATATCAACACCAATCACTATCACTGACCACTAACACTATCACTAACCACTTTTTCCCATAAAATCCCTTGACAACCGACACCTTTGGCATTATAGTTATTGCGCTTTCCGTGTAATCAAGGAAAGTGAAAAACACAGAAAAACGCCGTAAAACTGGCAGATTTATAATTGCGGGATCGCCGTTAAAATAAGTCTGATACGGGGTTTGGTGTAAAAAAGGACACAAAAAGAAACAAAGAGATTTTGAATGCCAACAGTGAACCAACTGATTCGGAAACCACGTAAAAAGGTCGTCGTAAAATCTACGGCACCGGATATGATGGAAAATCCGCAAAAACGTGGTGTGTGTACTCGTGTTTACACAACCACACCAAAAAAGCCTAATTCTGCGCAACGTAAAGTTGCCCGTGTTAAACTTGCAAACGGTCGCGAAGTTACCGCATACATTCCAGGTGAAGGTCATAACCTCCAGGAACACAGTGTGGTTATGATTCGTGGCGGTCGTGTAAAGGACTTGCCCGGTGTTAAATATCACATCATCCGTGGTGTTTTGGATACCAAAGGCGTAGAAAGCAGAAAACAAGGTCGTTCTTTGTATGGTGCAAAGAAAGCAAAATAATTAAAACATGTGGACAATCGTCCATCTGAGTAATCCGCATACGCGGGTGAAGAACAAAAAAGGAATATAAGATATGTCAAGACGTAAAGCCGCAACAAAGCGTGAAATTTTGCCAGATTCCAAATATGGTAATTTGGTCGTTGCGAAATGTATTAATGTTGTTATGCATGATGGTAAAAAGGAAGTTGCCGAAGCAATCGTTTATGGTGCATTGGAACGTTTGAAAAAGATTGCAAAAGATGGTGATGAATTGGCCGCTTTCTTGGAAGCAGTTGATGCGGTAAAACCGTCGGTCGAAGTAAAAGGGCGTCGTGTTGGTGGTGCCACATATCAGGTTCCTGTCGAAGTTCGCCCAGATCGTCAGCAAACATTGTCTTTGCGTTGGATTATAAATTCAGCACGTAAACGTGGTGAACGTTCTATGGAAGAACGCTTGTTTGCAGAATTGCGTGATGCGCTTAATGGTACAGGTGCTGCGTACAAGAAGAAAATTGACACTCATAAAATGGCAGAAGCGAATAAAGCGTTTGCTCATTTCCGTTGGTAATATAGTAGAAAGGAAAAAGGAAAAAATATGTCTGTTGGAAAAACCGCCCCATTACATATGTATCGTAACATCGGCATTATGGCGCACATTGATGCCGGTAAAACAACAACATCTGAACGTATTTTGTTCTATACAGGAAAAACATACAAAATCGGTGAAGTGCACGATGGTGCTGCCACTATGGACTGGATGGAACAGGAACAAGAACGTGGTATTACAATTACGTCTGCGGCGACAACATGCTTTTGGCGTGATCACCGTATTAACTTGATTGATACCCCGGGGCACGTTGACTTTACAATGGAAGTTGAACGTTCTTTGCGTGTTTTGGACGGTGCGGTTGCGGTTTTTGAATCTGTGTCGGGTGTACAACCACAGACAGAAACAGTATGGCGCCAGGCAGACCGTTACAATGTTCCACGTATTTGCTTTATTAATAAAATGGACCGTGTCGGTGGAAACTTCTTCCGTTGTGTTGATATGATACGTGAACGTTTGGGTGCAAATCCATTGGTCTTGAATTTCCCGATTGGTGCCGAAGCGGACTTCAAGGGTGTTGTGGATGTTTTGGAAATGAAGGGCTTGATTTGGGAAGACGAAACTGGCTCTCATCCTGTGACTATTGAAATCCCAGAAGAATTGAAGGCAAAGGCCGAAGAATTACATAACAAATTGATTGAAGAAGTTGTGACATTGGATGATGCCGTTATGGAAGCATATATGGAAGGCACAATCCCAGATCACGACACAGTCAAGAAATTATTGCGCAAGGGCGTTATCGCACAGAACTTTGTGCCGGTCCTTTGTGGAACCGCATTTAAAAACAAGGGTGTTCAACCATTGTTGGATGCGATTGTTGATTACTTGCCGTCGCCGTTGGATGTCCCGGCGATTAAGGGAACGGCAATGGATAAAGAAACCGTTATTGAACGTCATCCAGATCCAAAAGAACCATTTAGTGCCTTGGCATTTAAGGTCGCAAATGATCCTTTCGTTGGAAACTTGATGTTTATCCGTATTTATTCTGGTAAGTTGACGGCGGGTTCATACATCTATAATTCTAACCGTGATAAACGTGAACGTGTTGGCCGTATGTTGTTGATGCATTCTAATCAACGTGAAGAAATCAAAGAAGCATCGGCTGGTGACATTATCACATTGGTTGGTATGAAAGAAACAATTACTGGTGATACGTTGTGCGATGAAAATAATCCGATTATTTTGGAAAACATCCATGTTCCAGAACCGGTTATTTCTATCGCGGTTGAACCAAAGACCAAGGCAGATATTGAAAAGATGTCATTGGGTCTGCAGGCGTTGGCCAAAGAAGACCCGTCTTTCCGTGTATCTGTGGACGAAGAATCTGGTCAAACAATTTTGGCGGGTGTTGGTGAATTGCACCTGGAAATTTTGGTTGATAGATTGCTGCGTGAATTCAAGGTTGACGTTAATGTCGGTGAACCACGTATTGCGTATCGTGAAACGTTCCGTAAACCAGTGACCGAAGAATATACACATAAAAAACAGTCTGGTGGTTCGGGTCAATACGCCCAGGTGAAGATTGAATTTGAACCATTGGAACCAGGTGCTGGTTACGAATTCGAAAACAAGATTGTCGGTGGTGCGATTCCAAAAGAATACATCCCCGGGGTAGAAAAAGGATTGAAGATAGCACAACAGACGGGTGTTCTGATTGGCTATCCTACGGTGGATTTCAAGGCGACATTGGTTGATGGTAAATATCACGAAGTTGACTCTAATGTACTTTGCTTTGAAATTGCGGCGCGTGCCTGCTTCCGCGAAGCTATGAAGAAGGCATCGCCAAAATTGTTGGAACCGATTATGAAACTTTCGGTTAATACACCGGAAGAATACGTCGGTGACATTATCGGCGATTTGAACAGTCGTCGTGGACAGATTAATGGTATTGAAACTCAGTTTGGTAACCAATTGATTTCTGCGTATGTACCATTGGCTAATCTGTTTGGATATGTCAAAACACTGCGTTCTTTGTCCCAGGGTCGTGCAAATCCGTATATGGAATTGTCGCACTATGACGAAGTTCCGCAAAATGTCGCAGATGAGGTTATTAAAAAGCTGACAAAATAAAAAAAGTTTAGATTTTTGAAATTTTTGGTGTAACATCAGATTTCGGAAATCAAAAAAGAACAAATTAAATTAACCCAAGCCCAAGGAGAAAACCATGGCAAAAGAAAAATATGTAAGAACCAAACCGCATGTTAATATCGGTACTATTGGTCACGTTGACCACGGTAAAACGACATTAACTGCTGCTATCGTTCATTACTATGGCGTCGGTGCCGATGCGAATAAGGGTGTTAACGAAATTGATAGCGCCCCAGAAGAAAAGGCACGTGGTATAACAATTAACACTGCACACGTTGAATACGAAACAGAACATCGTCACTATGCACACGTTGACTGCCCAGGACACGCCGACTATGTTAAAAACATGATTACCGGTGCGGCCCAGATGGACGGTGCTATCTTGGTGGTTGCGGCAACTGATGGTCCAATGCCTCAGACACGTGAACACATCTTGTTGGCGCGTCAGGTTGGTATTCCGAAAATCGTTGTTTACCTTAACAAATGCGATTTGGCAAACGATCCAGAATTGTTGGAATTGGTTGAAATGGAAATCCGTGAATTGTTGTCTGCAAATGACTTTGACGGTGAAAACGTGCCAATCATCCGTGGTTCTGCTGTTTCCGCATTGGAAGGCAAAAACGACGGTCTTGGCAAAGAATCTATCGATGCGTTGTTAAAGGCTTGCGACGAATACATCCCAATGCCAGAACGTCCAGTTGATAAACCGTTCTTGATGCCAATCGAAGACGTGTTCTCTATCACAGGTCGTGGAACCGTTGTGACGGGTCGTGTCGAAGCCGGTGTTATCAAAGTCGGTGACGAATGCGAAATCGTTGGTTTGCGTCCAACACAGAAAACAACAGTTACGGGTGTCGAAATGTTCCGTAAATTGTTGGATCAAGGTGAAGCGGGTGATAACATTGGTTTGTTGTTACGTGGAACCAAGAAAGAAGATGTGGAACGTGGCCAGATTATCTGCAAACCGGGTTCTATTACCCCACACACAGATTTCGAAGCCGAAGTTTATATCTTGACCAAAGAAGAAGGCGGACGTCACACAGCGTTCTTTAGCAACTATCGTCCACAGTTCTTCTTCAGCACAACCGATGTAACCGGTACAATCACGTTGCCGGCAGACAAAGAAATGGTCTTGCCAGGTGATAACGTTCGTATCACAGTTGCATTGATTGCACCTATTGCTATGGACGAAGGTCGCCGTTTCGCTATCCGCGAAGGTGGACGTACAGTCGGCGCAGGTGTTGTGTCAAAGATTATCAAATAATAACGACGTTTGTTGGTCGCCCGCAGGAAACTGTTGGGCGGCCAATAAATGTGAATATGACAATAAATAAGGGAAACAAGCAAAATGGTACCAGCATCAAAAATTCGCATCAAATTGACGGCTTTTGACCACAGAATTTTGGTGGAATCAGTGGAGGAGATTGTCAAAACTGCAAAGCGCACCGGCGCAGATGTCGTTGGGCCTGTTCGCTTGCCGACACTGGTTCAAAAATTTACAGTCAACCGTTCACCACACGTTGATAAAAAATCACGTGAACAATTCGAAATCCGCAATCATAAAGCGGTCGTAGATATTGTTAACCCAACCCCTCAGACAGTTGATGCACTGATGAAGTTGGATTTGGCATCTGGTGTGGATGTAAAAATTAAATTGTAAAAGGGTTGTTAGCGTTAGATATTTGTTGACTTTTCGGCATAATATTCTAACCTCTGACATAAAAAAAGGCATAAGAAATGAAACGTAGCGGATTGATAACAACAAAAATGGGAATGACACGTCTGTATGACGATGCCGGCGTTGCACACGCAGTGACGGTTTTGTCGGTTGGTGATTGCACAGTTATTGGCAATCGTACGGCGGAAAAAAACGGATATGTCGCAAATGTTCTTGGTATTCGTGAAGCCAAGGCAAAGCATGTCGCAAAACCACAAGCGGTTGCGGCAGAAAAAGCAGGTGTAAAACCATATCGTAAAATTGCAGAATTTCGTGTTACTGACGACTGTGTGATTCCAGTTGGAACACCTATGGCTGCATCTCATTTCGTTGCCGGACAATTTGTTGATGTCCAAGCGACAAGCAAAGGTAAGGGATTCCAAGGTGCAATGAAACGCCATAACTTTGGCGGTAAAGAAGCCACACACGGTGTGTTAAAGGCGCATCGTTCTTTGGGTGGTACAGGTATGCGTGAATGGCCAGGGCGCGTTCTGAAAGGTAAAAAGATGTCCGGTCAGATGGGTAATGAAACAGTTACCGTACAGAATCTTAAAGTGTTTGGAACAGACGAAGCAGAAAACTTGGTTTTCGTCGAAGGTGCAGTTCCAGGTTGCAACGGCACATTTGTTTTGATTACTGATGCAATCAAAAAAGAACACAAAGATTTACCTGTTCCGACATCCGTTAAGAAAGATGCAGAACCAACAGAAACCAAATCAGAATCTGTTGCAGAAGAAGTTGCAGAATAGGTTTTGAAAACGAAGGTGAATTAAAATGCAAGTAAATGTTATAAATTTTGATGGCAAAGCGGTCGGCAAGATTGATTTGCAAGATTCTATTTTTGGTTTGGATGCACGTGCAGATATCTTGCACCGTGTTGTTACATGGCAACGTGCAAAATCACGTGCAGGTACGCACGCGGTTAAAACGGTTTCTGATGTCGCCGGCAGTGGTAAAAAAGCATTCAAACAGAAAAAAACAGGTAACGCACGTCAAGGTGAACGTTATAATGTTCATATGCGTGGTGGTGGTGTGGTTCATGGACCAGTTGTTCGCGACCACAGCATCGATTTGCCAAAAAAGATTCGCAGCCTTGGGTTGAAAATGGCATTGTCTTCTAAGGCCAAAGAAGGTGCGTTGGTTATCATAGATTCAGAAAAAATGCCTGCGGCAAAAACGGCGACATTTGCAAAACAATTAAAGAAGTTGGAAATTGTTTCTGCATTGTTTGTCGGCGCAGATACATTGGATGAAAACTTCAAAAAATCTGCATCTAATATCAATAATGTTGACGTATTGCCAACAATTGGTTTGAATGTGTTGGATATTTTGAAACATGAAAAATTGGTTTTGACGGCTGATGCAGTCAAGGCCATCGAAGCACGTCTTGGGGCGTAATATCAATCGGAACTGATTGCAAAAAAAGGTTATAGATATGGCAGAAAAGAAAGTTCAGACAGAAAAGAAACCAGTTGTAACAGCGAATGTCTATGATGTGCTGCGTCGCCCGATTGTTTCCGAAAAGGCGGTAAAGCTGTCCGAAGGCAACGCGGTTGCATTCGAGATTGATGCGCGTGCGACAAAACAAGATGTTGCGCGTGCTGTTCAGGCAATATACAATGTTAAGCCAACAAAAATTAACATTGTCGTTGTCAAAGGTAAAGTAAAACAATTCCGTGGTCGCAGCAGTGGCACACAACGTACTGTTAAAAAAGCATACGTTTCGTTGCCGGCCGATGCGAAATTGGAATTGGATACGAATATATAAGGTAAACGGCCCTGGCAGAGAATCTGAAATATTCAGACGTTAGTGTCAGGGTGAACAAAGGATAGAAAAAATGGCATTGAAAAGTTATAAACCAATTACCGCAGGAACCCGTGGTCTGGTTTTGATTGATCACAGCGAACTGCATCGTGGTGCGCCAGAAAAGGCGTTGACGGTTGGTTTGAAATCCAAAGGTGGCCGTAATAATTTCGGTCATGTGACTGTTCCACACCAAGGTGGTGGACACAAACGTAAGTATCGTTTAATTGACTTTAAACGTAAAAAATTCGATATGCCTGCGACAGTTGTTCGTTTGGAATATGACCCAAACCGTACGGCATTTATCGCGTTGATTGAATACAAAGATGGTGTGCGTTCTTATATCTTGGCACCGCGTGATTTAAAGGCGGGCGATATTGTTATATCTGGTGCACGTCAAGATATTAAACCAGGTAATGCGATGCCATTGAAAAATATGCCAATTGGTACAATTGTACATAACGTTGAATTGAAACCTGGGGCGGGTGGTCAATTGGCCCGCAGTGCAGGTTGCTATGCCCAGTTAATGGGTAAAGATGGTGTTTATGCACAGATTAAAATGAACAGTGGCGAGTTGCGCAAAGTTCATTCTGACTGTCTTGCGACGGTTGGTACGGTTTCTAACCAAGACCAAAGAAACGTTAATCTGGGCAAGGCCGGTCGTGCGCGTTGGTTGGGTGTTCGTCCATCAACACGTGGTATGGCACAAAACCCTGTGGATCACCCGATGGGTGGTGGTAACGGTCATTCCAAGGGCCACGAACCAGTGTCACGCACTGGTATTCCAGCCAAGGGATATCGTACCCGCAGAAATAAACGCACAGCCAAGATGATTATTCGTAGCAGACATTTGGCAAAGAAAAAATAAAATAGGTTAGGAGTTAGTATATGTCTCGTTCAGTTTGGAAAGGTCCTTATGTACATCCTTCTATCTTGAAAAAGGTAGCAGCGGCAAATGAAAAAGACGACCATAAGCCAATTAAAACTTGGTCCCGGGGCAGCACAATTGTTCCCCCAATGGTTGGATTGACATTTGAAGTTCACAATGGTAACAAGTTCATTCCTGTATCTATCGTAGAAGATATGGTTGGACATAAACTTGGTGAATTTGCTCCGACACGTACGTTCAAAGGACATGCTGCGAATAAAAAAGCGGCGGCAGGTAAGTAATCAAAAGGTGTAGATTATGACAAGATATGGAATCAAAGATAATCAAGTTCGTGCGTTCAACAAAATGATTCGCATCAGCACCCAGAAATTGAATCTGGTTTGTGCCATGGTTCGTGGATTGCCGGTTGACCGTGCAGTTGATGTCTTGAAGTTTTCAAAGAAACGTGTTGCAGGCGAAGTTTTAAAAACTTTGCTGTCGGCGGTTGCCAATGCAGAACACAACAAAAACTTGGCGGTTGAAACATTATTCGTCAAAGAAATTTGGTGTGGTAAAGCGTTGACAATGAAACGTATCATGCCGGGACCACGTGGCAGTGCGCGTCCAATTTTGAAACCTTTTTCTAATTTGACAATTGTTTTGGAATCAGGCGTTGCACCGGCAAAGAAAGAAAAAACGGAAAAGACAGAAAAAACAGCCAAAAAGGCAAAAGCAAAATAAGAACGTGTATGGTGGTATGGGGCAACCCTGAATAAAACCGTAATAGGTTTCAAGAACACCACGCACAAACAGTAAGGAAAAAAAATGGGACAAAAAGTATCGCCAATTGCACAGCGTTTGTCTATCAACAAAGTTCCAGATTCTCGTTGGATTGTTGATAAAAAACACTATGCGGCATGTCTTGCGGAAGATAACACAATTCGCAAGTTTATTGAAAAGAAACTTAAAAAGGCCGGTGTCGCAAAAACCGTTATCGACCGTATTGCAAAGAAAGTTGTGATTACAGTTCACACTTCGCGTCCGGGTATGATTATCGGTAAAAATGGTGCCGATATTGAAGCGTTGCGTAACGAAATCAAAAAATTGGTCAAAAATGATCAGGTTGTCGTTAATATTTACGAAGTACGTCGTCCTGATTTGAATGCTCAATTGGTTGCGCAAAGTATCGCACAACAGATTGAAGGCCGTGTTTCATACAAACGCGCAATGAAGAAAGCAATTCAAAATGCCCAAAAAGCAGGCGCCCAGGGTGTCAAAGTTATGTGCAGTGGTCGTTTGAATGGTGCGGAAATTGCACGTAGCGAACAAATCCGCGAAGGCCGTATCCCATTACACACATTACGTGCGGATATTGATTACGCCGCGGTTCAGGCCAAAACAACATACGGTGTCGTTGGTGTAAAGGTTTGGATTTACACTGGGGACGTCGTGAACAAAGAAAAGTTGGCATCGGAAATGGCACGTCCATCTGAATATGCCGGAACAAGCGACAAAAGAAAATAAAGTTGAGGTTGTACTATGTTAATGCCAAATAAGACGAAATTTCGCAAACAGCACAAAGGTCGTATTCACGGCGTCGCCAAAGGTGGCAGTGAATTGGCGTTCGGTTCTTTTGGCTTGAAAGCCATGTCACCGGAACGTATTACGGCCCGTCAAATAGAAGCCGCCCGTCGTGCGATTACGCGTCGTATGAGACGTATGGGTAAACTTTGGATTCGTGTATTTCCGGATGTTCCTGTTACCGTTAAACCTGCTCAGGTTCGTATGGGTAAGGGTAAAGGTGCCGTTGAATACTGGATTTGTCGTGTAAAACCGGGACGTATTATGTTCGAATTGGACGGTGTAAAACCAGATGTTGCAATGGAAGCATTTGCGTTGGCGGCCGCCAAGTTGCCGGTTAAGACAAAAATTGTAGAACGCAAAGTTAACTAAAAATTTTTGGACGATAAAAGGTATAAAAGATGGCAGAAAAGAAACAATCTTTGAAAAAAGAAGAATTGCAGAGCAAGTTGGTTGATTTGAAAAAAACACAAATGAATCAGCGTTTTCAACTTGCTGCGGGTCAGTTGCCGAAAACTCATGTTATTCGCAAAACCCGTCGTGAAATTGCGCGTGTTAAAACGCAATTGAACGCTGCGGACTAAAAAAGTGCCTTTTTTGGTTGAGATTTCTAAAAAAATAGTTATCATATACCAGGTTGGGCAAAAGTAGAACAAGAAAAGTATATAAGGGATAATGTTATGCCAAGACGTATACTGCAAGGAACGGTTAGAAGTACTGCAAATGATAAAACGGTTGTTGTCGAAGTAGAACGCCGCTTTCGTCATCCGTTGTACGGAAAATTCGTGAAGCATAATAAAAAGTACAAGGCGCACGATGAAGAAAACAAATATAAAGTTGGCGACATCGTTGCGATAGAAGAACATCGTCCGATATCCAAAACAAAAACTTGGGTTGTCAAGGGCTTGGTTGGGGTATCGAAAGATAACGGTGTTGAAATAGGTGAATAAATCAACCCAGGGGCCTTTGAGGGCATATTGGTCTTTGGACGGATGTGTCAGTCGGGTTCCATAACAAAGCATCGGGGGAATGGCCCCAGGTGCAGGATGAGGATAAGATCATGATTCAAACTCAAACAGTTATGACGGTTGCAGATAACAGTGGTGCACGTAAAGCAATGTGCATCAAGGTTTTGGGCGGTTCACATCGTCGTTATGCCACCGTTGGTGATAAAATTGTTGTCGCCATTAAAGAAGCGATTCCACGTGGTAAGGTTCAAAAAGGAACTGTGCAACGTGCGATTATTGTTAGAACTAAATTTCCGATTAAACGTCCGGATGGTTCTATAATTCGTTTTGACGACAATGCAGTCGTTCTGATTAACAAGAACAATTTTGAACCGATTGGAACACGTATCTTTGGGCCAATTGCGCGTGAAGTACGTCGTAAATATGATGTTCAAAAGATTGTGTCTTTGGCACCGGAAGTATTATAAAATATAAAAGGCGTAGAAAATGAAAATTAAAAAAGACGATGAAGTCGTAGTCATTTCGGGAAAATACAAAGGCGTCAAAGGTAAAGTACTTGAGGCGCGCCCAGCAGAATCCAGAGTCGTTGTTGCCGGTGTAAATCGTCACAAATGGCATGTAAAACCAACACGTGAACAGCCAGGTCACATCGTTGATCGCGAGGCACCAATTCATGTGTCGAATGTCGCATTGGTTGATCCAAAGACCAAAAAGCCGACACGCGTGGGTTACAAGGTCGCGGATGGTAAAAAAGTTCGCGTTGCCAAGAAATCTGGGGCTGAATTATAAAAAACTATCCCGCTGTTACGGGAAATAAAAGGATAAAAAAATGCAAAGCAGATTGCGTGATATTTATGAAAAAGAAATTGTACCTGAATTGGTAAAAGAATTCGGATACAAAAATGCATTGGCGGTTCCAAAACTGTCCAAAATTGTTTTGAATATGGGCGTCGGCGAAGCCGTTGCTGATAAAAAGAAATTGGATGCGGCTGTGACAGATTTGACAGCGATTGCGGCGCAAAAGCCAATCGTTACACATGCAAAGAAATCTATTGCAACGTATCGTTTGCGTGAAGGCCAGGCTATCGGTACCAAGGTCACATTGCGTGGTAAACGTATGTATGATTTCTTGGATAAACTGATTACAGTTGCCTTGCCACGTGTCAAGGATTTCCGTGGACTGTCCAAATCGAAATTTGATGGTCGTGGAAATTATGCGTTTGGTATCAAAGAACACTTGATATTCCCAGAAATATCAATTGATAAAATTGATTCTATTCGTGGTATGGATATTGTGATTGCCACAACCGCGAAGACAGATGACGAAGCACGTGCATTGCTGACCAAAATCGGCCTGCCGTTAGTATTGAAATAATAAAGGGACAAAAAATGGCTAAATTAGCGTTAATAAATAAAGAAAAAGCACGCAGAGAAAAAGTCAAAAAGTATGCACCGAAACGTGCCGCGTTAAAGGAAAAGATGTCGCGTAATGCAACACCAGAAGAACGCAAGGAAGCAATGTTGAAACTTGCCAAGTTGCCACGCAATGCTAATCCAACACGTTTGCATAATCGTTGTTCTATCACTGGACGTGCGCGTGGGTATTCCCGTATGTTCGGCCTTTGCCGTCAACAGGTTAGAACCCAGGCATCCGAAGGCAAATTGCCGGGTGTTCGCAAGTCAAGTTGGTAAAAAAAGCCGCCGATTGTGGACAATGCAGTCGGTGTAAAATTGGCGCGGATTGGTCCGCATCAAAAGAGGAGTAAAAGATGTCATTATCACACCCGATTGGGGATATGGTTGCCCGCATTCGTAACGGTCAAAACGCGGGTAAAGAAACAGTTATCGTTCCAAACAGCAAATTGCGTGCTGCAGTTTTGACTGTGTTAAAGGACGAAGGTTTCATTGAAGATTTCAAAAAACAAGAAATTGACGAACATCGTTCTAATTTGGTCGTCACATTAAAGTATGTTGGTGGAAATGGTGCAATCCAAGAAATCGCCGTGGTGTCCAAACCTGGACGTCGTGTATATTCTGGTTCTGCCAAGATGCCACGCGTATTAAATGGGCTTGGTATCGCGATTGTTTCCACACCACAAGGTGTTATGACGGATCACAAAGCACGCTTGATGAATGTCGGCGGCGAAGTGTTGTGCAAGGTTATCTAATAGAAATAAGGATGTAATTATGTCTCGTGCAGGAAAATATCCAGTTAAGTTAAGTGACGGTGTGGTCGCATCTATCGCAGAAGATAAGTTGGTCATCAAGGGGCCAAAGGGCGAATTGACCGTTCCAATGAATACAAAAAATGCCGGATTGGTAGAAGTTAAAATCGAAGACGGGCATGTCGCTGTTACACCAAAAGATGCAGAAGATAAAGCATCACGTGCAATGTGGGGAACCATGACACGCAGCATCCGTAACGCGGTTGAAGGTGTAACCAAAGGTTTTTCCAAGGCCATGTATATGAAGGGTGTTGGTTATAAAGCATCGGTCAGCGGTAAAAAGTTCACTTTGGTTGTCGGTTTTTCTCATGACGTTGTGATGGAAATTCCGGATGGCATTACTGTAACAATTGGCGAACAGCCGACAGAATTTACTATCAGTGGTAACGACAAATGTGCCGTTGGTCTGTTTGCGGACAAGATTCACAAGATTCGCAAAATGGACCCGTACAAGGCCAAAGGTATTTTCTATAAGGGCGAAAAAGTTCGTCACAAAGAAGGTAAAAAGAAATAACGGTATAAGAGGTATTTGGATATGGCTTCAAAATATGGTGTTGCTTTTACTAAATCGAAAGCGTTGCATGCACTTTTATACATTGCATCTGTACATGATTTATTTTGGAATCATGTTCAGAACTATTTTAGTGGCAATAAACGGGGCAATGCCTATACCAGAAAGAAATAATTTCCGCTGTTACGGAAATATGAAAAAAAGGAAAAACAAATGTTGAAACATTTATCTACAGAAGAAAGACGCAAATTGGTTACACGCGTTGCGTTGAAAAAGAAAAATCCGGGCAAAATTCGTTTGTCTGTTTTCCGCAGTGGTCGTCATATTGAAATCCAGGCCATTGATGATGTAAAGGGACACACTGTGTGCAGCGCATCATCAAAAGAAAAAGATTTCAAAGGAAAAGGCTGGAACGTTGCGGGTGCCGAAATGGTTGGTAAAACCTTTGCAGAACGTATGGTCAAGGCGAAATTGACGGATAATTGCTATTTTGATCGCGGTTCTTATCGCTATCATGGTCGCGTCAAAGCATTGTGCGAAGCGATTCGTGCGGGCGGCGTCAGAATATAAAAGAACATTGTAAATATACGGAGTTTATAAATGGCACGTTTTGATGATAAAAAATTACAGACAGATAATTTGGTAGATAAACTTGTTTCTGTCAACCGCGTTTCAAAAACTGTTAAGGGCGGTAAGAATATGTCTTTCTCGGCATTGGTTGTCGTTGGTGACAAGGCCGGAAAGGTTGGATTTGGTAAGGGTAAGGCATTGGAAGTCCAGGCCGCAGTTCAAAAAGCAACCAAGGCTGCCAAAGCAAAAATGATTCGCGTTCCACTGAAAGAAGGTCGCACATTACACCATGACGTTTCTGTTAAATATGGTGCAAGTAAGTTGGTTTTGCGCAGTGCGGTCCCTGGGACTGGTATCATTGCGGGTGGTGCGCTTCGTGCGGTGTTTGATTGCTTGGGTGTTCAAGACGTTGTTGTGAAATCCCAAGGTGCAAACAATCCAAACAATATGATTCGCGCGGTCTTCTTGGCATTTTCTAAGATGAATTCGCCAAAGACAGTTGCGGCACGTCGTGGCAAGACAGTTGCAGAAATTGTTGCCGGTCGTGATGGTAAAAAGATGGCCGAAGAAGCGACAACGGAAGATAAATAATAAAAGGTGATTGTTATGGCAAAAAAAATAATTGTAAAACAAATCAAAAGCGTTATTGGTCGTCCGGAATCTCAACGTCGTATTTTGGCCACGTTGGGTTTGGGTCGTATCGGCAAAACACATGAATTTGCGGACAGTGCTGCGATTCGTGGTATGATTGCTAAAGTCGCGCATTTGATAGAGGTTGTTGAAGAATAAGGAGTGCGTGTGACAAACAAAGGAGATTATGTTTCGCAATTGGATATGGCGGACGTAGTAAAGCATCACCGTGTTTTTGATGTTTTTATTAAAGTAGCCAATAAGTATCCAGATTTAGCGAAAGCTTTGTTTGATAAATACGTCGCTTTTATTCGAGACAACAATGACAAGGTTCAGCAGCTAGCTGAATCTAGGAGACAAGAAAGGGCAGAAGATATCGCAAATCAAAATATCGGTTATTTTATCGGAAATTGTGATAGTTTCGAAACAAGAAAATTTTTGTTCAAAATGTATCCAACAACGTATCATCCGATATTAGGGCGAGAATTTTAACAAGAAACCGAGTATGCGGATACTTGTCCGTATGCGAAACAGAACTATATAGAGTTCATAGGAGTAAAAAAATGAAATTAAATGCTTTGATGGATAACAAGGGTGCACGCAGCGATATTAAACGCGTTGGTCGTGGTATGGCATCGGGTTATGGTAAAACCGCTGGTCGTGGTACCAAGGGTCAAAAGGCACGTGCGGGTTCACGTAAACAGGCAACTTTCCAAGGTGGTCAGATGCCAATTATGCGTCGTTTCCCGAAATTTGGGTTCCAAAATCCATTTGCTAAACATTATGTAACAATCAATTTGGGCGATATTGAAAAATTCATCGCATCTGGGAAAATTGATGCCGCAAAAGAAATCACTATTGATTCTTTGTTGGCCGCAAAAATTATCAATCGTCGTTTGTCGGGTTTGAAAGTCTTGGCCAAAGGCGAAATCAAAACAGCGGTTAACGTTGTCGCAGATAAATGGTCCAAGGCAGCAGAAGCTGCGATTGTGAAAGCAGGTGGCAGCATCAAAAACAAATAATCCGGGATAAAAAGAGAGAACAACGCATGAAAATCTTTTCAAAATATTTTGGCAAGTTAACCGATTTACAGAAACGTATTTTGTTTACATTGGGTGCGTTGATTATCTATCGTGTTGGTTCGTTCATCCCATTGCCGGGTGTTAACGCGTCTGCGGTCTTGCATCTGTTCCAGGGTGAAGGCAGTGGCATGATGGGCATGTTTGATATGTTCACCGGCGGTTCGTTGTCGCGTATGTCGGTGTTGGCGCTGAACATTTTCCCATATATCTCGGCATCAATCGTGTTGCAATTGTTGACTGCAACCAGCAAATCGCTTAATGATCTGCGTAAAGAAGGGGAATCGGGACGTATCAAAATCAACCAATACACACGTTATTTGGCGGTGTTATTGGCGGTGGTCCAGGGTTGGGCCGTGGTGCGTGGTTTGGAATCTATGGCGCCGGTCAATGGTGTGCGTGCGGTTGTTAACCCAGGTTTTTCGTTTGAGTTGTCGGCGATTATCGCGTTGGTTGGTGGAACCGTGTTTGTTATGTGGTTGGCGGAACAGATTACCGCACGTGGTATAGGCCAGGGTGCATCATTGCTTATCTTTGCGGGTATTATTGCCCAGGTTCCCGAAGGTATCGCAAAAATCGTATCTTTGGGTTCTGTTGGTCAAATGTCCCCTGCGATGATTGCGTTGGTTATTGCGTTTGTTGTCGGCATTGTTGCGCTTATCGCGTTCTTTGAAATGGCGCAACGTCGTGTTCAGATTTTGTATCCGCGCCAAGTTATGGCAAATGGTGTTGTGAATACCAATGCGTCATATTTGCCAATCAAGGTTAATATGTCTGGCGTTATGGGGCCGGTGTTTGCATCATCTATTATGATGTTGCCGGCATTTATCCAACGATTCGCACAGAGTGAAAACTTGGTCGTTCAAAGTGTTATGGCATTCTTTACGTATGGTGCGTGGTCGTATATCATTTTGTACACGATTTTAATTGCATTCTTTGCGTATTTCCAAACGGCGGTCGTGTTCAATTCCGAAGAAACAAGTAACAACCTGCGTAATGCCGGTGGTTATATCCCAGGTGTACGTCCGGGTGAACAAACAATCAGTTTCTTGGATTCTATGGTTTCCAAGGTTACGGCAATTGGTGTTCTGTATTTGATTGTGGTGTGTGTGATACCAATCATATTGAATACGCATTTTGGTATGCCACTGGTTATCGGTGGAACAAGTGTTTTAATCGTTGCGGGTGTTGTTTTAGATACCATGAACCAGGTTCAATCCTATTTGGTTGCAAAACAATATCATGGCGTTATGGGCGCCGCCGCAAAGAAAGGTCGTTTCCGCAGTTAAGTAAAATTAGCAGTGTGAAACAGGGTTTGACTTTTGCGATAATTTATATAAAATTATTCCGCAAAAGTTTAATAAGGACAGGGCATTGTGCATAGGGCATGGTGTCTGGTGAAAATAAAAAGGAAAAGTAAAAATGGCACGTATAGCAGGTGTAAACATCCCCGCGGAAAAACGTATTGAAGCCTCGTTGCAGTATATTCACGGTATCGGTCCAACCCGTGCCGCCCAAATCTGCAAGGCCCTTAAATTGAAAGATGGGTTGCGTACAAAAGATTTGACCGACGAAGATGTTATTAAAATTTCAAACTATATTGAACAAAACTTCAAGGTCGAAGGTGACGTTCGTCGTGAAGTCGCAATGAATATCAAAAGATTGCAAGACTTAAAGGCGTATCGTGGTATTCGTCATCGTAACCGTTTGCCCGTTCGCGGTCAACGCACACAGACCAATGCACGTACACGTAAAGGTAAACGTGTTGTCGTCGCGGGTTCTGCGGTCAAGGGTAAATAATAAAATTGGGTAGAGATTAACACGATAGTTAATTGAAGACATCTAATCAAAGGAAAAAACAAAAATGGCAGTTAATAAAAAGAAAGTTGTAAAAAAAGTATCGCACGGCATTGCACATGTCGTTGCCACAAACAATAACACACGTATTACAATTACGGACCAATCGGGTGCGGTTCTTACATGGGCAACCGCGGGTGCAAATAATTTCAAAGGTGCCAAGAAATCTACACCTTATGCCGCAACAGTTGTGGCAGACGCGGTTGGTAAAAAGGTCGCAGAAATGGGGATGAAGACAGTTGACGTTTTGATGCGTGGTATTGGCCAGGGTCGTGAATCTGCGGTTCGTGGTTTGGCGAATGCTGGACTGGTTGTGCAAAGCATTACTGATACAACCCGTATTCCACACAATGGATGCCGTCCAAAGAAAGTGCGTCGTGTCTAAGATAAAAAATCCGCCGTTTGGCGGATTTTTTAGTGTTAGTGTGTAGTGATAGTGGTTAGTGTTAGTGGGTAGTAAATTATGGAAACCGTTCATAATTACGAATTTATCCCGGTACTAAGAAAATTATTTATCCATAACTTTATAATTCCAAAATAATTCCAGATACCCTCACTAACCACTAACACTATCACTAACTACTAATAAAAAAATTTGTCAAATAACACTTGACAACGTATTTTTGTGTCCTATAATATTGACGAATAACCAAAAGGGTCAAATATGAAAAAAACAATTTTAACATCTGTGTTTGCTGCGATGGTTGCGTTTGGTGCCAATGCATCTGACGGTGGTGTTTATACCGAAACAGAAACATATACAAATCATGTTCGTTACAACACAACGGCGGTTAATTATGCTGCACCAGTTGCACAGCGTACAGTTTCTGCGCCATGCAATTCTTGTGCACAACCGGTTCGTGTTAAAACCCATACCGAAGTAATTGATCATTACCAGGTATATCGTCCGGTAACGGTTTATGAACCAGCGGGTACATATTCTGAACGTCGCGTGGTTCGCAATAACAATTGCAATCGTTGCAACGGATAATTCTTTTTTTCTCCTTGTTTGTTATGTTGTTTAAGCATTCGGCTTCGGCCGGATGCTTTTTTTATCAATTTTTATCTTTTATTCGGTCAGTTTTTATGGTAAAATGACATGATAGAAGAGAGATGTATATTCCGTTAAAGGTCTTGTGTGGTATGCTGTGCGTCGCGTTTCTAACGCCGGCGGTGGCCAATGTTGCGACAACTGCGGGGTCTAATTTGACCGCGTATAATGGCACAGGTGCCACAAATAACAACAAATGGAACAATATGATGAACGCGCGCGGTGGCATGTCTGCGAACGTTGCCGATGCGAATTTCGGTAATTGCGAGGCAGTAATTCTGCGGTGTGCAACCCCAAAGTGTTCGTCCGGTTGTAATGATGCGTCGGTTGCACGCCCGATTGTCGCAGGGTGTGTAAATTCTAACGCCACATGTAAAAAGCATGGCGATGCACTTATTGACTCTTTGACGGGGCAAATTGTTGCAAAATCAACCGCCAAGGCCCAAGAACAGCAAAATGCGGTTGCAATCGCCCAGGCCCAAGCTCAGGCTCAGGCCGCTGCGGCATCTGCGGCCGCCGAACAAAGCGCCGCACAGATGCAACAAATGCAATCGCAAATGGCGGCAATGCAACAGCAGATGGCGGAATCTATGGCCAATATGCAGGCACAGATGGCGGCGCAAAATGAATCCCAGGCCGCCCAGATTCAAAGCGCATTGGAAGAAAGTCGTGCCAATGCCGCGGTTGTGACGTCTGAATTGGGACCGACGGTCGAAGGATTGGAAGATATGGGTGTTGCCGAACAAATTGCGGCAAAGAATGGGATAAATCCTGATATTTTGGTGCGTGAGCAAATTGGTGGAAAAATTGAAACCGCAATCGAAGATGCCGTAACAGAAATGAAGAAAATGAAGGAAACATTGAATAATGTTCTGGAATATGCGGGGTGCGATTCGTCCGCGAATAGTTGCACGGGGCCAAAGCGTGTCAAAAAATTCAAAGATATGGCAAATGAATTCTTTGACCCGTACGAAGGCGTCGTTGAAAACATGTACGATGCGCTGATACTGGCAATGACGGTCGGTATTGATGTCAGTGATGTTATTATGTTATTGTCGGGGTCTTGCAACATGTGGGGCAAGTATATGTGCAACAGGTGTACAGCAGAAGGAGACTATAAAGCAGAAGGTCGGTGCGAATGTTATGACGACAAGAAAAAGAATTGTTATTGGCGGGTAGTAACTGATAACGAGGGTAAAGTATCAAAAAATCAACCGCATTGCCGTTTGGTCGGAATAATAAACGATGGTGAAGAAGTTCAACGCGAATGGGTTGATGCGAATTCTGGTATGACTGGTTCGACCCAGGTTGCATGTGCGTCCGACGTGGTTATGAATGTTTCGTTATTCCGTGGTATGAAGAAAAATGCGACGTTGGATATTGAAACACTGCGTAATTTGATTAATCAAGATTCTTATTCGGCATGTCGGAACAAGAGTGGTTCTGATTATGACGTATTGGAAGACTGCGGCGCCAAGTTCTGTGCGGTAAGTGAGGAAAAGAACCCGAAAACGATGAAATTGTTACAAACCGCGGCTCGAACAAAAAAATTGGGCAAACGCAGTCAATATTGTTTCCAAACCGAAGAGAAACTGAAAAGTGATGTAGTGGACGATGTGGTGGAAGTGATTGTCCCAACAAAGAATTGCGCGAAAAAAGGTCAAATTGCATGTATGTATGATTCAGACTGTGAATGGGACGGTGGCACATGTCGCGCCGTGGGAGGAACGCCAGATGCCGCATTGGCCAACGAATGTGGTGGAAAAAATGTTACCGCATCAACATGTTCAACGGATAAGTGTGTATGGGATGAAACCAATGGTTGTATTCCAAAGGCTACACAGATTGCAATTGGTGCTGGTCTGAAGGGTAGTTTGTTGGCGACTGGAATATTGGGCGGTGGTGGAACGTCGTCGTCGAGTGGTGGTTCGTTATTGGGAACAGATCAAAGGGCTGCTGGAACAAATATCAATTTAAGGGCTGTTACTTCTGGACTAGGAAATTTTGGCTCAGGTATGGGGTTTGGTAAATAATGGTTAAATGTATGGATTTTTTTAGTGTTAAAAATTTAATCCGCGTTGTTGCGGTGGTGGCGATTTGTATGCTGTCATTTGGCGCGCATGCGGCATATTATGATGACGATGATTATGATGAATGTCCGTATTTTACGCCGGCATACGCGCTGTGTACCACACATGCGTATAATGCGGACATGGCGACAAACCCGTCTGATTCCAGTCAGATTGCCCATATGAACGAAATTATCGCGTTAAAGTCAACCGTTATTGCACAACAAATGAAACAGCAATACGATGTTTTAAACGCAATGGTTAAACGGTTTAAGACGCAATTGGAAAAATCTGTTTTAAAAAGCAAGATAGAGGTTATGACCGGCGGTTCATCTTCTTCATCGTCTTCATCATCGGGTGGGGCATCTAACAATGGTGGTTTGGCGGCGGCCGAAGATTGCGATACCGTTGGACAAAGAAATGTCTATGACTGTCTTACCCGTAATTTAAGTAAAATCAATCAGGCGGTTGAAAAAGATTTGTCCAATGCCAGAAAGCAATTGGTCATAGATTACAACATTGCAAAAGATTACAAAGTCTGTGGCGAGGGCGCGGCTGTTGTGTCAACCAAATGTAATAAATGTGAAGACAATTTCAGTGAAGATACGCGTGCAAACAAAAATGATGTTAAAAATTGCATTTCGCAATTACGTCGTCAGATTGACCAGGCGCGTACGGAATATGAACGTGAAAACGCCCGCAGTCGTTATGACGACCGCCGTTAATTGGTGGTGTTAAAATACTTAAATCCCTTGACTTTCTGTAAAAAAAGCTATAAAATGCCCCGGCACGCAAAGGAATTTGTGTGTGGCCGATTGGCGAAAATGATAAACTAAGCTAAAAGGGAACATAAATGATTGAAAAAAATTGGATGGCTTTGATTAAGCCAAAAAAACTGAATATCATCCCAGATGAACATAATCCTAACCAGGCGACCCTGATTGCCGAACCATTGGAAAAGGGTTTTGGTTTGACATTGGGTACCGCGTTGCGTCGCGTTCTGTTGTCATCGTTGCAGGGATGCGCACCATTGTATGTTAAAATTGATGGTGTTCAACACGAATTTTCCAGTATCCAGGGCGTTCACGAAGACGTCGCGGATATTTTGCTGAACCTGAAAGGCGTTTATTTCAAGGCAAACAGCGAAGGTCAGCACAAGGCTTCATTGCATGTTTCCGGTCCGGCGGTTGTCAAGGCGGGCATGATTGAAACAACCAGTGCAATCGAAATTATGAACCCAGATGCAGAAATCTGCACGTTGGACAAGGGCGCACAATTTGATATGGAAATCACATTGGGCTGTGGCCGTGGGTATGTTCCGGCAACGGCACACGCAGACGGTTTGCCGTTGGGCGTGATTCCGGTTGATTCTATCTTTTCGCCAATCTTGAACGTGGCCAGCAATGTTTCAGAAACACGTGTTGGTCAATCAACCGACTTTGATAAATTGGAAATGGTCGTCAAAACAAACGGCAGTGTCACACCCGAAGATGCAATCGCATTTGCGGCGCGTATCTTGACCGACCAATTGACATTGTTCATCAACTTTGAAGATCCGGCACAAATCAGTGCGCCAAGCGAAGAAGAAGCCGCCAAGGATGCATTGCAATTTGATCCGAAATTGTTGAAACGCGTTGATGAATTGGAATTGTCAGTACGTGCAAACAACTGTTTAAAGAACGACAAAATCAACTGGCTTGGCGAATTGGTTCAAAAGACCGAAGCCGACATGTTGAAGACACCAAACTTTGGCCGTAAATCGCTTAATGAAATCAAGATTCAACTTGAAGCGATGGGCCTTGGGTTGGGTATGGAAGTCCCAGGTTGGCCACCAGAAAATATTGCAGAGTTGGCCAAGAAATACGAAGACCCATACAAATAAAACAATTTATATGGGCTCTGGTTGTGGTTGTTGCCCCTTATGTAGGTTCACTACACTGCGGGGCGCCAACCACTGCCCATAACCTCATCTAAATTGTTTTCTTAACAGTGGCAGTTTAAATGAGAAAATGCGTGTTACTGAATGAAAAGTTTGGGACACGAAAACATGGTGAAATCCCACTCGTGATAGAGTAGGGCGGAAACAAAATAAAGGAGTAACCGATGAGACACCAAAAAGCAGGTCGCACTTTTAATCGCGATACAAATGCTCGCAAGGCTTTGTTTATAGGCTTGGCGAAGAATTTAATTGAAAAAGAACAAATCAAAACAACGTTGCCAAAGGCCAAAGATCTGCGCAGTGTCGTAGAAAAATTGGTTACACGTGCCAAGGTTGATACCGTTGCAAATCGTCGCCTGGTTGCATCTGAATTGGGCAACGCCAGCGGCGCAGCCGTTAAGAAATTGTTCACTGTATTGGGACCACGTTATGCAAAACGTCCGGGTGGTTATACTCGCGTTCTGAAAGCGGGTTTCCGTTACGGTGATGCGGCACCAATGGCGATAATCGAATTTATTGACCGTGACGTTAACGCCAAGAAACCGGCGGTTAAACCAGAAGTTGCGGCGGCCAAAGCCGAAGAAGCGGTTGCAACCGAAGCAACAGAAGAAAAGAAAGCGGCCAAGGCGCCAAAGGCCGAAAAGCCGGCGACCACCAAGAAAGCGCCTGCAAAAGAACCAGCGGCACCAAAGGCCACTGCGGCAAAAAAGACCGTTGCGGTTAAACGTCGTGCCACAGGCAAATAATCATTAGTGTTAGTGGTTAGTGTAAGTGATTAGTAAAAACGGTTGCAATCGCAACCGTTTTTCTTGTGTTATCTTTACAGTTTTATTTCACGCGTTTCAATTACAGGTTCTGCATATGACGTGCAATATATACCATGGAAGTTTTCTTTGGTTGTGGTGCTCTGGCTGTACCCTATGCCAGATACAGATGTATTACCACTTACAGATCCTCCTGTCAAACCAACATCACCGTCGCCATACGCACAAGCAGTTGCAATACCAGCGCCCGAGCATTTTTCGGTATCTGTGGTAATAATTGTATCTATGTCGGAACACAGTAAAGATGTTGTTGTGACAGTACAAATGTTTGTTGTGGGACTGTATGTTGATGTCATAGAAATTGATGCCACCATATTCCCATCACCATCGGTTTGAATAAATTCGCCTTTGCCTTTGGACATTGTTTGCAATTTCTTGGTAAGGTCTGCGGATTGTAAAACATACTGGGTGCCATTATTCCTTATCCCTGTATCGCCACTGGTGTCATTAAATATAGATTCCAATCCCTTGGTCCCCCATTCCGTACAAATATTCGTTTTCTTTTGGGTAAGCGTGCTGGTGACAGTTACTGATTTTGTGCACACTTTCTCACCGCTGTAACTCATCGCGGCACAAAGCGCAGATTTAATATCATCGCTTTGGTCTTCCAGGGCGTTACCGACCAATTCATCATATTTTGCCCGATAATTCAAATATGCCTTCTTTAACCCAGAACTAAACAGCATTTTTGAATAGGAATCTAACAGATTCGGGAACCGTGCCATTTTGTCTTGTGATTTGTCCTGTTTGCCGGTACGGCTGTAACGCCAATCACCACTGCGGCCGTTAATACACATATCAATTGTTGGGTCGGTTTGCAATGTATCCATCTTTTGCGATATACTGTTTTCAACTGTTTGTATGGCTGCTTTGATACGGGTCAATGTGGACTCGTCTGTTTCATTCCATGCATCTTTGTTGTTAAATTTAAACTGACTCTTGTCTAAACTATATGCGACTTTGCCATCTTTCGTTGTTTCTTTACTTTTCAGCAATCCGAAATTCATCAAACCATCGATAATTATTTGATCGCCTTTTTTGTATGTAACCAATGAATCTGTACCCATAACGGTATCTTCATCAAACGCATCACAATCAGACAAACTGCCGCAGACTTCTAATACCTTGGATTGTACGGCCTTTTGACATGATGACAACAGGTTGTTATCTATCCCCAAGAATATACCTTGGGCGATACGTGCCAATTCATCATATATTTCTTCGTCGGTTTTAACCTTGGCACTTTTATTTGTACGTGCGGAACCATCAGAACCATCGTCATCATATTGGCAACCGACTAACTTTTCTGCCGGACATAAACGAACGATGGTATCTGTATCCAAACCAATACATTGTGTGTAGTCCGCACCGCAACGATCTTCGGATTGCAAACATTCTTTGAACTCTTTGGTACATGCATCAACACGCATAGATGCCAAACGTGCACGTACATAGTCCATAATCTTGGGTTCTGCGGCTTCGCACGGATCAATTTCTACTTTACAGAACGAACGCAAGGTTTCCGGACGTGTCAAACACATGTCATATGAACCGTCGGGATTATTCGGGTCCATATTTTCTTTACATGCCTTTTGGAAACAGTCGGAAATCGTTGAAATACAAGAAGTACGCAAATTAGATTCCGCCGCCAATTCCGCAGATTTTACCTGCGGGGCAACTTCGCGCAGAAATGTATCCCAAACCTGGTTTTTAACATTGACACATTGTTGCGTGACGGTCATACACAATGGCTTTTTCGATTCCAATGCATCGTATGTCCATGCGGCAATTTCAATGCTGGTTGATGCACCCTTGATTTTTTTCATTTTCATTTTGCCGCCTTGCAATGTTTCACGTGTTGTTTGTTGTGTTACGCAACCTGTAAAGTCATCGCCGCATCCGCCGGTTGTTTGCATGCACTTTTTAAATTCAATTGTACATTGTCCCAAATCGTATTTATTCGCGTTACGATATTGTTCTAATGCCGCTTCGCGCATTGCGCTTTGCGCAGCCGCCAATTTTTGTGCGCTTTGTGTGCGTTGTTGGCGCAGGCTGTTTTCATATGCGCTGCAATCGGAACGGATGCGTTGTTGATACATCAATTCCATCATTTTATTTTGGTTGCTGCATTCGGGGATTTGCGCGGTGCAAAGTTTTACAGATGCACGATACAGTGCGTCGCCTTTTTTATTTGCAACTGACACACCATCCGCGGAAAGCGAGAATATATCTTCGACTTCTTCTTCAAAACCGGAATCGCTGTCATTGTTCCATGTAGACAGGTCCAATGCTCTGCGTTTTGATTTTTCTTTGTCGGCGTCTTTTTCAATACTGGACGTGATTGATTTCGTCTTGGCCATAACGGCGTCGGCATCGTCACCCATTTCAATACGTTCAACACCAACCGTTGCCATTTGATATGATTGATTATCCAAGTCTTGGATTTCGGCAAGAATCGAATCGTATTCGGCATTTTTATCACTGCAGATACAACGGCCGCCGGTCGCATTATCCAACATGCAAAATGAATCCATGCATCCGCTGAATTTATTCCAACATTCTTCATCGACAACGGTGTTTTGTGTCGCGGTTGCGACCTTGGTTCCTGAATTAATAACGTTTTGTTTTGTTCCAGCACGTGCTTTGACGGTTGATGTTGTCGGTGTTGTTGCACTGCGTCCACGTGAAACGGTTGTTTTAGTATTATTGGTTGTGGCGGCGGTTGGTGTTGTTGCGCTGCGGCCGCGTACAGCGGTTGTTTTTGCGGCACGTGCACCAACTATCCCGGCGGAATTTCCAGATGTTGAACCCACAGATTGTGATGTGGAACCTGTTGAACCCCGCGCGTTTCCGCGTGATGGCGTTGCTCCATATGCATCAAATCCGCCAATTAGAAATGCCAATATCAATAATATATTTTTCAATGGAATTCCCCCTATTATCTTTCATATTTTATCATAAAAATGCATGTTCACCAAGAATAAAAATAAAAAAATAGTAAATATTGGTTGATAAAATTATGCGCATAAGATACTGATTTTCATCTGCATAACGAAATAAAAAACGCCGTCCGAAATGGACGGCGTTGGGACACCATGCGAAACTGTTATTAACGATCATCAGGATGATTTGGATCGACCTGGTCTACCTCTGTGCAGGTTGAGGTATCCAAATACAATTTTGCCTTCTGATAGTTTACTTTGCATTTATGGCTTTGTTGGTTATATTGGCACGCGGTTGAAACTTGCATTGATCTCGGTGTGTATATAACCTTGGCAACATTGCATTCTGCCGGATTCACCAGTGCCGCGCAAGCATCTCGCCATTCATCACATGTCTTGACATTTGGTGTTTGTGACGGGGTTGGCGGTACGTCAGGATTGGTCATGCATTCGCCATTTGCCTGGGCCACAGGTATGTTTGCGATACACGCACTGCCCGATACCATGCAGGCATTTTTAACCAATGTTGTACTTGCCAAATTGCCCGGACGATAATTGAACTGTGCCGCACGACATTCGTCCAAATCGGTGTACAACGCGCATGTTAAACCCCAATTCTCACAATTTGTTACAACCGCGGTTGGTGCAACGTTTTCCGGCAAATTCAATGCCCATTTGACATAGAAGTCACGCAGACGGTCAATGGTGTATGATTTACCAAATCCAACCTTGGACAGGCCATCGGCCACGCGGCAGTTAATATTGTTGCGTTCAACAAATGCCGTAATTGCTGTCGCTGTACCACCGGCCGCTGCACCAATACCGGCGCCGACCAATGTGGTTTTCAGACGATTCGATTCTTGGCCGTTAAGTATTTCCAGTGATGCAAACACCTTTGTTAATGTTGCCAATTCTGCCTGGAAGTCTGCACGGCTGATACATTCGTTGTTGTGACCTTTGCAATATACACCTGTGCCATCACGACGCGCCAAATTCAACGCACGGAATGTGCAGTATTCAAGAGCGTCTTGGATTTGTGAGGCATATTGTTGTGCCAATTCACGGAATGGTGCCTGGACCGCGGCCACAATCTGGTCAACCTGGGCATCGGACAGACACGCGCCGCCAGATGAACATTGTGAACGGATACTTCTGCTGATAATATCAATGTCGAATTCAGCATTGATTTCAACAATAACCTGATTCTTGCTTTCACAAGTTTTAACGGCATCTTTACCCATTTGCCACAAATCATACAGGTCGATGATTTCGTTACACTGTGCCTGGGTCAGGGTTTTGTCGTTCGTTGAAATCTGGGTTTCAAGGAACTGATTAAGTATACCCGTTTTTTGGTTGTCTTGAATCTGCTTTAACAATTCGTCACGCATAGATTTTATCGAACAATCAAATTTGCGGTCACCATGTCCGGCCAATGCACCGATACCGGCACCGACCAGTGTACCACCACCAATACCAACCACAGCGGCGGTTTTGGTCTTGTTCATAAGTGAAAATCCAAACAAATCTTTGTTGCATGTGAATGTTGAGCCCGCGGCTTGCCATACTTCGGCCGGATCATCGTTTCCAACGATACCAAACAACCAACTGTTTCTAATTGGTGTTTCTTTGTTATAGGCCGCAACACGCAACAAGCACTCTGCTTTTTCCGCGTCCCAACGTGCATAGTATCCACGTTTGCCGTCAATGCCGAAATGATTCACTTGCGCGCCAAGTGGATTTGCTTTGTACATCGAATCGTTGTGTGCGCTGTTGTATGCGCCGACTGTGTGCAAGTATTCAGAACTTGTACGGTCAGTGGTGGAAACCGCATCAAACGATGCACCGTATGTATTGCGGTCAAGCAACAAACACGTGTTTTCGGCCTGGGTCGGTGTCAAACCAGTTTGTGCAAGAACAAATCGATAGTATTCTGGCTGAACCTTGCGGGCGTTAAAGTCAAGCCATACATCAGATGCAGATGCATAGACATAATGGCAGTCTTTGCGGACGGTTGATATACATTTTTCAACCTGGGTTAGGCAAAGGCTCATACCGTTTATGATAGATTCACGTAAATCTTGGTTAAACAATGAATTTATCCCGTTCGGTAACGCACCACCGTTCACGCATGAAAGAATTTCGTCCATACAGTTGTCGACGGTATATGCAGAATTTCTGACACCCCCATCTGGACATTCCACTGGGGTATCGGGGTCTGGTTCTGGCCCTGGCGGTGGAGGTGGCGGTGGTGTTGGCCCCGGCCCCGGCTCAGGTTCCGGTTCTGGTTCTGGGGTCTGGTTGTGATTAGTATTCGTGCTGGTTGACTTATTTCCCAATGCACTTATTGGTAATACAGGAATAGATGGCATGCGGCCACTGCTGGCGGCGCTACGACCATGAGTTTGTTGCGTTGTTGCCGTCGCACGACCATTGCTGACGGCGGCATTACCACGCGGACTGTCGGCACCAAAACACGCACCTGTCATCGCGATAACAGACAAGCAAATTACACTTTTTCCCAATGTTTTCAGCAGTTTTTGCATGAAAAACCCTCCTTTTCTATCCCTAGTAGTATATCATAAAAAAGGGCTATAAAAAAGTCTTTTTATAAAAAAATCTGAAAAAATGGTAATTATTTTTGGCTTATGGTTGACAGATAATAAAAAATGTCTATAATATTTAGTGATTAATGGTTAGAAAACGTGGCATGCATAAAGGATTTTTTCAAAAAATGGCGGCTCGCGATTGCGTGGACGGTTGGCTATGCAGTGGTTATGTGGGCCATTTTGCGTGGATTGTTTAGCTTTAATATGTTGCGCTTAGACCATTGGGAAAAGTTATCACATGTTGAATTACATGGATTCCCAGGTTTTGTATTTGCGATTTTGCTTTTGGCGGCGATACCGCTTTATATTGCCACAGTCATGTTAACGGTTCGCAAGAACGAAGTTCCAGTAAAGATTCCTGTGCCGAAATGCTTTGTTAAACCACCCAAGGCTGAACCGGCACCACCCAAGCCGATTGTTACACCTGGTGAAGTCCTGGAAGATTTACCAGCCGGTGTTCCCGCCGAAATGCGTGAAATATTTGTGCGCGCGCACAAGAACAAAAGCGTACGCCAGATGTCGGTATTTAATCGTCCGTCTAAATTTGATGACAGCCCAGTTGCAACCACTGTCAAGGCGGAACCTGCGCCCGCCCCAATGATGACACCGTCGCCGGCCCCGGTGGCACTAGCACCAACGGTGCAAACACCGCATCCCGTAGAACCTGTTTCGGATGAGGAATCTGATTTCCCAATACCAACCGATTTTGATATACCTGTCAAAAAAGATTACGATGTGCCCGTATTTTCGGATATCAAATTTGATGATGATGACGAAGAAGATGAAGAGAAATCAGAAAAAGCAGAATACGCAAACGTGAAAGACATCATATCTGGGGCAGGGCACAAGCCGGAAATTGTTGGTAATTTGATTGTGGTGAATGATTGTGCGATTGCAGTTCATGCGGATGATGATTTCTGGGTCGCAGATGAATTGGATTGGTTCGCATCGGGTCGTCAAAAACCATCGCCAATTGCAGAATTAAATAAAATTGTCACAGAGAAGGGATTGAAACCAATATTATACCTGGGGCAGACCAATATTATGAATTTTGATAAAGTATCTGAACAATGGCGCGCAGAAGGTGTACAAATTGTTACCAGTGTAGACGAACTGTTAAAATTGATTCAGACCGACCCAAAGTAATTTACTGATGCATTGACTTATTTGGTGTCGCGGATATCACAGGATTTATCCTACTTTGCCAATGGGGCTATTTCCATGTTGTGGATGTATATTCACAATAATATTCAACTTTGCCTTCGGCATTTTTATTGAATTTTGGCCATGCCTTAGTAATTTTAATTTTGCCACTGCCAAACTGTAACGGTTTGTTCAGTTTGGTTAAATTTGTACATGCTTCTCGCAGTGCTGGTTTACATGCGGCTTGACACGATGCATCAGGTAGTATTTGCCGGCTGCGGTAAATTTTTTCTGGGGTTAAATCTAAACCGTCGCAGACAGTTTTGCATTGTGGATTTCGTGCCAGTGCATTTTCGTCTGATTCATCGTCTTGGTCGTCACTGTTTGGTCTGTTGCGTGGGGTGCTGCTGGTGGACTTAACCGTTTTGATGTCGCATTTATATTGTGTATCATCACCAACGTGTTTTATTGTTAATGTTACATCGGTTGAGTTGGTTTTAAAACTACCGCACTTTTGTTCTATCATTGATCTGCACTTGCCTTGGCATGATTTCTGTGCAGCAGGTAATACTTGTAGTGGATTAGTTTGGGATATTGCGTTGGCAAGGTTCTTGCATATGGTATCGCATTGATTTGCACTGCCGCCGGAATTTTGTGGTGCGGGGGTGCCGGTGGCATTCTGTGGATTAGGATTGGTGGGGGTGCGACGTTCGGTTGCATCACCTGGGGTATTATTCGCTGGTGTCGGATTTACATCGTTATTTTTTTTTTGAACTGTTTACAACAGGGCCATCTTCGGTTTTAATCCGGTATGGGGTGATCTTGCTAACACTATATCGTTTCCCGTCGGGGTCTGTATAAGAAATCTTGCAGTTTGCGTTTGCAGAAACTGTAATAGCAGGGCTTGAAGAACTTTCAAGTGTCTTTGAATCGCATTCGACTTTTGTCATTGTTGCGTTCTTGACCTTGCTTAATATATCCGACCATTTAAGTGTAATGTTCGAACATGTCAGGTTTATTGGGGTGTTAGCTTTCTGCATATTGTCCAATTCTGCGACAGTCTTCTTATATGGACCACAATAATCTGCTTTGACGGTGCAATTAATTGATGCGGGAACATCATAAATGAGAACTTTGTCAGAATATGTATATGGGCTTTTCTTCCCTGCATTATTATCACAGGTTATATTCAAATTTTTCAGGTTTATGTTCGATGGGCCTTTGACACCCAAATTAAGCTTGATAAGTGCATCACCGCCGGTACATTCGTTGTTTTCCCATTTCCCGAATTTTGCAAGACAGTCGTCGACCTTTCTACATACCATTGTTACAGATTGCATCGCAGAAAATTCTTTTGCGGTTTTTTTCATAGGACTACACGTTGGGGCGCTTGTCGCTATTGTACATTCCGCATTTCCTGGAATCTTTTTTAATGATAAAACGCCTTCTTTGGTTGTTTTGGCCTCTTTGTTTTTATTGTTATACTTACATCTTAAATATCCTTGTACCGGGGTGTTGGCACTGGTCAGTGCCTTTAAATTAATATTTACCTGTGCGGTTTCATCCTGGGGATTTGATTCGCGTGCGCGACGCTCGTCACCACTTGGTTCTTCAGTTGGTTTGTCTTGACACTTGTCGTCTTTCCATTCGCATTTATCAAGTTTGTCGCAACCGTCTTTATTGTTATTATACATTTCGCATTTTAGCGCACCTAAAACGGTGTTATCTAGTTGCGCAGTTTGGAATGAATATCTTCCATCACCTGTTTTATAATCGCAATAGAAATTTCCATTGTTGAATATAAGTTGTGGATTGGTAATAGTTTTCCCTTCTCCAAGATCTTTGCCTTCTAACATTGTACATAAAGTGCCTATTTCTTCGGTACACTTTGCGCGACAACTTGGTTCACTTAATGGTTCTTGATGTAAATTATCACCTGATTCAAGTGCAGAATTGAGATTTTCAACAATTGTTTTACATATTGGTTCGCAATCAACAGGTGGTTCCTCTGCCTCTTTGCATGTATCAGTACTTACGTCGTATGTCTTTGTTGAATCAATACATTCTTGTGTGCACGTGCCATTGCTATACACGCGGCCGGCATTTGTACATTTTTGTTCGGCGTTCTCTTGACCGCCTTCATCGGTTTGATTTTGGTTTTGTGTACATTGACCATCTTCCCATGTGCCACCGGCATTTGTACATGCTTTTTCTGGATCTATGTCCGTACATTCACCCTTTTTCCATGTGCCACCAGAATTTTCACATTCTTGTTTTGCGGCTTTTTCGGCCTTTTGTGTTTCTAGTGCGCGTCCAATTGCACCCGAAGATAGCAAGCCTGCGGCCGTACCAACACCAGCGCCCAACATTGCAGATGATGCCGCCGTTTGTGAACGTGTCAAACGATATGCGTTTTCTTTGAACGTTGTAACATCTATGCCAAACCAATTTGCATTGCATTGGAAACTGTCCCCGGCATAGAGTTTTTTCGATGCGGTCGGGGTACTGGTATTATCGCCGGCAAAGAAATTCACAGTATATACGCAATCCAACGTGCGTTCGTCAAACATTGCACCCAAACGATTGCACTGTGTGCGCATCAAATCACGCAATTCATACAAACGTTTTTCGTCTTTTTCTGCCTGGGCCTGGGCGATGGTTCGCAAATCGCCAAATACGGTCATAATGCGCGATGCCATGCCACTGTCTTGTTCTTTACATTCCTTGGCAATGGTTCCACATTTCGATATTGCGCGGTCGCCATCAGATTTAGATAAGCATTTTTCTAATGTCGTTCCGCATTCTGCAAATACGCACGCGTTGTATCTGTTGCCGCATGAAATCACAGAATTATAATATGTCATGCGTTCATTAAAGTCACGATCAGCCAATATTTCTGGGGCAAGTAATGAATATTCGTGACCACTGCATTCTGTTTTGCGACGGCAAGAATCCATTTTTTCACCCCAAATGGTGGTGCTGTCTTTTGAACATTTTGTAAAATCAGCCCCGCATTTTTCGGCCATACATTTACGCAAGTTCGCATCGCATGCGTTTGCGCCTGTGACACCCGAAGATGATTTTCCGCCGTCGGATGGCGCTTTTCCTTTGTTGTCTAATAAGGCACGTTGACGGCGCACGCGGTCCGCTAAATCGGAACTGGTTGTGTCAGCGGTTTTTGCACCCAGGTCGGAAAATACTTCGTTAAATTGAGATGTTTTATTATCAACAACAACCGTTTTCGTAGAAGATGTTGTCGATTTAGTTTTTGATTTTGTCGTTTTTGTGGCGGCATATGAATCAGCGGTGTACAGTGCACATGCGGCGATTGCCACAACAAAAATCTTTGATAAAATGTTACGTGTCTTTCTCATTACTTTAATACCGTACATGCATTTTCATAGAATTTGCATAATTGTTTTGCCATTGATTTTTCTTTTGCGTCTTTGCATTTGCCGCGCATGTTATTTGTACAAACATTTTCTATGCAACCGTCCGCGGCGGTTCCCTTGGTGCAAGCTGTTTTGATGCTTTCAAGTTTAGTTTTGCGTGTTTTTTGATAATTTTCCGCAATCGTTTTAACCAAGGTTTCGCGGTTGTTTAGCGCGTTTGTTCGGGCGGATGCCGCGGTCTTTTTGAAATCGGCAATGTATTCGTCGCATCCACTGGCCTCGGCACCACATTCGGCGACAATGCGGTCGAAATCCGCATCTTTTTCGCATGAATCAAACGCGGTTCCGCACTTTTTATCCATACATTCTGTAAAGGTAGTGTTGCAACTGTTTTTCGTTTTTTTGGTATTAAGTTTTGTTGCCGCATTTTGAATTTGCATCGTGACACCCGCGGCCTTGCATGATTGTTCAATTAATTTGTCGTATGCGGCGGATGCATCGTCTGGTGTGCAATCCGGTAATTTTTTGATACATTCCGTGGTTGCCCAAATATAGCGCTTGCCCGGATCAGATGGTGCAGATTTTAAATCTTTTTCGCTAATTGCATATTTTGTTGATTGACCTGCGGTAATATTGTTCAATCCCTTTTGCGATGGGGGTTCGCCGGCACCAGATGTTCCGCAATATTGACAACGCGCCGACGGATTCATGCTGGCGTTAATTGCACACGCAGAATCAAGACACCGTGTAAGATTTGTTTTTGAACATTTGCTTACTGCGGCATAACCGCCAAACGCAGTGAATCCGCCAAATACACCAACAAAGAGCAGGATAAAATGCTTCATCTCCCCAATCCAGTGTATTGATTATATCAAAAAAACAACCCCGTTGCAAAATATTTTTATTTACCTATTGACAACGTAAAAGTTTTGTCTATAATATATATGAAATCAAACCAAAGGAGTTTGGAAATGGAAAAATTGAGAAACTTATTTGTTCGCGGGGCGGTATTTGGTACTATCGTTGTAATGGTATCGTCATGTGGACCAAAAGAAGAAAGCTTGATGCCGGGTATGAAGGCATATGGAGAAAATCCAACATTTACGTTATGGATGAGTTCAGTTGACGATTCGCATGCAGCTGCAGATACAGCGGATTTCACTGATCATGTGATAGATTCTGTTCCAACGCAACAAAATGACACTGTCCCATGTGATTGTGACACAGTGGTGGAACCGAAAAAACCATGTGATTGTGATACAGTAGCAGAACAGAGATGTTGCCCAACTATAAACAACAATAACGGCATCTTGATTATCGGTAATAACAATACGGTTAACCAAAATCAGACCACGGTAACAACAAATGGTAATAATAATCAAACGACAGTGAACAGCACTGCGGGTGGCAATACGTCTATTAATAATATTAATACGCGTAGGAATACGGATCGGACTCAACAAACAGTTGTATGCCGTCAAAATCGACAGACAAACCCATGTCCATGTGAAACTGTTGAATCTCATACACACATACACGTTAGTGTACGTGGCAGCGCGACAGTGACACAACAACCTGCGCAACAGCAACCACAAAGTAATACAACATATTACTATTACAGCAACAGCTATAGCAAATAATCAAAAGGGAACGCGATGAAAAATAAAGTAATTGCTTCTTTGAAAGGTTTGACTTTGTTCTCGTTGTTGTTTGCCGGTGTGGCGACCGCAAATGCGCAAGAACCGGCGCAACCAAAGCGTGTTGTGGATACAACCTTTGTGAGTGCAATGCGTAATCCAGACAATTGGAAACTGTATAAAGTAGAGCAGGCGGTACAAATTAAATTTGGCCCAAAACCGAAAAACCCGCCTATCTATAAAAGAGACGAAGATGGTTGGATAGAAATTCCTGCTGATAGTATTCATCCAGCAATTCCGTCACCAATTGTTAATAAAGCGAAAGAGATTTCACAAGGAAAGTAATTTCCAATGTGAAAAAATATTCGGGGCATCGTTTTGCCCCGTTTATTTTTTGCTAGACACGCATTGGATATCTATGTTAAAATGCAAGACGTTAGAGAGAGTGTATCTGTATGAAGTTTGTTAGACTTTTGGTTTTTGCTTTATTCTTTGCGCCGTTTGGTGCATTTGCGGCACCAAATGATTTTACGGTTGCAGCGCAGTTGTTGGCCGCGGCAAAAAATGCCGATATTCAACAGGTTCAGATTTTGGTTAATAATGGCGCAAATATAAACTATGTCGATAGTACAGGGTTATCATTGGTTTGTACGGCATTGATGAATAACGATTTGCGTGCGGCGCAAATTCTGCAAATGTATGGTGCAGATGCATCACAATGCGACCGACAAATTAAGAATTACAAGACACAAAATTCGCCCGGGCGAACGGGTGGGCTATTCGGTGGACTATCCACCGCCCAGGGATTAACATTGGCGGCGGCGGGTGCCGCCGTTGTTGTAGGTGGACTTTATTTATTAACGGATGTATTTGATCATGATAATCATAACCATACATCGTCATCCAGTGATGGTAATCACGGTGGGGGCTCTGGCGGCGGCGGTGGTGGTTCTTCGAATAGTGGTACCGTATGGTCTGCGGGTGCATTGCCATATGGGCCGGCGATGTTAAATGCAACCCAAGAAACCGCAAATTACACAAATAATTTGGCATTGTATTACACGCAATATGATGCCGATAATGAAGAAACGGTTTATTACAAAGATTTTAATTTGATGAACAGTTACGCAGGGAATAATTCCCAGAATTATTTGTTGTTAATGCGTGGCTATTCGCCGTTGGCGCGTGGATATTTGGGAATGCGTACATTACGTGATACATCAACAAATACACCACTTGCCTTGTATAATGCCCAGGGGGATTCATTATACAATCTTGGAACAAATGAACATGTTATGGGCGGGCGTCCGGTTAATGTTGCGTTAATTACGGCAAATGGTGTTAATGCCGTAGATGGGTCTTCGTTGCAGGATAAATTTGTGTTGTGGACACAACATTCTGGACCCACCAGTTTAGTGGCGGCAAGTAATGACAAGATGTCCAGCAAGTATTACAACAATATGATAACATTCGGTGCAAATGAACTTTCGATTATTGATGATACATCGGTGGAAGATCCTTTGACGTTGGCAGCGTTTGATTTGTCGGGTGCGGGTACCGCAATACATAATGGTTCTGCAACCGGTGACGATAATCTGTTGGGTAAAATAGTCGGCGGAAATTTTGAAACAGGGTATAACGGCGATTTTGCGGGCTTTATGCCAAATGGTCAAATGACAATTTATCGCACAGGTGGCGGCAAGAAACTGATTGCTGCGGATAATTCAATTTCAGGCTCGTATAATTTTGCTGGCACAGAGATTGCGGTTAACGATACGATGACATTTGATAGTGTTGGTGTAACCGCAAAGGTTGCGGCAATTGGTACGGTTGGTTTGGGCGATGCAACGAAAAGTATAGCATGGTCTTATGTCGTTGATGGGCAAACGAAATATTTTTATGGGTATTTGTTGGGTAATTTATACTATATAGATTTTGATGGCGATGGAATGCCAGATGCCGCCTATGCCACCAGTTCTGGAGATTTAGTTTTGGTTAAACGTGTAACCAGTGAAGGTGTCGATTACTATAATTACACGGCATTGGTAAATGCGGCACTGCGTTCAACCGGGGATTTAGAAAAGGGGCGTTCGCGGGTTGATATAATTGCAAATGCGGATGTAATCGAACCACTGCACAGCCGTTCGGCATATACGGTGCGCGATATGTTGGCAAGTGATTTTGATGATTTGTATTTCGCGGCTTTTGTGGAAAGTAGTTACGGTGCAGAATCTACAGATAATGGTTTTATTCCGCGGGTCCAGGCCCAGGCGTTCTTTAATGGGTTGGGATCGTTGTATAAACCGTTAACTATTTTTTCTACGGGCGCATCCATTCAAAATACCGGGGCATTGTATGCAGATTCACTGCAAGAAGCCACGTTTGAAAATGCCGCGCCATTGGTGTTTGATAATCTGAATCATTTATTTATGTCGGTTGTTGCGGTCGGGGCCAGTACGTATGGAACAACAACAATTGCCGCGAATTCTGATACAAACACGAACAAATATAGTTTGGCACAGTGGGCAAGTAATGTCGATGGTACAACAAACTATTATAAATCACGTATTTGTGGAATTGCGGGAACTGGAAATGCGGGTGCGATGGATCCATGGTGTTTCGCATCGGTTGGAATTACCGATGAAATGGCGGTCGCATCGGCGGCGGGTGCGGCGGGTGTGCTGCGTTCGGCATTTTATTACATGACACCCCAAGAAATATTTACACTGCTTGCGTTGACGGCGGATGGTCCATATCTTAATCGTTTGTCGGCGGGAACCCAGTTAAATCAGACATCTTTGGCGGCGCATTTACGTTCTTTGTATAATATGCCGTCCGAATATCAATACGAGATAACTGATGATGCCAGTTATTTAGAGGTGTTTAAACGTGTGTTTGGTTATGGTGTGATAAATCTTGAACGCGCGACAACACCGGGAACAAATCTGTATTATTACACAAATGGTAAAATTGTTTCCAGTGCGGGTAATGCGTATTGGCGCGCGGCGACAAATACAAATATGCGTATGTCGCCGGCGTTGAATCTGGGACGTGGTGCAATTAACATTGCGGCGTATGATATACTGGAAAGTGTTGATGGTTCAATGCGGTTACCGCGTATTTGGGAAAGTAATGTTTCTTTTGGTAATGAATCGCGTAGCGCGCTGTATATGGGCGATGTGTTGGGTGATTTGCATACACGTGACGTTGCCGATAATACAATGCATATTGGAAATATGTCGTTTGGTTTTGCGCGTTCGGAACGTTTGTATAATGACAGTATGGGTGGGTTGGACAATATGCATTTGTCATACGCGCATGACAATTGGAAATTGTCTGCTGATTATCAGCGTTATTTGACGGATGGTGAATCGCGTTTCTATGGAATGGCGAATCCGATTTTATCTTTGGCGTCGCGTGCAACAACCGGTGGTATAGATTACAGTTTTGGTAAATGGTCATTTGGGGCGCGCGGATTTACCGGTGCAATAACGGACGAAGGTTTATTGGAAAACGACCCAACGATTTCGTCATTGTATGAACCGATGAGTTTGGGAACGATTGCGGGTGCGCAATCTGAAATAGGGTGGAACAATGAAAAGTTCGGTTTCAAAACATCGGTTGGTTCAATGCACGAAGATAACACCATGCTGGGTGCGTATGCAACGGGGTTGTTGGAAATTGGTGGTGCCAGTACGAACTATGTCGATGTTGATACGTTTTGGAAAGTGTCAGATATGTTGAAACTGCGCGCGCGTGCGACATTTGCACACACCACACCGAACATGGACAGTGGCGCGATTATAGACGTGTCTGGATTGAATTCTAATGCGTTTGCGTTTGGTGCGGATGTTGGAAATATTAATTTGGGTGTGTCATTACCATTGGCGGTGTTTGATGGTCACATGAGTTATGATTACGCGAACTATGAAATAGTGGATACAGATGATGGTCGTTATGATTTGGCGATAACTGATTTCGGTACAAGACGTGTTAGCATGTCGCCGGCGCATCGCGAAGTTCGTCTGAATGCGACATATCGTCATAACTTTGGGCCGTTTACCGATGGTGCGATTGGGTTTATATACCGTATAAATCCGAACAATACCGATGAATTCGGAAATGAATCTATATTCATGATGAAAATGTCACATATGATTGGCATTTAATATCTTGACTTGTAAATATTTCCATGTAAATATACACAGCTGTTGTGCCACAGGAGGCAGTATATGGGTTATATGAAGTATGTTTTATCAAAAACAGGATGGTTTCCGAAATTGGAACCTAATGCTGCAGATGTATTAGATGCGGCGGACAAGGTATTTGAAATTAATACCCACGAAAATGGGTACTATTATATCGTACCGTCGCGGAATAATTTGTCATATTTGCGTAACATGGTCGATTTATTCGCATCAAACGGTGTTATATTGCGACCACACAAAAGTGACCATTACAGTTGTTTTGTATTTCGTGTGCCGGCCAATGGGCAACAGTTTATCAGGGATGTTAGGCGTTTAAAGGAAAAACCAAATGATCATGAAGAATTTCGGAAATTCAAAGAAGAATACGACAAGAGAAAACGTACGGTATTATTGCCTGGATTGGTAAACAGAGTAAAAGGAAGTTAATTTTATGTAATAAAAATCCCCGGTTTTTACCGGGGATTTTTCTTTTGTCATTATGACAATTTGTGGATAACCAAACCGCTACGCAGTTTTGGTTCAAACCATGTTGTCTTTGGTGGCATAATATTGCCGGTATCGGCGATGTCAATGATTTGGCGCATTGTGACGGGATACAGCGCAAATGCCGCGACCATTTCACCGCTATCAACGCGTTTCTGTAATTCGCCAAGGCCGCGAATACCGCCAACAAAATCTATACGTTTGCTGGTACGCAAATCGCCCAGGTTCAATATTTTATCAAATACCAAATTAGACAGAACTGTTACGTCCAAAACACCGATTGGATCGTTGTCGTTGTATGTGCCGGGCTTTGCGGTTAATGAATACCATTTGCCACCCAGATACATTCCAAAGTTATGCAATTTTGTTGGTTTGTATATTTCGGTGCCCATTTCCACAACATCAAACGATTCGGAAAGTTTCGCCAAGAATTCTTCTGGGGTCAAACCGTTCAAATCTTTGACCACGCGGTTATAGTCAATAACTTTCAATTGGCTTTCTGGGAATATAACGGCCAAGAAATAGTTATATTCTTCGTTCCCGGTGTGGTTCGGATTTTGTTCGCGTTTTTCTGCACCAACACGTGCCGCGGCGGCGGTTCTGTGGTGACCGTCTGCGACATACATTGCCGGAATGTTTTTGAATATTTCGGTTATACGTGCATTGATTGCATCATCACGAATTGCCCAGAACGTGTGGCCAAAGCCATCGGCCGCAACAAAGTCATATTCTGGTTCATGTGTTTTGACAAAGTTTTCAACAATTTCGTTCATTTCGGCAACGTCCGGATATGCAAAGAACACCGGTTCGATGTTTGCGTTTTGGATACGGACGTGAATCATACGATCGTCTTCTTTATCTTTACGTGTCAATTCATGCTTTTTAATTTTGCCGGTCATATAATCATCGACATTTGCCGCCGCAACCAAACCGTACTGTGTACGACCGTCCATTGTTTGGGCATAGATATAATACATTTCCTTATCGTCTTGGACCAACCAACCGCGATCTTGCCACAGTTTGAAATTTTCAACCGCTTTGTCATATACAGGTTGGCTGTGTTCATCGGCAATTGGGTCAAAATCTATTTCTGGTTTGATAATATGCAACAGTGATTTTTCACCGGCCTCGGCCTTGGCTTCGACAGAATTCAAAACGTCATATGGACGTGAAGCAACTTCGGCCGCGATTTCTTTTGGTGGGCGAACACCCGCAAATGGTTTTATTTTCATGATATCTCCTTCATGTTAAGCCAATGGATTATAAACCGATTTTTATAAAAGGCAACTGTGATATTCTGTATATGTATTTTTTATTTTTTTGCTCTTGACCTGATTCGGTGATTTTTGATAAAATACCTGTGAATCAGATGGGAATCTGGTTCGGGACTGTAGCAAGCCCACAAGGTACCGGTGCAACGGCATCGTAATCTGTTTGATTCCATGTTATTGCACCGTATATCGTCCCCGAATTTAATATGTCGGGGTGTCGTTGGATATACAACAGGGTCACACCGAAGTTCAACGAAGTCATTGTATCTTGTGATTTGCTAACACCCCGACCGCCAGAATCCTTGGCGGTTTTTGATAAGGCAAACAAACGAAAATGGGGGGATATTCCATGCAAACAAAAACATTATTCGCATCAGTAATCGCGGCATTGGCGATTGTGCCGGCATTCGCGGCCGACCCAACACCGGGTGATAAAACGGTGACATCGGTTGGTTATGTGACACGTACACGTCAACCAATAATTGAGGCAAAACAAGGGGATTACGTTGTTATGTATCCGAACGATGATAACGGCGATGCCGATGGCGAAGTCCAAGAACGTGGCATTATCACGAATGTCTATAATTATGACGAAGGTAATGAATTGGTGACGGTCGGCGGTGTGAACACGGCATTGGCGGAAAAGCAAGATGCGATACCGGCGGGCACATCGGGTAATTTGGTGACATATAACGGTCAATCGGGTTCGGTTGGTTCTGCGGCGGTGTATAATGCGACCGGCACGTACAACAGCCAAACAGGTTCCCTGGTCCAGGCCCAGCATGTAAACACCGCGGCGCAAAATGCGTTTAATGCGCATGTGACATGTTCTAATCCCCCAGATTGCACATTATGGACAATAAATGAATTGTCGGGGACATATGTACCACATAATTAATAGTTGGTGAAAGGGGGACAACAATATGAAACGAATAATATCCATAATTGCAATGACGGTGGCGATACCATGTGTTGCCATTGCGGATAATGAACCGTCACCAACAACGACAACATCGGTTAGTTATGTGACGCGAACGACCCAACCAATGTTAGAGGCAAAATCCGGGGATAAAGTTGTGACATACGGCACAACCAATGGTGTGGTTGGCACGCGTAATGTATTGGACGATTTGGACGGCACGACGACAACAGACCCGAACCTTGCCACCGCCGAGGCATTAGAGATGGCCATAGGTGAAAAACAGAGTGAGTTTATAAACCTGTCGAATCGTAATGTTTTGACATATACCGGGTCGCAATATAATGTGACATCTACACCAATATATGACGATACGGTAAATACATTTGCGAATGGTTTGGTTGATGCGGCGACATTAAATACGGCGGTAACGGATGCGGCAAATGCCGAATTCACCCAGGTTGATGAAAACGGTACCCCCAGTTCAAACGGTTTATTGTGGCGAATAAATGATGCGCCGGCGGCGACATTGGGTGTGGATGCGAACCTGCCGGCGAATATTGCGGGAACCTCATATTGTTATAAAAGGCATAATGGCCAGAATGGCAGTGCAGGTAATTGTGGCAGCACGGTATATAATGCCATGCAAAAGGGTGAATGGGGCACGGTGTTTCCGTATGGCACGGTTACGGGGATAAGTGTGTGCAGCAATATCGAACCATCGGTACAATATGGTACCGGTGATGATAAATGGTACCAGTATGGTCAGGTATCAACGAATCAAAGCGGTGTGCAATCGCAATATGACACATGGGTATCGAACGGTCGACCGGCGACGCCCGTGGGTGGATATTGCTATTGCAAGTTAACAAATCCATCAATTTCGGCGGCGCGTTGGGTGTTCAGGCTCTCGGACTCCGTTTCGAACTGTGCGCTCAACTGTGCGAACTTCTGCGCGAGCCGCGTCCAGCGCGGCTCCGATTTCCGGGGCGCTGTGTTCGGGGCGGCCGCAAATTGATGTATCGGTATAGCCAATAAAATGTAGCACATTTTATTGGCGATCGTACGGGTGGGGTTTGGGGCGGGTGTCCCGCCCCAGTAAGAAGATTCCCGATGTAACACGGGAATAGGTTGTATCGCCGTATTCAGTTGCGTGCGTTGAACGTTGGTCGTTCTTTCGGCGGCGCGTTGGGTGTTCAAGAACTCGAACTCCGTTTCGAACTGTGCGAACAACTGTGCGAACAACTGCGCGAACAACGTCCAGAACAACTCCGATTTCCGGGGCGCTGTGTTCGGGGCGGCCGCTCCTTTGGGTGTGATTAGTAAAAAGGAAACTTTTTCGCCAACCTGCGGGACAAAGTGCATGGGCACTTTTCAGATGCGTAAAAAACATCTGTTTTAATACCTTGTTACATCAAAAGGTGGGGTGGTACGACCTGTGATGATGATATGGGATTTGTCCCATGTCCGTCCAAATACAAAACGCAGGGGATGTTTGGGCCAGTAGTGGGTTCTGTATCGTCGCGAACGCCCGGAACATCCGATTGTAATGGAATATAAAATGACATTGGATGAAATAGAACACCTTAATAAAACAACATGTCCACGATTTGCCAATTTTGCACGTGAACAGTTGCCTATGCCGGGTGTAAAAAAATACCTTAATGATATTTTAAATCGGGAAATATTGGTTACAGATTTTAGAATAACAAAATCTAAACGCCGTGAAGGAACCGAATGTATGCAATTCCAATTCAAATTGGATGATACAATTTGTGTTGCCTTCACCGGCAGTGCCGTTTTAATGGACCAAATGCAAACCGCACGGGATGGCGGTAATATGCCTTTCGTTGGAACAATAGTCAAAATAGATAAATATTTTTCTTTTTCGTAAATCGCCATGAAAACATACAATAACCTGTGGGAACAGTTCATTTCTGTTGAAAATTTTGAATTGGCTGCACGCAAGGCTGTCAAAAGCAAAAAATCAAAAAAATCGGTGCAAAAATTCCTGCGTAATAAAGATGTGCTGTTGAAAAAACTGCGACAGCAACTGATAGAAGGCAAATTCAAAACATCAGAATACAAGACTTTTGTCATACACGAACCAAAAGAACGTGTCATATATAAATTGCCCCTGTATCCCGACCATATATTGCATCACGCGTTGATAAATGTGTTGGGACCGATTTGGCAAAAAATGTTTATACATGATTCTTATGCGTGCATACCGGGACGGGGATTGCACGCCGCATCAAAACGCACCATGGATTTCGTTCGCAGAAATAAATACGTGTTGCAATGCGATATAAGAAAATTCTATCCAAGTATAAATCATAATAAAATGATGGAAATTATCGCCCGAAAAATAAGCGACAGACGAATACTTAAAATACTTGATGAAATTGTGCGTTCGGTCGGCGGGGAAACAAACCTGCCGATTGGTAATTTGACAAGTCAATGGTTGGGAAATGTCTATCTTAATGAACTTGACCATTTTGTTAAAAGTGAACTGCGATGGCGGGATTATATTAGATATTGTGATGATTTTTGCCTGTATGGGAATGATAAAAATACCCTAAAACATATGGCACAAAAAATTAAAGTTTTTATTACGGATGGTCTAAAACTTGTGTTTTCACGCAGTATCGTGCGCCAGACGGTTTTTGGGGTGGCGTTTGTCGGGTACAGGCATTTTAAGAATTTTATATTGCTTAAAAAATACGCTGCACGAAAAATAAAACACAGAATTATGAATATAATAAATCATTCGGATATCAGTGAACACGCCACCGGGCAAATTGCTGCGTTCTGGGGGTGGGTCCGATGGTCGTGTTCGTATAATTACTGTCGAGGGTTCGTTGGAAAAAAAGGGGAAAATAAAAATCTTTTACCCTTTTTTAATTGGATTTAATTCCTATTTCCCAATCCGCACGTCCAGGATTGTTTCGTCGGGTGTTTTGTCCAATGGATGATATTGGAATGGAATATTTGTAAAATCAATTTTATTCATGTCAATACGGCGAATTGTGCGGTTGTACATCGTGTGATAGTAAATCTTTTTATTCGTAATATCACTTGCGATGGTCCACTGGGTCGCCGATGGCATGTCAAATGTTGCGGTGCCTGTTTTAAACGCGGTGCCAAAAGGAACATCGACATTATTCAGCAAATGAAACGATTGCATTGCGGTATCAAAACCGGTGCTTTGTGGAATTGCATAGTCTTTGAAAAATGCCATACGAACAAATCGCGATGGTGATGAAAAATCACCGGGCAGGCCCAACAGTCCCGTTCCGTGGCTAAGCGACCGCAGGGTAATTGGACCGAATTTGACTGGTGATTCTGTGCCAGACCGGACGTTAATATAATTATTCAAATTCGTTAAATGCCACGGCAATCCCGGCGAGTTTGCGATTACGCCCAACGGGTTTTCATAGAAATGCGGAATACCGTTCACGATTTCCAAAACGACCTGGTGTCCGTTGGGTTCGGTAATGCGCCAATGAACCGTGGATGCGGTTTTATCGATATTGATTATGTTGATGTTGTCGATGGCCTCTTTGACTTCGGCAATCGTTGAAAATTGCGATAGTATCCATGATACAACCTGGAAATCCGCCAATGAATTGGCCTTCATGGCCGGCGAATAGGGTTGATATTTACCATAGTCGGGAAAGTAGAATAGGGCGGCGGAAAGGCCCGCTTCGTTCGTGCCGTCAACGACAAATTCGGGCTGTTGCATCCCAAGGCCGACAAATCCATATTTTGCGGTGAATCGCGCGCCATCCATCGTGCCATTTGGCAAAAGTGATTGTTCGCTATGTCCACGTGGAACGATAACATACATGTTATTCATTTTTGAACCCGCCCAATCAACGGTGCGCGCAACAACAATGGAATTATCTTTGGATTTCATGGTGATACCGGTGCATGCATCGGCATTTGGCACCGTTGCAATACACGCAATTAATACGGCAAGAGAGATTTTTTTATTCATTTTGCATCCTTTTGGTTATGAAAAATTATGTTACGCCCGGCCAATTTGATTCAATAGGAACGAATGCGTCCCTTTGTGCCGGTTATATAAAGCAAAAGATTTTTGGTTCGGGGCGGGTTGATTTTATTGACAAAACAAAATATTCGTGTTATATCCAGAGAAAGCAGAAAAATCTATGTTAACGGATGTTGTTGATTTTTTTCCGGATATTCAAAGCATAAATCCAACCAAGTATACGGGATTTGTGCTGTTTTGTGATACCGATAAAGAGGCCGTGGCCATACAATACCAATTGACGCATGATTTTAATATGCCTTCGAGTTTAGATATTGATTATTATGGCGCGCGTTACATTGTGCCGTTGGAAGATGTGGATGCGGATGTTGCATTAAAATTTATTCGCCGTGGTTGGAGTTGGGATCGTGACCAGCAATTCAACCGGTATTTAATCACACTGTACAGTGAAGATGCCGCAAATAAAATCTATGATATAATGATTGCGCATGGATATAACGTGACGTTATCACCCAATAAAATGCAATTGGTTGTAAAGTGCATAGCAGATTCCCCGCGGAATACCGCCATCACAGAATTAAAACGTGAATTTGATACCTTTGAAAGAAAGTCGCCAAAATCCATAGACGATTATTTCAACAAAATTTTATTTAATGGCGTAATAGAAAACCCAGAATATCGTAAAGTTCGCGAACAAAAATTTTCGCCCGAAACAATTAAACAAAACAAAGATTTAATTATTCGTGAAATCGTGTATAGATATTTTAACATTATAATTTACGCCTATTTGACTTGTCCAAAATTCGATGCAAACAAATTAGATGACACAACAATACAAAACATAAATCTTGTGCGCGACTTTTTGTGTTCTGTGGCGGACAAATATATCGATACACAAATAGATGTCGCAGGCAAGGCATCACAACAACCAACCATTAATTTTGGTTGTCTGACAACGTGCAGGGAATACGATAATTTCAACAACGTATTAAACCTTGCCAAGAAGTGGCACCGTGCAGATATAAAGAACGAAAGGGCAGAAAACCGCAATATCCGTATGTCACAACGATGGGCATATAAATTGATGGATTTGAATGATGGCTATTATATCGTTTGTCTGGGGGGGCAAGAAGCATTAGATTATGAAAACCGGACATTAAAACACCCCGTTGAAATATTTTATCAAGATGATATTTACGAAGGAATCGCCAGATATTCTATACGCAAAGGATACACGCCAATTCTGACATTGAAAGTAGATAATGACAAAGTGGTTAGATGCTATGGCTATGAAAATGTCGTTCCGTGTGATAGTACTCTGCGCGCGGTGGTGCGTACGTTTATGCGGGAACGTGAGTTAACCATCCCCGATAACAGCTGGAATAAATTAATCGGGTACATAAAGAAAAATGGCAAACTATATGACATAGATAATTTACCCAAAGGTTTTATATTAGATGATATATTGAACTTGGAAGAAATGGGCCTGAAAAAATTACCTGATATGTCAACGGTAAAGGTAAATGGTCATCTTTTGTTACATGGTAATAATTTACATGACCTGAAAGGGGCGCCATACAGGGTTTCGGGAAACCTTGATGCCAGTGGAAATCCGTTAGAATCGCTATACGGATTGCCACGTGAGATTGGTGGACTGATTTTGTTGCCAAAAGATAAATTAACCGCTGAATCATTTGTGCCATTGTATATCGAAGACAAATTGAAAAAGGGTGATGTTCTGGGCGTGGATGAAACGGTTAGCACCGCGTGGCAAGATCAAATCGAACAAAGAAAAATTGGCATTGCAAATATAATTGCATCCTTGCGTGATAGAAACCAATAACAACGTGTCACGCGCCGGTAATTTTTCATTTGCAAATGGGAAAGTGTTGGTATATAATGCGCTCTGCCTTGGGGCATAGTTTAATGGTAGAACATCGGACTCTGACTCCGCTAGTATTGGTTCGAATCCAGTTGCCCCAACCATAGTTTCAAAACTTACCTGTTTGGGCAAGTTTTTGTTGGGAATATAAGTATTTCAACAAGTTTAAGTCTGAAGTATATCAAAGGTGGTTTATATGAAACAGGATTTCTATATATTTAGACATGGTCAAACCGATTACAATGTAGAAAAGAGAGTCCAAAGTTTCTTGGATATACCGCTAAACAGTAATGGAATTGCACAAGCACAGGTGTTGGCCAAGAATTTATCAAATGTGCAATTTGATTGTATATATAGTTCGACATTATCCAGGGCTTTGGATACTGCAAAAATTGTTTTGGGTGACAAAAAAGTGCAAATTATAACTGACCCGGGCTTACGCGAAAGAAACCTTGGGATACTGTGTGGCAAGATAATGAATCTTACAGATGCACCAGCAGATACATTGGTTGACATGAATAAAGATAAAATAGATATGCCTGCGGCTCTTTTATTTAATGGTGATTATGCGCCGGAAAATGGTGAAAGTGATAATATGTTCGTTCAGCGTGTCTGTGATACGATAACAAAAATTGCCAAAAATACAAATGCCAGGACCGTTGGCATCGCAACCCATGCCGGGGTTATTAGTGTTTTTGTTCGGCGTTTTACCAATTTCAATTTTAGTAGTATGCCAAATGCAGAATACATCAAAATGCAATGGGACGGGGAAAAATTCAGTTTACCAGAACCACCAGATTGGTTGCTACAAACACAATCAAACCAGAAATAGTTTATCTTTCATCTCTTCAATCTTTTGCCCGATTTTGATTATGTCGGTTTGCGAATTGCCCAGACAAGTGCAACCACAGTTCCCAAACTTGCCCACCGGGGCAAGTTTTTATTTATTTTCCAATACCTACAAAAAGTTCAAAAGTTTAAAACATTGTGATTTTTCGCCACTTTTGAACCCCAGAAAAAAACGGTTCTTGTAATGGTACTATAAATATTTATTTTTATTCTGTAAAAGTTTATCCAGTATATCTATTGGTATGGGTTTTCGATTATCAATATCGCCATACATCCCAAGTTCCCTGTTTATTTTGCTCGGGCTGTGATAATCACTGCCGCCACTGACCAACAAATCATTTTTTCGTGCTAAATCTGTAACAAAATCTGTATATTCATCTGTTTGGCCGGACTGATATACCTCTATACCATCGATTCCGTATTGTTTTAGTTCGCAAATAAATTCTTGCAAATTATTACTATCAATGCCTTTTGTCCTGTTTGGGTGTGCCAATATCGCCAAACCGCCAGAACGATGAATCATATCTATTGCCTCGCCATATCCAAACGGCGGTTGCAGAAAATGTTCAATAACAAATGTTTTGTCTGAACCCTTGTCGGTATCAATCATCATTTTTATAAAAGCATCCCTGGCACCAATCAGTGTTTCATATTTTCCCTTGGTATAACCATAGTTTTTTAGCGATTGTTCTATGTATTCCCTGCGTATGGCGGCTTTGTTATTTATCTCGTCAAACCGTTTTAGAAATAATCCGATAATGTGTGTATTTCTTTCACAAGAAACCTCTATCCCATTTATAAAGTTGATACCGCATTGCTCTGCCGCTTTTGCCGCCGCATGCAATCCATCGACATTGTTATGATCTGTTAAAGCAATATATTTTAGTCCCTTTTTGGTGGCCAAATCAACCAATTCACTTGGGGACAACGCCCCATCCGAAGCATTACTGTGCGTATGAAAATCTATCATTCTAATCTCTTTTTTTCTTTACATTCATTTGGGGCATTATATCATAGAAACCAACAATGAAAAGGTTTTATTATGATAATTGGTATGGTCAGATACGCAATCCCGAACAGTTTTATGAATTCGAATAATTCGCGTTCTTTGGTGCAATTATATGAAGATCCATATTTTTCAGACCGGTTTAATATCTTTCGCAATATAACACTGCCATCATTTGCACAGCAAACAAACCAGGATTTTACCCTGTGTGTATATCATACGAACTTGATTCCAGATGATAAAAAGGTATTGTTTGATAACCTTGCCAAACAATATCCATTCCTAAGAAATGTTTACACAGCCGGCAAAATGGACATTCCGGATGATTTGAAAGAACGGCAAATGCTGACATTCCGAATAGATAATGATGATGGCATGGCCTTGGATTTTATTGAAAAATTGCAACAAATCAAAGAAATCGTTGGGAATAAAACATCAAATTTTGCGATCAGCATTCCACATATGCGAAAAATCGCCAGGATTGATAATTTTTTGTATCAAACATTGGAAACGGATTTTATATCAAATTCTATGGGCTTAGCGTACCTTGGGAACGATGGGCGCACTGTTATGAACCTGGGTAATCATACCAAGGTTGCTTATTCCACCCCAATGCTGATGGTTGCCGGCAATGGCGGTCTGCAAGTGATAAATGGTTATAATGTGGCCAATGGTTTTAAGAAAGTATATCAAAACCAATCGGATATGGCTATTTTGAATCAAAAAGATATGCAAGATCTGCTGGTCAAAGACGGATATGCCAAAATGGATTTATCTTGCCTGCCAATCATAAAATCCAGATAGTGTTTGTGTATTTTGCATATTACATATTTTTAACTTATTGCCCACACAGGCATAATTTATTAATAAAATTATTTAATACAGATTCGGTAAACCTAATTTATCTTTTACTTCATCAATCTCTTGCCCGAATTCTAACAACTCGGTTTGCGAATTACACATATAGCACAACCAAAGATTCAAACACCCGAAAGGGTGTTTTAATTTTTTGTTCGGGTCGAAAGGTTGAAATTAAAAAGTGGTAAAAAAATCACCATTTTCGAACTTTTTATACTATAAAAAGTTTTATTTTTTAATGATTTATTTGTTTTTTAGGTAAAAATCCAGTGCATGATATGCACTATCAAAAGCCAAAGGTAGATCTGCTAAGTCTTGCGGATTTTCTATGGAATACCATTTTACATCAGATACTTCGTCTCTTTGTAAATTGAATTTCGCATCATCATCAATTTTTGCAACAAAAAAAGCATCACACGTTTTGTATTGAAAATTTTTGTATTCGTATGTATTAGGAAAAGTACACAAATATTTCAAAATTGTTATATTGATACCTAATTCTTCACGACATTCACGAATACACGCCTGTTCGGTACTTTCATCGTGTTCTACAAAACCACCAGGTAAACCAAGTAAGCCAAATTTAGGTTCTTTGGCGCGTACTTCAAATAATATTTGACCGTGGGTATTTATAATAATCACGGCGACCGCTGTTGCAGAATTATTGTATAAAACAAACCCGCAATCAGGACATTCCCATTTACGATTATTTATATTTTTGACATTTTGACCGGCACAAATAGGGCAAAATTTAAAGTCATTTTTCATATAAACTGCTTTTAATAAAATTATTCCAATATAAACTAAGTTGAATAGTACAAAAAATCTATCATTTTTCAAGTTGTTATATTACAATTCAATTTATGAAAGTACTTACTTTATATCAACCATATGCGGCTGCGATAGCATTGGGCTTAAAGAAATATGAAACGCGATCTTGGGCAACATCTTATCGCGGGCTTTTGGCGATTCATACATCGGTAAAAAAACTATCGCCAGAATTAAAGAAATTAGCCGAACATTATCAAATAACAAATCTTGAATATGGAAAGATAATTGTTATTTGCGAATTGCAAGATTGTATCGAAATGACAGATTGTTTTATACAATCTCAATCAATCACGGAAAGGAATTTTGGAATTTGGACGCCAGGTCGTTTTGCGTGGAAAATAAAAGTATTAAAAATCTTGAAAGAACCAATTTCTGTTCGTGGTTATCAAAAGCTTTGGAATATAGATTTAACCGAAGAGATTGTAAAATGATTATAACAATTTGTGGCAGTTTGAAATTTCAACAAGAAATGATAACCATAGCACAAAAGATGACTTTCAGGGGGCATTGTGTAATCACACCAATTTTCCAAACCTCTAAAAATCCAAATTATACCGAAGAACAAATACAAAAGTTAAAAAATGCACATTTAAAAAAAATAGATATTTCTGATGCGATATTGGTTGTAAATGTAAATAATTATATCGGCGATTCTACAAGTTTAGAGATTGAATATGCTGAACAACACAAGAAACAGGTGTTGTATTATACAAACCTTATGCGAGAATTAGAAAAATAATTTCTCTTTCATCTCATTAATCTCTTGCCCAATCTGAATCAAATCGGCTCGCGTTTTGCTAGCATCCCACAACCAAGATAAAATAAAAATATCCCATCGGGGCATTTTTTTGCATTTCTGCATTTTTTGTAATACAGTGGAACAAAAGAGGTAATTTCCATGCAAGAATTGTTGAGTTTTCCACAAATCATAAAATCGGCCCGATTGGTGTTGAGTGTGGTTGCGCCAACCACAGAAAATGCTTCGATGCTTTTGGACATTATCAATCAAGATCGTGATTATTTAATGGCTTGGCAAGGACACTTCGGCGAATTAAAAACTGTTGATGATGTGATGGCATACCTGACAAAACGTGCAAACCAAATAAAAACCAACCAAGGTATGTGCTTTTACATTTTTCACAATAATATTATTATTGGTCGCATTCAGTTCTTTGGTGTTGAAAATAATGCCTGCGAAATAGGATATTGGTTGATAAAATCTGCAAATGGTAGTGGGTTTATGAGTGAAGCGCTGCAAGCATTAGAAGTTGAATTATTTAAATTCGGTTTTGAAAAGATTAAATTGGATATAGACAAGGGTAATACACGTTCAGAAAATCTAGCAAAACGCAATGGTTATAAATTGGAAAAAGTATTGCCTATGGCTTCTTGGGCAAAATGTGTTGGTAAATGTGATTCTTTGATTTACGTGAAAGAAAAATAAAATTTATCTTTCAACTGCTTATGCCCAATAATTCAGTTCGCGGATAGTGCATATTTGCGTTGCGGGCATTTTTATTTTTTTTATTTTTATGATATAATTCTCATAGAGGTGTGTTTATGAAAGTCACGATTGCGCTTGTGTTATTATCCATTTATACCGTGTTGGAATTTATCGCGTATATGCCACAAATAATAAAATTATTAAAAACTAAATCAGCCGATGATTTAAGTTTGACATCTTGGTTCACATGGATTACCGCAGATTTGTGCTATTTGGCGTATGTGTTGTTGGAAAGTCCAGAGATTGGCGTCATATTTATTTGCTCATTGGATTTGGTTTTCTTGTTGGTGGTGTTTTTATTGACGGCATGTTATCAAAAACGTAAAAAACGCAAAAGAATTCGCCGTTAATGTGTTTTGATATTGTGGCGTTGTAAAAATTTATTTTGATTTTCAATATATCTTTCTTGGGATAATCGACCGTTATTTGACATTTGCGGCGGTAAACTGGCGATATAATTACCGTATGCGGTATTAAAATATTTTTTATCATAATTCTTTTCTTGTGATAATCGAATTCTATCGGCATCCCGTATAGATGCAGAAATTAGATCTGGGGCACATATATCGGTTGAATTATGATATTTAATTGCATAAACAATCTTATCTATTGTGCCAGGGAAAAGACGCTCGCTATAATTTTTTTCTAGGAATATGCGTGCGATTTCCGCACCACGTTGTGCATGTTCTGCGTCGTCATCATAATCGCCGTCATCATGTTCTTTGGGTACGCGTGCAATATCGTGCAATGCCGCCCCTAACATAATTGGAAATGGGTCGGTTCCCATCGATATGGCGATTTCAATCGCAAATTGAACGACCTGGAACGTATGTGTGTACAGGCCATGGTATCCGTATTTTGGTTGCGTGCCGATATTTTCAATTTTGGGTAAAATTTCGTTTATAAACAATTTGGTATAATATTCACGTGCACGAACCGCAGATTTTATGACCGATGGACGAGACCGCAGATTGTTAATGTTCGACCATATCGTCTGTTTGATATCCATTGAACATGCATGAGAAGATTCTGCTTTACGTAATAATATTTTTTCAAACTCGGCCATTTTGCGACAAGGAAATATTTGGTAATCCGCATGGATTTCCAATGGTTCACGTGGCGTAATTTTTTGGCCCAGATCCATGCGGGCAATATTTTCTGGGCGAAATACTATGTATGATGTGTGACCACGGTCTTCACGACGGTTGGTATAATTAAATCCGTCGTATCCCAGATGTTCAAAGTATTGAATCATACGTTGTTGATATAGATGATATCGGTTTACTTGTTCGGGTGTGTGGCATGCATGTTGTTGTGCCGTGGTATTGTATAAATTATCTGTTTGCAATTCTTTTTTTACATCTGGTGTTGGTATATGAAATGGTTCTGTAAAAATATAATCATAAAAATAGGGAATATTGTTTAATTTTAGATCATGCACAATGTGGTATAAAACCACGCATTGAAAATAGTTGATATCTGAGGCTCCACCAAAATCATCAATTTCGTATGTGTTGATCAGATTTAATTGCACTGGAATAATTTTATATGTTGAATCGTTTTTGAATGACGGGGGCATTTGTATGGAATATTCGTGTCTTATGTCCAATGTTTCGTCTTTTTGGCATGGACATAATAGTACACATTCTTGGGCGGCGGGATAAGAGCCAAAATGCGATAGTGGGCGGAATTTTTCAAATTCTGCCCGGGTGCCATGATAGAAAATATTATTTTGATCCAAAAATAATGCCATAGGGTATATGGTATCACTAATTAAGAAAATGTCAATATTGCAAGTCTATATTAAAACTGTATTATTGGCATGATTTCTGGTAATTTTGGTAACACAAAATGTCCGTACCCAGAAAATCGATGAACACGAATATCGGGTATGTTTTTTGTGATTTTATCAAAACTGCTGACTATGTGGGGCATATCATCGTCCGAGATTAACAGGTCTATGCCGCATTTTGTTTGTGATACAATTTTGTTGTTTAAATTGGCGCCTTTATAGAATTCAAATGGTTGAAAATCTTCGGCGTCTATCCATGGTGCAACCAATACGATTTGCTTTACCACCAATTCAGGGTGCGTTGCCATATACTTTAATATGAACCCGCCACCGGCGGAATGTCCAATTAGTATTGTATCTGTATTTATATCATGGGTATCCATAATTTTTTCCCATTCGGGGTATTTCATAAGCAGTGCATGCGCATGTGGAAAGCGCGGTATTTGCATAACAACATCATGTTGGGCTTCGGTCATAAATTGCAACCAATCTTTCCACCCCTTGGCCTCGTTGTAGATTTTATTGTTCCAATCTTCATCTGGTCCCATAACACCGTGACAGAAAATGATATTCATGCGTGTTATCCTTTTGTTTGTTGAAAGTATCCTAGTATTCGGGTGTGGAAAAATCTAGTCTTTTATCTTGCCATAAGGTATTTTTTCCTTTACGATTAAATTAAGAAAAAAATCAAAGGGGTAATGCATGTATAAATACAGCAAGTTTCGTCAGATTTGTGCAACAATTGCCGGATGTTTCGGTAAAACGCGGTCGGCGCGTCGTCTGCATCGTGACCTGGTACGGTATAAAGGGCTGATTTCTACAGTTGGTCAAACGATGATTCCACGCAAGAAATACCCAGTAAAAATTCCAATGGCGTTTTGCTTTGATGCGCGTGGTTGCAAAATGGCGGCGGTAACATTGAAGTCTTTACTTTTGGCATCCAAAGATCGTTGCGATTATGATGTTTATTGTGTCGTTACCCCCGATGTAGATGAGAGTTTGCGTGACGTTATTCGTGGTGTTTTAAAGGGTACAGATTCAGATGTCCACTTTGTTTTGGGTAACAATGATTTCGATGAATCTTGGCGTGGCAAATGGCCGGTTGCGATGTGGTATCGGTTGATGTTGCCGAAATTAGTGCCAAACGTTGATAGAATTATTTATGCGGATATTGATATGATATTCTTCCGCGATTTGATTGATATATATGAACTGGAATTGGGCGATAATGTGATTGCCGCGGTTCCAACACGTACGACCAAGTATATCAATTCAGGATTTTTGTTGATGGATTTAGACAAGATTCGTCGTGAAAATATTTATGAAAAATGGGTTACAGAATCCAGAACTCATGAATACAGCAATCCTGACCAAGACGTGTTGAATTATACTTTGATTGGGCGCATAACATTTTTGCCGTTGCGGTATAATTTTCAACTGTCGCATGGGTCACGCATATTCAAGATATACCCAGAATCGGAATTGGATGATTTAAAACATAATTTGGTCGTGTTGCATTATTCTGATTATATGAAGCCCTGGTACGAGGTGGGACGTCGCCCGGTGTATTCTGAATACTGGTGGAATGTTGCGCGTCAAACCGGATTGTTTGATGAAGGGGCGGGCAAATAAACTGTCTATGCGGCGGTTTATTTCCTTTACACGGTTTTGAAAAATATATTATGATGAGTATGGGAAAAAAATCTTAACACAGGATTGAGAGTTATGCGACACGCAATTGTGAATATTATTTGTATGTTTATTTGGAAAAAATCCCTGCGTGACAAGGTGCGTACCATACTTTATTATCCCCAGGTTCGTGACTATAACCAATTCGTTCGTGATTATGCGCATCGCCATAAAATGAAAAATTGCAAGATTAAAACCAAGGTCGGTTGGATATGTTGCAACTGGGTCGTTATATTAAATGATAAACATGTGTTTAAATTTCCTTTAAAGTCGGATGGCAAGGATGCCGCAATACGTGAACAAAGGTTAACCGATGCGTTGCGTAAAGTGTCACCAATCAAGATTCCGCAAATGGAAACGATTATTTATAAAGATATTGCGGTCCGCCGTTATGAATTTGCCCACGGTAAATTGTTTTCTGATTTGTCCCGGGCCGAGGTCGCAAAAAATGCGCAACATTTGTCGAAACAGATTGCAAATTTCTTGTACGTGTTGGGGCGTGCAGATCCACGCGAAATTGCCGATTTAAAACCAAGTGGCGCGGGCAAACCGGGGTTTTTATATGGATGGAATCATGGCGATATATGGCAGAATTTTATGGTTAATCCGAAAACGTTTGATATAACGTTCTTTATAGATTGGGAATCGGCAAATTTTGGTTCAATGTATCCATGCCTTTATTCTGCGGACTATCATTGGGTACGATTTGGTTTCCGTGGGTTGATAGTCTATATCATGGCGGAATATGCAACAATGTATTTTAAAAAGAATTCAAAATGAAAAAATTATTAGTAAATATTTTGTGTATGTTTGTTCCGGGGCGACATCGGCGGGCGATGTTGCGCGTGCGCCTTAATTATCCGATTCGTCGTTGGACACGTTTCGCAAAAAGTTTTAGTCATAAACCCAATCCGTATGTGAAATATACTTATGGTCATCGTTGCATAAATTTTGTTGTGAACATTGATAATAAATATGTTTTTAAATTTCCATTAAAGACAGACGGTCATGAAATTTCGATTCGGGAAAAGCGTATAACCGATGCGTTGCGTCCGATATCACCGATTAAAATTCCGAAAATGGACATAGTGGAATTTGACGGTATGGCGATTCGTAAATATGAATATGTTAATGGTGTTGGGTTTCATGCGCTGGACAGAAAAACGCAGGATGCGCATATTGAAAGAATTGCAAAACAATTGGCGAAGTTCTTTTTTGTTGTTGGCATGTCTGACCCGCGCGAGATTCGTGATTTAAAGCCCAAGAAAAATGATAAGCCATCCATCATGCATGGTTGGAATCAAAACGATTTGTGGGATAATTTCATGCTGAACCCAAAGACGTTTGATGTTGTTGCCATGATAGATTGGGAAGAGGCCGGATTTAACGATTTTCATCGTCGGTTTAGTGGTGGTACGGGAAATGGTTTGGCCAAGGCAACGTTGTTGCGCGAATATTTAAAATTGTTTTCATAACGTGCCGATTTTTTTGATGGCGTTCATTTTATATAGAAAAAAATCCTAAATAAAAAAACGCAGATTTCTGCGGGTTCTGTTGTTTTTTGAAAATCAAAAAAACACTTGCCAATTCATAATATATGTAGTTAAGTATATAACATTAGGAAAAGAAAGGAGAGCCTTTATGAAACAATCAAAAACCACACTCAAAGAATTAACTGCCGCATATCGTGCAGTGTTACGTCATGGTATATTGTGCAATGCAATTGCACTTGGCTTAATCGCCGCAACACCGGCGGTGGGTGCAACACATAACTATATACCTGATGCGGGAAATTGGGGAACGCAGGAAATTAAAAATGAAATTGCAGCGGATACTTGGGATAGTTCGGTTATATTTATCAATAAAGCAGGGGTTATTATCGGAGAGAATTCTGTATTTGAAGGAAATAAATCGGGATTGGGTGGTGCCATTAGTATTGCAAAACAAATCGGCGAAGTTTCAATTGGAGACGGAACGGTATTCAAGAATAACACCTCTATTTATGATGGTGGGGCCATAGGAAATTATGGATCTGCGATTTTGGGTAGCGATATTTCGTTTATCAATAATAGGTCAAATATCGCTGTTGATGGTTCCCAAGTTATGAGTGATAGTCAACCCATTGGCGGTGGTGCCATCTCTCTGGGTGTTAATGGCATTTTGAGTATATACAATTCCGCATTTATTGGAAACGAAACGGGATATAATGGTGGTGCTATTGCAACGCGCAGAACATTGCAAGCATCAGAGGCAACAGAAAGCGGTTTCGCCAATTTGGGAAATTTGTTGGAAATAGGCAGAGGAACAATATTTGATTCTAATAAAGCATGGGGTTATACAATAGATACCGCGAATGGTTCCAAAGTAGGCGGTAATGGTGGTGCAATTGCGAATACATTTGCGACGGCGGATATTACAGGTGCCACATTTACCAATAATATCGCACAAACAAATGGTGGCGCAATTTATAACACTACATTTATAAATGCGGATGCAACAGGGACAGATTCTGGGAAAGGTGGTGTGATGACAATCACCGATTCTGGGTTCTCTGGGAACAGCGCTGGTGGTGAAGGCGGGGCAATTTATAATACTGGCGATTTGACCATTGCGGCGATGAATTCTGACGTAAATTTCCATGGCAATACCGCAAATGGCGCGGCAAATGATATCTATAATGCCGGTCATTTAACATTGCATGCTTCAGAAGACAGGACTATGAGCTTGGCCGGTGGTATCAGTGGACTTAACGGAACATTAGATGTCGTTGGTCGTGGCACGGTTGAGATATCTAATTCTTTAAATAACCAAACGGTTACGGTTGGTTCGGGGCAACTGCATCTAACTTCACCTATGGATTTGACAGGTACGATGATTACTGTTGCAACGGGCGCAAAATTAAATACAGTGGATAATGCCATTAATGATTATTCGGCGCATACCATGTTGGGTAACTATTCTGAGATTTTGGTCGATGTTAGTGCAGACGGCATAGATAAATTTAATATCCTGTTTGGAAATACCATTTCTGTGGATGGATTTACACTGTTGTCTGATTTAGAAACAGTTGACACGGTAAGAAAGTTGTCTGAATATGGAAATATTACAGATAACCCGACATTTAAGGCCTATACAACCAACAGTATTTACACCTTGACCGGGAATAATGCAAATGATGGTACGGTCACAATTCACAAAGGTGGCACCGGTGGTTTGATTAATGCGATTGGTGATACGACAGATGAAAATCACGAAGGCATGTATTATTCTCTGACAGGGAATGATACCAGTGTTACGTCCAATGTAGCACTTAGAAATGCCGATGTCGACGTTCATGGTGTTGGCACGGGCGATGGTGACTATGGTATAACATTGGGGGCGAATATTGGGGTTGGTGATAACTCTTCGTTTGTAACGCACAATGTCAAAATTGATGGTAATGCTAATATAGAAAATTCTGAAGGGGCACAGATTGGGTTTAACAGTTCCAAGATTGATGTGGGCATTACTAATGATGGTATCATTGGTGTATTTGATACAACATTGGTCGCCGGAAATATGTTTGAAAACCGTGCAACTGCGACCACGGTGGTGTTTAATTCAACGGTAGATGCAAATGTTTGGAATTTTGGTCGTTGGATTTCTGACCCGTCAACGTACACTGGTGAATTTGAAAACGAAGGCTACGCATCGTTTGATGCAGATACATTTACATCGACCGCGGTGTTGAATAATGTGGGAACGGTTGATTTAACAAATGGGGTTACGTTTGAAAATGGTGCAGAAATCGCCAGCGATGGTATAATCAATTTGGCAAGTGGTACGACACACTTTAATAATACTGCATCTTCAAATACAATCAATTTGTTAAATGGTGCGGACTTTGATGGTGTGTTAACTGGAACCGGAATCCTGAATATGTCAAACGGTACCATTGATACGGTTACTGGTGGGGTTGCCGGTGGCGGTTTGATTGTTGATGCAAACCTGAAAGGTGCGGGAACAATTGATACATTAACCGGCGGTACAACAGGTGCCAAAATCAAAACCATCAATGTTTTGAACAGCGAATATGGAACAGCAGGTTCTTTAAGTTTGAATATTGGTGGTGCAACGTTGGATGATGATTTGCAGATTAATGGTATGAATTATTATACCAACGTAGCCGTAGATGGTGAAAATCTTGTATTGAGTGACAAGTTGATGAATACGTCAGGGTTGCATGCTCAATTGGGCAGTTGGAATGGAACCATTATCGGCACGTCCAGTACATATGATGCAGAAACCAATTCATATACATCCACAGGGACCACGGTTGGCGAAGCTTTGACGGCATTGGAAACCGCGGTCAATGGAAAGGTTGGTGCGTCTGATATATACACGGCGACAATAACCGACACAGCGGTTGACAATAGCAATAGCAAAGTTGTTTCTGTGACCGCTTTCCAAAACTCAATTGCTAACTTAAAGAACAGTGCAAATACCTGGGCTGGTGTCCAAGGGTTTACCAATGGCATAACCATTGGCAGTGACTATGGTATTACCGGTGCAGGTGTCGCGACATTGGGGGCAACCAGCGTTTCATCTTTGACGATGGGAGGTCAAACGGTTTCTGGTATTGATACATCCGTTGCACAGGGTAGCAGTAATTTGGTTACGTCTGGTGCGGTTTATTCGGCGGTTACCACTGCTGTGGGACATGCAAGTGATTCAGAGCATGGTGTAGATGCGTCAGGGGTGTACGTTGCTATCGAGGCCAATACAGCGGCAATTACATCCAATACGGAAGCAATTGAAACATTGACTGGTACTGGTTCAAATTCTGTGTCAGGTCAGATTGCGAGCAATGCAGAAAATGCGACTTATACCGCGGGTGGCACTCATGCAGATGGTACAATTGGTGCAGCATTGGATAGTTTGAATATTACGGTTGCAGAGCATACCAATGCGATAAATGATATAAGCACTGCATTGGGGCATGCAAGTGACGGAAACAATGCGGCCACAGGTTTATTCGCAACAGTTGAAGAGAATTCTGCGACAATTGCTGCATTGACTGGTAACGGTTCAGGTTCTATTTCAGGTCAGATTGCAAGTAATGCAGAAAATGCGACATATACCGCAGATGCAGATCATGCGTCTGGAACCATTGGTGCGGCGATAAGTCAAAATGCATCAGATATTGCTGCAATTGACGGAAAGATCGGTGATATGACCGAATTTGATGGCAATAATTATGCGACCGATACAGCAAGTGTTTCGGCGAACTTGGTTGCGTTGGATGGTCAATTAAAGACAACATCGGACAAAGTTGATAAATTGAACGCTGATGAAAATACCGACGGTTCTGTGCGCAATATTGCCAAGAGTTACTTCGACTTGATGGCACAGGATAGCGCATTAACATTGAGTGAAGCAAATGCGTATACCGACAAACGTATCGAAAAGTTAGATCAAGATTTGTCTGCGGGTATCGCAAGTGCGGTTGCGTTGTCATCGGTTGCGGTGTCTGATGTACGTCGTGGCGAACTGTCGGTCGGTGCGGGTTACGGTTACTTTAACGGTCAATCCGCCGGTGCGTTCGGTGCCGCGATGGGTATATCGAACAGATGGTCTGTTAATGCCGGTGCTGGTATATCTGGATACGATGTATCGTTCCGCGCAGGTACAAACTATAAATTCAAAGTATTTTAAGTTATGGTTTGAATTAAACAAAAATGCCTTGGCGTTGGCCAAGGTGTTTTTGTTTGTTGTGTTGAAATGTTTCGTAAATATTATGCGGCTTTTTCCATGCCTGCCTTGATATTCCGTACATATTTACGCAATTCGTCAATTGAAACCAATTTGCCATCGCGCTTTTCGGCCGACCAATAATCCCAACCATTATAACTGGTACAATGTTGGATGCGGGCCGCCATAACATGGATGGATGCCTTGCCATATAAACTGTGCACCAGGTTGCCATCAGACGCAATCATGACACGTTCGCCCTTGGGGCTGACCAATGTTTGTCCAGGATAGAGCAGGCCACCATCGATAAGTTCACGAAATGCAACACGCACTTCGTCACGTTTTGGTTTTGCAACCTCGATATTCGATAAATCAATTGGGGTTACATGTGCAACACGTTCACGTGCCGCCAAAACGTATGATTCTTCGCGATCAATGCCGATAAATTGTCTGCCCAATTCGCGTGCCGCGGCGGCGGTGGTTCCAGACCCGACAAATGGATCTAAAATAATATCGCCGGGTTTGGTTGATGCCAAAATTACGCGGCGCAATAAGTCCATTGGTTTTTGTGTGTTGTGCAAACTTTTGCCAGTTGCATCTTTAAGGCGTTCTTCTCCAAGACAAATGTTCATTTCCCAATCCGAACGCATTTGTTTTCCACCGTTCAGATTTTTCATCGTTTCATAATTAAATGTATATTTGCCGGTCTTGGTTGGTGTTGCCCATATCAATGTTTCATGCGCATTGGTAAAACGTGTGCCACGAAAGTTAGGCATAGGATTTGTTTTTACCCATACGATGTCGTTTAAAACCCAAAAACCTTGTTCTTGCAATATGGCGCCAATTTGAAAAATATTGTGATATGTTCCAATAACCCACATGGCGCCATCTGGGCGCAGGACACGTTTACATTCAGCAATCCATTTTCGTGAAAATTCATTATATTCTGCGGGTGACGCAAAAGAGTCCCAATTATCGCGAACCGCACGTGCGGCTGTTTGATCTTCGGGGCGATAAAGTGTTTTCTGCCCCAGTTGTAAATTGTATGGAGAATCCGCAAATACTGCATCAACAGAACCGTCGGGAATCCCGCGCATCAGTTCAATGCAATCACCAATTAAAATTTGGTTAAGGTATTTTTCCATTCTCTCTGCCATATCAAGTCAATTATACCACATTTTGAACCTAAAAAATTTGTCATTGGGGCGATATACAATAAAAAAAGGTCTTGATTTTTTGTAAAAAAGCAATTTTTTAGAAATAAAATCACTTTACACAAGACGAATAGATTGCTAAATTATCGTGTATGAGATGTCCATATTGTAATTATGCCGACAGCAGGGTCGCGGATTCGCGCCCTGATATGGAAAGCGGAACTATCCGCCGCCGTCGTGTTTGTAATCAATGCGGGGCGAAATTTACCACTGTGGAACGTGTGCAAATGCGGGATTTGGTTGTTAAGAAAAACAGTGGTAAAACAGAACCGTTTGATCGCGATAAATTGCGTCGCAGTATAAAATTGGCGTGTCATAGCCGTGAAGTAGGGGACGAGCAAATTGAACGCCTGGTGGCATCTATTCAACGAAGACTAGAAACAGAAACGGCCGATGATATGGTAACCAGCGCGCAAATTGGTGAAATGGTTTCCGATTCGTTGCTGAATTTGGATCCGATTGCGTTTGTGCGATTTGTTTCTGTATATCGCAAGTTTTCAAAAGTATCTGACTTTAAAAAAATTATCGACACTATCCCAGAGGTTACCGACGAAACCATTGTTTGCAAATTGCCAAAGACCACACTTTTCTAGGGTTTAATGATGAAAAAAATTGTTGCCTTCATTTTTACCTTGTTTGTGCCGCTTGCATTGTACGCATCGCCGACCATAGACATATTGTCTGATGCCGATGAAAGTTTATATTCGCAAATTTTTATGTTGCAAGATGCCGAGAAAATTTCTGTGGCGCAAAAATTAGAACATCAATTATCTGACCCAATTTTGATGAACGAGGTTTTGTATCAACGTTATTTTTCAAAATCGTATCATACCAAGGGTGCAGAGGTTCAGGCATGGATGAAAAAATATAATGATATGCCCGGCGCGGCGCGTGTTGAAAAGTTGGCCAAATTGAAAAAGGTTACCGTAAATTCGGCACGTGTCCCCAGTATGTTATCGGGTGGAATGTCAATTGAGACGGCGCAATCTGAAACATGGACAGCAAAGCAATATTCTGGGGCGGCCGATAAAAATATTACAAAATTTCGTAAGGCGATTCGTTCGGGCAGCACCAAGACTGCGCGCAATATATTGGAAGACAAATCATTTAAACGCAAATTAACAGAATCTGATTATGGCCGTTTGGCGGGGCGTTTGGCATATGTTTATTATACAAATGGCGAATATGAACTGGCCAAGAAATGGGGTTTTGTGGCGTCTGATGCAGAATCAGAATATGGATTGTGGACGATGGGGTTGTTGTATTTCAAAGAAGAAAAGTATAAAGAAAGCGAAAAATATTTTAGTCGAATTTTGCAATTAAAACAAATCAACAATGCACGCAAGACCGAGGCAGCATTTTGGGCGGGGCGCGCGGCAAGTATGCGTGACGAAAGGTCCAAGGCGCGTGAATATTGGGAAATTGCGGCCGCACATCCGATGGCTTTCTATGGTGCATTGGCGGCAACGATGATGGGTAATGTTCCAGAATACGAATTTTTTGAACAAGAATTTACCGATGATGATATTGAAGAACTGCGGCGTGATAAATACGGCAAGATGGCACTTGCGTTATTGCAATTAAATCGTCGTGAACGTGCCGAGGCATATCTTAAATACATGATAACGTCCAAGGTTTCTGATAGAAATCTGCATGCGATAAATGCAATCGCAACGGCATATGGTTTATCACGTGTCGCGATTCAAGCATCGGGTGTTATTCGTGATAGGGGTATTTTAGAAATAGACGATGATGTTATATATACTGCGCAATATCCGTTGCCTGATTGGGAACCAATGGGTGGTTGGTCTATTGATCGCGCATTGTTGTTGGCGATTATTAAACAAGAAAGTGGTTTTAGAACGGGCGCAAAATCTGGCGCTGGCGCAAATGGGGTTATGCAGATTATGCCGGGAACCGCAAAGCGTGTTGCGCGTGCAAACAAGGTAAAAATGTCTGATATTGATATGTCGAATCCGGAACATAACATGTTCTTGGGGCAGCAGTATATTGTTGATTTGTTAATGCACCCGAATATCAATAATAATATTATTAAAATGTTGGCCGCATATAATGCGGGGATGGGGTCATTGGTTAAATTTGAAAAATCGTTCAGTACCAAAGATCCTTTATTGTATATCGAAAGTTTCCCTGCATACGAAACACGTGGATATATAAAACGTGTTATGGCGAATTTATGGCTGTATCGTGCGCGCCTTAATCAGCCACTTACGACGTTGAAAGTTTTGGCGGATTCTGATTGGCCACTTTACAATAGTCAAGATGAATATGTTCGTGCAGAAGAGATTCCTTATTCGATTTAATGACGGTGTGGTATGATAACGGTTGCGGATTTTTCCATTGAAAACGAAATAGGTTCAAAATTTATTGCCGGTGTGGACGAGGCCGGACGTGGCCCGTTATGTGGGCCGGTTGTTGCGGCGGCGGTTGTTTTCCCAAATCGTGAAATTGAAATCCCTGTTGTGATACGTGATTCTAAAAAAATGTCGGCACATCAAAGAGCGATTGCTTATGATTGGATAACGCAGAATACGATTTGGGCGACCGGCCAATGCAGCCCCACAGAAATCGATGAATTAAATATACTGTGGGCATCTATGCGTGCGATGGAACGCGCGGTGGCGGGGTTGCAGCAAAAACCAGATATGTGTTTGATTGATGGTAATCGGGTTCCAAAGAATTTGACTGGTATGTCGGTGGTCAAAGGTGATGCAAAATCGATTTCTATTGCGGCGGCATCTATAATTGCCAAAGAAACACGTGATAAGATTATGCACGAATTGGCGGCGCAATTTCCGATGTACGGTTGGGAAAAAAATGCGGGATACCCCACCGCAGAACATTTGACGGCAATCGAAAAATATGGTATAACAGAACACCACCGGAAAACATATGGACCGGTAAAGGAAAGGATAAAGAAATGAAATTGCGTGATTTAAGTGGGGTGTCATTGCGCGGAAAATATGTGTTGTTGCGCGATGATTTTAATGTACAAATACTCGAAGGAAAAATTACCGAAGGATTCCGTATTGAACGGAGTATGCCAACGATAGATTTCCTGCGTAATGCAGGTGCGCGTGTTGCGATTGCATCACACCTGGGGCGGCCAAAGGGTATGCGTGATATGAAATATTCTTTGCGTCCAATTGCGGAATATATGAAATTGCCATTGGTTGAAGATTGTTTGGATAAATCTTTTATGGCAAATATGAAAGACGGCGATGTTGTGTTGTTGGAAAACGTGCGTTTTTATCCAGGCGAAGAAGCTAATGATGCCGAATTCGCAGAAACTTTGGCAGATGGTTTTGATTTGTTTGTTAATGATGCCTTTGCAGTATCGCATCGTGCGCATGCAAGTACCGTTGGTGTGACCGCATATCTGCCGTCATATGCGGGGATGCTGTTGCAAAGTGAAATTGATAATATAACACGCGTTATGGAAAATCCGAAACATCCGGTGTTATCTATTGTCGCAGGTTCCAAGGTTTCAACCAAAATTGGTGTGTTGCGTGCGTTGATAAAACTTTCGGATACGGTGATTGTTGGTGGCGCATTGGGAACAACATTTAATTACGCATTGGGTGAAAAGGTTGGCAATTCGTTGTATGAACCTGATCAGAAAGATAATGCATTGGATATTATGGAATATGCGCGTGAAAATAATTGCCGTTTCTTGGTGCCGTTAGACAAAGGGGTCGGCCCAGTGTTTGAACCAGATGCACCACGTACCGATAAAGATATGAATGATATCACTGATACGGATGTTATTATTGACGGCGGTCCAAAAACGGCGGCGCGTGATGTTGCCGAAATCGGCAACGCCGCGACAGTAATTTGGAACGGAACGGTTGGTATGGCGGAATGGATGCCGACATGGTCACATGGTTCGTTTGCAATCGCACGTGCAATTGCCGGAAATACTCGCGATGGAAAACTGCACAGTATTGTTGGCGGTGGCGATACGGTTGCGGCGTTGGATGCATGTGGTGTTATGGATGATATAACATATGTATCAACCGGTGGCGGCGCATTTTTAGAGTTCATCGAAGGTCGTGAATTGCCAGGAATTAAGGTTTTGGAACAGTAGTTTTTATGCTTGCATTTGGTATTTGTACAAATTATAATTTTGTTGACATAACAAAAAGGAAGTGAAAATGTCAGATGCAAGAAAAACAGAAAATCCATCCCCGATCACAGTACAGCCGATTGCAGCAACAGATAGAGATCCGATCACGTTGGCTTCACATGCGGCGCGCACATGTTATTCCGCGACAGAGGCAAAGCTTGGTGACATTATGAATGTTGAAGATCCGTATCGTGCTGGCCATCATACGTTATTTCAAATTCCTCATTATACATTTCATATAGAGGGTATTCCGGTGTCTAGTATGGTGTTCGGCTTGCATTTAACTGGTGGACATTATACGACCGCTCAACGTTCAGGGCGTTTTTCCAAAATGTATGATAATCCAGATATGGATGAAATTGAAAATATTATATATGCATATTATCCGGAATTGTGGGCGTCGGATGTAAATCGTATAACAGATTTTATTAAATTTGGTTTGGATGTGTATCACGACAGCAAACCACGTATAGATGAACTTGCACGTGACGCAATCAAAGCGGAACGTCCGCATGCATCTGATAAATATATTAATCAGAATGCACCAAAATTTGCCCAGGAACAATTGCGTATGTTTGTATCCATGATTGCGCCAACGGCATTGGATTGGACCGTTAATTTGTCGGCGATTAACGCGTTTTATCGGACGGCATATACACGGCCTATGCGTGATGTCATGGACCAGATTGTAGAATTGGTTGAACAAGACCAAAAGAATAGGGCAAACCATGATCCGGAAAATGCGGATAAAAATACCAGTGATATTTCATATATGTTCAAGGATTCTGTCCGTGGAACAGAAGATTGGTCACCAGATTATCCGGGATACAAAGGTGTTAAAACACATCCAGAATGTGAATTGATTGATTATCGTTACGATGACGATGCTTTCCAAGAAATTAATCCACATGATATGGTTGATATTTGGCCATTTACACCGAATACAATGGATAATTCGTTAATGTATGTCCACAGCCGTGTTCATATTGATGCGGGCGCAACAGGTGGTCAGGATCAACGTCACCGCAGTATTAAACGGTCACAACCGAAATTCACCGGATATTTTTATTTGCCACCGTTGTTGGACGCGGCACATTTAAGACCGGCGGCGGACGAATTTATGCAACGGTATGATGATTTATATAAAGATCCGAAATTCGCAAAAAGTTTGATGACCATGATTGCGCCGTATGGTTTGATGGTGCAATACGACAAACGTGCTGATTTGAATGCCTTTGTTCACGAACAGGGTAAACGCACATGTTGGTGTGCACAAGAGGCGATATACCATATTTCTTGTGATTTGCGTGAACAACTTGCGGAAAAGATAGGTGGTGATGCGAAATTGTTGAAATATATGACCCCGCCATGTTTGTCGATGGGTAAATGCCCCGAAGGTAAACGTTGTTGCGGACGTGATATTATCTCTGCTTTACAATCCGGATATTTCCAAAAACGACGGGTTTAATGAAAGTAAAATCAGCATATTCTTTTCATACTGTTCGCCGGGCATTTATAATGATGCCCGGCGGGACTTTATTGGTTGCGCCTGAAAATACCGATATATCGCATCAACAGATGTTCCAAAACCAAGGAATTGCATCAAGTGACATCCCAAAATTTCTTATGACAATTCCGCGCGGGTATTTTATGGATGGCGAACTATGTATCTACCAGGGTGCCGATATGACCCCTGGGGCAATTTGGCGGTTGCCTGTGGAAAATTACGATATTGTGCGCACATTTATGCCACAATTGAAACATAATTTCGAAATCGACGATGATGCCAATTTATATTTAGGTGTTCGTGTTGGTGAAATAGGCACCGTTTGGGAAAAGCTTTATAAAACCACAATTGGTTCGTTTATGCATCAAAAATAAAAACGGGGCATTTGCCCCGTTTAGCAATTATCAATAACAATTATCTTACAAATCTGTTATATGTCTTTTCATTTATTTTGATTGGATATTCGCGTTCCAAATATGCGTCATAATCGGCACGTATATTTTCAGAGGACATTTTTGCAACCTCGTCCTTTAACGCATCCAATTTTTTATCATCGGCGGTTGGCAATTTCTCATCCGTCACATGCATTACGTAAAATGCGTCAGTATCTTCAACAATAGAATTGTCACCGATGTTTTTATGAAATGCGGCGGTCAGCACATTTGGTGCCGCACCATCGGTACGTGACACAGATACAGTTTTGCCGGTCTTTAATTTTCCGTCTTTGTTCAAATCAACCAATAATTCATTCGCACGAACGTATGCCGCTTTGCGCTGTTCGGCGCGTGTCCATTCGGTGGCCAAATCTTTTTTGACCGAATCGAATTCCGCATCATGTTCGGCGACAATTTTATCAACGCGGACAATGATAAAACCTTCTTTGGTTTCAATCAGTTCGCTTTCTGTGCCTTCATCCATACTGAATACGCGTTTCATCATTGCATCATCAATGTTCTTGTCCTCAGGCGATTTGTCGGCAGATAGGTTGTTGTGCTGTTTGTATTTTGCATCATGCTTTTTTGCGGCATCAGCCAAGGCATCACCACCGATAATATCGTCTTCTAATTTCTGGGCGGCTTTTAATCCTTTTTCATATTCATCAGGTTTGTCCATTTCGGCATTAATCATAACATATGAAATGTCACGTGTTTCAGCAATACGATGCGGATTTTGTTTATAGAATTCGCGCAATGCTTCGTCGGTTGGTTTTTCAACCTTGAAATCTGCGAATTTAACCGTTGTTAAATCAATCGTGCGTGATGCACCGCGCGCATTGTATGTTGCCAACATAACAAACCGCGGTGTTTTTAATTCGGTTTCAATCGGTGTTTTTACCATGTTGTTTAATGTCTTCATACGAAAATCGTTAATTACATCTGATTCGGTCAAACCAGAATTTTGTAAAACGATATCATATGCCGCCGAAGAAAATTTTCCGTTTTCTTGGAATTGCGGAACGGCGCGAATATCATTTGCAATATGGTGGTCAGATACGACATATCCCAAATCGTTTGCGTGATGTTCCAAACGGCGCAGTGTGGCAAGGTCTTTTACAACCTGGTTTTGAAAGGCGGTCATCGCAACAGGGTCGGTGTAAAGTTTACGCTGTTCTTCACGTGAAAGCTTTGCCAATTCGTTTGACCGCATAGAGTTATATTGATTGATTGATATCTTTTCGCCACCAACACGCATAATCGTTGTATCCGAAGATGTTAAACCAAATACCCATTCGGCCACACCCCAACCAACGAATGAAAAGATAAGAATCCCCATTAAAATCTTCGCAACAGGTTTATCTGCCGCATTACGTAAATATTCTAGCATTTTATCCCCTTTTGCGATAACATAGCAAAATATCGTGTGAAAAAGCAACGGAAAAAAGGAAAAAAAATGAAAATAATTGCAGGAAACTGGAAAATGAATGGAACACGTGCGGCCTTGGGGCAAATAATTGGCGAATTGGCCACCGTGAAGACAGAAAACAAAGTTATCTTATGTGTACCGTACACTATGTTGGATGTGCCATCAAAGGGCGTTGTACAAATTGGTGCCCAAGATATCAGTAGTCATGAACGTGGGGCTTATACTGGCGAAGTGTCGGGGGCGATGCTGGCCGAAGTTGGCGTAAAATACGTTATTGTTGGGCACAGTGAACGCCGTATGTATCATGATGAGACCAATGATGTTGTGCGTGCCAAGGCGCAAATGGCACTGGAAAACGGCATCACACCAATTATATGTGTTGGCGAAACCATGGAAGAAAAGCGCGCTGGTAAAACAATGGACGTTATTACCGCAGGGGTTCGGGAATCTGTGCCCGAAGATGTCCATGATGACATAATTGTTGCGTATGAACCACGTTGGGCAATTGGGGCCGGAATTACGCCCACTGCGGAAGAAATTGCCGAAGCTCATCGGGTCATTGCCGAAACCTTATCTTATATGGGGCTTGACGGAACACCGATTTTGTACGGTGCAAGTGTAAATGCAGGCAATGTGGCCGGGATTGTTGCGATTAAAAACGTATCTGGGGTATTGGTTGGTGGTGCGTCCTTGAAACCGGGCGAATTTATACCTATAATAGAAAATGCTCAATAACCTAAACAGAGATGTTGATATGGAAGACAAAGAAGTAAAAGTTGAATCTGTGTCCGTAAACGATATAAAAAAACCGGATGCTGGTACCGAAAAATCAGAAAAGGGACCCAAGGTCGAATCGCCAGATGCGGCAAAGATTGCCGAATTAACGGCGGCTTTGGCAGACGTCCAAGATAAATATCTGCGTACGGCGGCGGAATTAGAAAATACCCGTCGTCGTGCGGCATTGGATGCGGAATCGCGTGCACGGTCACGTGCGATGGCGGTCGCAGAAAAAATATTGCCTGTCATGGATGCTGTTGATGCGGCATTGAAACATACGCCTGATGACGAGGGGATAATTTCCTTGGCCCAGGCATTAAAATCGTCATTTGCAGAAATAGGGGTTACAAAAATAGAATCAGTTGGAAAACCGTTGAATCCGGCGTTGCATAACGCGATTCAGGTGGTCCAGGCCCCCGAAAATACCGCTCCAAATACCATCGTTGAAGAAATGCAACCTGGGTATATGTTCGGCGATACGGTTCTGCGTAGTGCGATGGTTATTGTCGCAAAATAAAATATCGCATATGTTTGCGAACCCACCTTTTGTGTGGTATAATTAAAAGTAATCGAATAAGGATGAAGTTATGTCATTGATACCTGTTGTAATAGAAGAATCGCCACGTGGTGAACGTTCTTTTGATATTTATTCACGTTTATTGCGTGATCGTATTATTATGATAAATGGTGATATTGTACCACAAATGGCCGCGGCTGTGGTGGCACAATTATTATTTCTGGAATCAGAAAATCCAAATGCAGATATATCACTTTATATCAGCAGCCCTGGTGGTGATATTGCGTCTGGGTGGGCGATTATGGATACAATGCATTACATAAAATCACCAGTTTCCACGATTGGTATGGGTTTGGTTGCGTCTATGGCATCGGTGTTGTTGGCTGCGGGCGAAAAAGGTAAACGGTTTGCGTTGCCAAATACCGAAATTATGATTCACCAGCCACTTGGTGGGGTACAGGGCCAGGCGACCGATATGGAAATTGAAATCAATCAAATGCAGAAAGTTAAATCAACACTTATACATCAAATGGCCACGTTCACAGGTCGCAAAGAAAAAGAATTACAGGCGGCGATGGAACGTAACAATTGGATGGATCCAAATCAGGCCAAGGACTTTGGCATCATTGACGAGGTTTTAAAAAGAAAATAATCACAAATCAACGGGTCGTATAAAATGAGCGAAGATAAAAAAACACCGGATTCAAAAGAGAAATACCAGTTTTGCAGTTTCTGTGGCAAAGCGGTGTACGAAGTAAAAAAATTGGTTAGTGGTCGTAATGTCTGTATTTGCGATGAATGTATCGCATTGTGTAATGACATTATGGCGGATGATATGCGGACCGAAGTTACACGTGACGCCGAGAAATTGCCGACCCCATCACAAATCTACGATTTTCTTAATGAATACATAATTGGTCAAGATACTGCTAAACGTACGTTGGCGGTTGCGGTGTATAATCACTATAAACGGCATAGTGTTGCGATATCTTCGAATGTTGAAATTCAAAAATCTAATGTATTACTAATTGGACCAACGGGTACGGGAAAAACTTTGTTCGCGCAAACATTGGCGCGTATATTGGATGTGCCATTTGCAATCGCAGATGCAACCACATTGACCGAAGCGGGTTATGTCGGTGATGACGTTGAAAGCGTTTTGACGCAATTATTGCATAATGCAAATTTCGATGTTGAAAAGGCGCAACGTGGGATTGTCTATATTGATGAAATAGACAAGATTGCACGTAAATCTGAAAACCCATCATTGACCCGTGATGTTTCTGGTGAAGGTGTACAACAGGCATTGTTGAAATTGGTTGAAGGAACTGTTGCAAATGTTTCTGCCAGTGGGGCAGGGCGCAAACACCCAGGCGAAGCGACTGTGCGGTTGGATACATCAAAAATACTGTTCATTTGTGGCGGGGCATTTGATGGATTAAATCGTATCATTGGAAATCGTAAAAGTGAACGTGCGGGAATCGGATTTGGGGCGACGGTTGTATCCAAGAAAGATCGTGAATCCAAAAATTATATCACTGATGTGCAACCTGAAGATTTGGTGAAATATGGTATTATACCTGAATTGGTTGGACGTTTGCCTGTGGTTGCTACATTGACCGAATTGGATGAAGATGCATTGGTTCGTATTTTAACGGAACCCAAAAACGCGATAGTAAAGCAATATGTCGCGATGTTGGAAATGGACAATGTAAAATTGAATATTACATCGGACGGGTTGCGCGAAATTGCTAAATTGGCGCTTGCACGGAAAACCGGGGCACGCGGGTTACGCAGTATTTTGGAAAAGATACTTTTGGAACCGATGTTCACGGCGCCCGATAAGACAGATTTGGCGGAAATTGTAATCGATAAAAATGTCGTCTTGGGTAAAAAGGCGCCAATGGAAATATTACGCGGTGCCAAAAAAGCGGCGTAGTTTTTATCACAATTATCGATTGATTCACATTTTACATAAAATTTGCGAAAATGTCCTTGCGGCACGTTTTCGTTTTTTGCTAGCATACATTATCGGAGATGAAAAAAACAGTAGTTTCTATTGTAATGTGTGCAATTTGCACGTGTTCTGCGTTTGCCGCAACGCGCGGTTCTGACGCTGTTTTGCGTGGAACAAATAATGTGCAAAATAATCGTAATTCTGGGAATATTTCTTCACGTGTGGCAACAACCACCAATGTGGCACCACGTGCCGTTTTATCGCGCAATGTCGGCACGCGTACACGTGATGTTGTGGCGGGGACCGCACGCAGTACACAAACACGTACAATAAAAAGTGCACGCACAGCAACAAGTAATGTTAGTACGCGTGGTGCAATAATTTCAAAGGTAAATTCGGCACGCCCATCGCGCAGCGCGGTAAAAAAATCAACGGCGCGTGCAGGGATGTTGAATGTGGATATTTTCAATACCAATAAATCAAACGTAAGTGTTTTTGATGCGGATTATGAAAAATGTCAAACGGCGTATTTTACGTGTATGGATCAATTCTGTGCGTTGCAAAATGAAAGTTATCGTCGTTGCATTTGTTCATCAAAATTGGAAACAGTTAAATCGCGTGAACGCGCACTGTCCCAGACATCAACACAGTTACAAGATTTTAAAGATTTGAATATAGACGCAATACTTAAAACCCCGGCCGAGGTCAAGGCCATGTTATCCGCAACCGAAGGCGAAGTAAAACTTTCGCAAAGTCGTGATAAATCACAATCTATGAAAAAACTTACCGCGATAAGCAGTGTTTTGGAAAGCACACGTCAAAATGCGATGTCTACGTCGGGCCAATTGGATGTTGGTGGTGATATAAAACAAATATGGAATACAACTGATTTGATATCAGGTGCAAATATTGCAAACCTTACGGGTGAATCGCTTTATAATGCGGTACATTCACAATGCGCAGAATTGGTTAAAGAACAATGTTCTTCGGACAAGGCATTAAGTATGGTTATGTCCGCGTATGGAATGTATATCGAAAATGATTGCGCAACAATATTGGCTGCGTTGGATAAACAAGCAAACAATGCGAATACCGCCATACGGCAAACGAATCGTGAAATGATGACGGCGCGGTTAGAAAATTACGATTCGCATAATTCGGCGGCGATAAATGAATGTATTGCGGGTGTGCGTGAAAACCTGACGGCGGATACCGCGTGCGGTACAGATTATGTACATTGTTTGGACTTAACGGGGCGGTTTTTGAATAAAAATACTGGCGAACCGATTTATACGGCTAATTTCTATGAATTAAATAACCAAGTGTCTTTATCGGGTGATGTTTTAACAAATGCAACAAACGCGAAATTGGTTAACGAACTGAACAGAAAAAAAGAATTTGCAAAAAAGACGCTTGAAACCTGTCGTGATATCGCGGACCAGGTTTGGGAAGAATTCTTGCGCCAGGCCATAACCGAGATTTATCAAGGTCAACAATCCAAAATACGTCAGGTTAAAAATGAATGTATGGATATCGTAAATAAATGCTATGACGAAACGACCGCGCAGTTGCGCGATTATAGTAATATCGAAGAACAAATGTTGTTGGGCGCACGATTGGAATTGTCTGAAGAAATGTGCGCGGAAAAAATGGCAACGTGCAGCAATCTTTATGGTGGCGGATCCACAGGGTTGCAATTGTTGATTGAAGAAATGCATAAAATTACTAATCAAAAAATATCACAGAATTGCTTTGATACATTGAAGGAATACGCCCAGAAATTGTGTCGTGTGGCGGGTTCCGATACATTGCATGGATATCCGTACGGGTGTCGTGTTTATACACCTGGGGATATATTCTATGCAACGCATCCAGAGTGTACCTATATTCACGATCCAACATACAGTGGCGGTGATTTGGAACGTCCAGCTGATGCGAAATTAGAGATTATTGGTGTTAATACTTCCGGCATGGAAAATCGTATTTGCTGGGATAACAGGATTTATCGTAATTGTAATGATAATTATTTCTTGTGGCGTGGAAAATGTTATAACTGTCCAGAAGGTTATGTATGTCGTGATAATATTGCGCGTCCTGTTAGTTGGGCTGGGTGTGGTAATTACATTGGCAGTTTGTATCAAAAAATGGTTATTTATGCACTGCAATATTGCGTTCGTCCATCAGAAGCCAATGATACTATTCCAAGTGAGGTTTTGGGCGATGTGAATATGTTAATGGATACTGTGCGTTCGGATATGGCATCTGTGTTGGCAGAAGATTGCGAGAGATACGGCGGTGAATGGGTTCGGGATTTTGCCAAAGCAAATGAAGAAACCTGCGAACCAGCAGAAGGTATAGAAAAAAATATGACGTTCTATAACGAAACCAATGCAAACCTATGTTGGGGGTTGTGTAAGAAAAAAGCCACAGAAGAAAATGGCGATGAACCTTGAAATGGTGGTTAATTGCCCCTTGCACATATAATGGAAAAATGATAAAATATGGAAAGTGGGAAGGAATAAATGAAATTACATTTTGCGTCTTTGATTTTGTTAGGGGTGCTATGTGATACGGCATTTGGTGCGGTGCAGTGGTGGAATATGGATACCGTATGCCAGATTGATAATACGCCGTGTTATACTGGGCTTAGTGCCGGGATAGATTCTTCATTGGAAACGGGTTGGGATGTTTCGGGTTCGTGTCGTGGTAAAAAATATATATGCGCGGATGCATTAACAAACAGTGACGAAGCCGTCGCAATGGAACGTGCCGATATTGCACGTGGCACGGGGATAGATTCTGATTTTGATACGACCGTTTTTGTGGCGGACGCAAATTGCTATGGCGCACGCAAGACACGTGATTCTGGAACTTCGGCACTTGTCAATGGTCGGTATGCACACGTATGGTGTAATGGGGTTTTAAGCAACCCAACCGAACAATTACCAAATGGTGAAATTACAACAGGTACCGAACCAACGTGCAAACAACTTGCCGCGGATGGTTATGCTGCTGTGTTAAACGGAAAATGTTATGGAAAATATTATAATGTCGATAAGTATGTTATCGAATGTGATGGTGAAAAGCCAAGTTTGGTTGTATTAAATGGTGCAAATTATTCATCGGGTGGGCATACATCTGTTACGACATCGTCGGTTAATGCGTTATTCAACACAATGATGACGGCGGCGGCATCGCAACGTGCAAAATATTTTAAGAATTAAATTTTATCTATAAACGAAAAGGGTTGCGTGTTTGCAACCCTTTTTAATTTGTTATTGTTGTTCTGTGGTTTCATTCGGATTGCGTTTGCGTTCGACAAACGTTATGCGCCCCTTGGCCAAATCATATGGGGTCATTTCAACGCGAACACGTTCGCCAACGTTGACCCAAATGCGTGCCTTGCGCATTTTACCACACACAGTTGCCAAAATTTCATGGCCGTTATCTAACTTTACCCGAAACATTGTGTTGGGTAATTTGTCTTCAACGACACCACTAAAAACAACGACATCATCTTTTGCCATATTTTATTCCCTTTGGGTTATTTGTCGTAAATAATATGTTGAATAGTCAAAAAAATCAAGAATTTTTTGTTGCGACACGGCATATGTTCTGATAAAATTATATAGAAAATGTAGGATGGAAAATATGAAGATAAAATATTTTGTCTGCCTGTTGGCAATTATTCCTTGTATTGCGTTTGGTGCGGCGCGCGAAGGTGTGCGTACCGGGATTCGTGGTGCGTCCATGGCATCGGTTGCGTCTGCGAACAAGGTAAAAGGTATGTCCAAGGCAAAATCAAAAGCCAAGGTTCAAGATGTCGTGGTTGAAGAAGAACCTGTGGAAGAGGTTGAAATAGAAGAAATAGTTGTCGAAGAAGAACCTGTCAAAGAACAGGAAAAGAACGAAGATACAAAGCTGGATGCAGAAGAATGTCGTGATGCATATCGTGAATGTATGGATGATTTTTGTATGTTGGATGAATCTGAAGGTGGCCGTTGTTCGTGTTCGGATAACATAAAACAGTCAAAAAGTTTAATCCAAGAAATTCAAAAAATTCAACAGGAAGCCGAAAAATTATACACCGAAGGTGTTGAAAAAGAACGTCTTGGCGCCAAGGCAAAATTTGTTAAGTTTGGTGAAAGTGAAAAGGCAAAAAAGTCTTCCCGTGTGTCTGGTATAGATTTGGCGGCATGGATAAATGGTTCGGATAGTGAAAGTTTAGAGGCCGATGATGATATCGGCGAAAACCTTTATGCAATGGCGGCGGATTCTTGCGAAGAAGTTTTGAAAAAGTGCGATAAAAAACGTGGCGAAATGGAAGCCAAACTTTATCAACGCGAAGTTGTAAAAGATTGCAAGGCATTTAGCGGATATTTGGCGGAACAGAAAAATGCGGCACAATCTAATAAACGTACGGCCGAGGCCGCGGTTCGTTCTGCAAAATTGGATATGTTGGGAACCACAGAAAAGTATAATCGTGGTGAATGTTTGTTGGCATATCGTGCGTGCATTGCTGACAAGGGTGGCTGCGGTGTCAATTTTGAAAACTGTCTGGATGCAGATTTGTTGGCGCGTCGTTCGCATGCGTGTGAAAATGTCCTTGATCAATGTATGTCTGTTAAGACGTACGTTTTGCAAGATTGGGAGGCCGAATCCAAGACGGTTCTTGCCGATGCCGCAATTTATAGCGACAAAAATATGCGCCGCACATGTTTGGCTCAAATTCAGGCGTGTTTGGAAGATGGGTGCAGTACGTCGACCAATTCTGCGTGTTTAACTAATGTTAAGGTTGCCGCGGGTGTTTGTCCAATTATTACGGATTGTGAGAAAAAGATTCCTGGTATCCAGGGGGCCATAAATGATAAGTTGGCTGAATTACGTACACGTTTTTGTCAAAACGACGTTGATAAATGTTTGCAGGCAAAATGTGGTGTTAATTATACTGCGCCGGAATGTGTTGGTAAAAAGACATCAGAAATTGTTGCCATGTGCCCACAGGGTATGTTTGCGTCATGCAAAAATGAAAAATTCTTTAGCGTGATTGTTCAATCTACACTGTTACAAATGGACTATCAGATGTTGGAAGGTTGCAAAAATTATTACGCGGATGCATTGGGCAAGGTGTGCGGAATGGATATGAATTGCTTGCCGGGCAGTACGGTGGTTGAAGCATTAGATAAAACACCAAGTGATATCGCAGAAATTGAAGGCGAGGTTCGTGCGGAAAGTAAAAATGCGGTTGATGAATTCTTTAAACGTTTTGAAACGGAACAAACAGTTGCGGCATGTAAAAGTTCACAACAACCGTCGGGTTCCAGCCGCAAGAGTTTGAAAGATGCGATGTTCTTGTTTACAAAACAGGCGGCTGAGATTCAGGCAGAAAACCGCTATCTGACCGATTTCCGTACTAAACTGGCGGAATTATCGCGTAAAGAGGATGTTGCCAAGGCAGAAAAGAATTGTTATGCACAATACAAGGTTGAAAAGAAACCAGAAGTCAAGGATGACGAATTAGGCTCTTATTCTTATATCCGCAGTGTGTCGTTTGAACCGTCTTTGCGTAACTGTCACGTATGTCGTATGCAACGCGTGTGCGAAGTTGGTGGCGAATCCAAAGCAACGTCTGCATTAAAGGCGGCGGCGGGTGGTTTAACTGCTGGGGCATCTGCTGGAACTATGGTTAGTGCCGGTTGGGGAACCGCGATTGGTGCCGTTGTTGGTGGTGTTGGTGCTGGTTTATTGGGTATGGCATCTGGTGGCGAGAAGGAATTCTGCCAAGAAATAGAATCTTGTGAAGATATAAACATGTAAGGTATGACGATGAAAATACTAAAATATGGTATGTTGGCCGTCGCGTTGGGTGTGCCGTGCTTGTTGATTGCGGCGCCGGCGGCGAAGAAGCAGTCTGCAATCCAAGAAGGAACCACCGTTCGGACCAAAACAGCCGCCAAGGGTGTTTATTCCGAAGAATGTTATGAAGAATACTATGGCTGTATGGATCAGTTTTGTATTTCAGAAAATGAAAACGGGGGCAGTTGTACGTGCAGTAATAAATATGCCAAATATGAACGCGAATTGTCCGAAATAAATGACACCCTGGCCGAGGCTGAAAGAATCAAAACGGTTGAAGTTGAAAAAGTAAAACTTGGCGCCAATGCGGATATTGTTTTTAATGGTGAACGCAAATATGATGACAAAGGTAATGTTATCGCCCTGGGCAAGGATTCAAAAACATCCAAGGCATCAAAAAAGCAAGATTTGTTAAAGATGTTCGAAACAAAACTGGAAGATGATGACGATGAAGACGATGGCGATATCATGAGCAAAAAAGGCGCAGCGTTATTTACTGCGGCGGATGCAACATGTACGGAACAGATGGAAGATTCTTGTTCGAAAGATTTGAAAATTCTGCGTCAAATGTATCAACGTCAAATAGAATCTGATTGCCAAGGGTTTGCAAATAGTATTAAAAAACAGAAAAATGCGGCCAAGAATGCGGTGGCCCAGGCCGAAACAGATGTTCGTACGGCACTTAAAGAAAGTTTTGATAGTGCGAATAAATACAACCAGGGTGAATGCATGGTTGAATTTAAAAAGTGCATGCAGGGACCAGACGCGTGCGGCACGGATTGGATAAATTGTGTTTCAACAATCGCATCAGAAAATATGCAAAACAAGGCGGCCAAAAGCACTGCGGGAACCAAGGCAAAAACAACTGTCACATATGATATAAGCCCATCTGTATTGGATCGGTTGGATGCAAAACGTACAATATGTGAACGTGTGTTGGATCAATGTATGGCGGTACGTGATACGGTTTGGACCGTGTTCTTGCGCGAAGCGGCACCGACACTTAAACTTGCCGAACAACAGGCCGAATCCAAATTCCGCCAGTCTTGTTTAACAGATATCGCAGATTGTATCCAAACGGCATGTCGTGATGATATCGCGGGCAAGGGTGTCGCAACAATGGATTCATGTTTGTCACGTCCCGATATGGCGCGTTCTTTCTGCAAGGTTCAAATTGACCCTTGTGAACGTATGGAACCATTGATTTGGGGATATGTGACGGATAAACTGGCGGCGATGCGTGTTGATGCCTGTACCCAGGAAGTCAAAGATTGCTTTATGGATGATAATCGTTGCGGTAAAGACTTTATGAATTGTATTGGTATGGATTATGAATTTATACATGGCCTGTGTCCGTTGGATAAATTGGTGGTATGTAAAAAGAATAATCCGAATTTCAAAATGGAAGATATTGATTCCATGATTATGGGGTTATATCTGAATATCGATAATACGGCGTTAGAAACTTGCCAGAACATAGTTAATGCCAAGATGACAGAAATATGCGGTTCTACCACAGATTGCAACAAGTTTGCAACAGATGATGTTATCGGTACGGGCAGTTTACGCAGTGTCAAAGATAAAAACATATATCGTATTACTGGGTTGATTTCTTTCGGCGCATTAAAGATGGAAAACGAGGGTGAAAATGTTGGTAAAATTGACATTACTGAATACATGGAAAATGCCCGCAAGAATATAGATAATGTGCCAAATGGTGAAGAAATTTTGAAATCTATCGAAATGGAATTGCAAAGTGTGGCCAGCAATATTAATCGGGTCATCGATTTAATTGCGTCTGATACCAAGATTCAATACTGTGTAACGGGACGTAATTTGGAACAGATTGTTGGCGAAAAGGGTGCGCGTATGACCAAGGCACGTTTCCCAAATCTGTTGAATCAGTTAAAGATGGAAATATCGATGGCGGCATTGCGCCAGGCCCAAACCAATTATCAGACAAAGTATAATGAATATCTGACCCAGGCAACCAAGGATGCATCGGCTGATGTTGCACAATACATGTGTCAAATGTTGCCGTTGTCTAATGGGGCGCCGGTTGGTAGCAAAGATCTTAAAGACGAAAATGTTGGGCTGAACCCGCCGTACGCAATAAGTTATGATGTTGGTGCCGGGTTTAGTAAGAAAATTCTTGCCCAGGGTGGAAAGTCCACAACAAATTCGGGAACAACCAAGATTTCAATGGCCAAGAACCGGAAGATAGATTTGCCGGGTGGGTCGCGTGAAGTGTGGGCAACATTTAATCGTGAAACGCGAGTTTGTCATATGTGTTCTTCGACGATAACCAAAAATTGTACTTCGGAATATAAGAACGGATTTTGGGGATTGGGACGCAAGAGCAATGTTGATTGCACGGAATCAGAACCAGTTGAAAAGTGCGAAGATATAGAAATGTAATAAAAGGTAAAAATTATGGAAGCTAATGTAGTAGAAGGTGTTGTTGGTAATGCAGTAGAGGCCGTTCAGGCTGTGCCTGAAAAAGTGCAGGCCAGTGCCGCTGCGTTAAAAGATATGATTTCATCGTTGACCGGTATGGCGGTTGATTTCGGTTTGAAATTATTGGCGGCGATTATTGTATTGGCCGGTGGTATGTGGATTGCAAAACGTATTGCGCGTTCGTTTAAACGCATGTTGGAACGTCGTAATGCCGATGCATCGTTGGTATCGTTTCTGGGGTCGTTTATAAATATTCTGTTGCGGATATTTGTTGTGATAATATCGTTGGCTACGGTCGGTGTTCAAATGACATCTATCGTTGCCGTTCTTGGTGCGGCGTCATTGGCGGTTGGTATGGCGCTGTCTGGGACAATGCAGAATTTTGCCGGTGGTATAATCATCATGTTTTTAAAACCGTTCAAGGTTGATGATATAATTGTAACCGCCGATGGCAAAGCCGGTGTCGTCAAAAAGATTATGATTTTCACAACTGAACTGCATACTTTTGATAACCAGGTTGTGTTGTTGCCTAATGGTCCACTTGCCAACAGTCAGATTACAAACCTGTCTGTGAATGACACGCGGCGCATGGACTTTACGGTGGCGATTTCCTATGGCGATAATATTGATACGGCGCGCAAAGAAATACTTGCGATATTAAAGGCCAATAAAAAGATATTGAAAACGCCGGAACCGGTGGTGTTCGTGTCTGATTTGGCGGACAGTGCGGTTGTGTTGGGCGTGCGGTATTGGATATCTGCGGCGGATTTCTTGCCAAGTCGTGGTGACATGTTAGAACAGATTTATAACAAATTACCGAAAAAGAAAATACACTTCCCATTTCCGCAAATGGATGTGCATGTTAAGAAATAGCGATTATTACATGGGGCAAAAGCCCCATGTTTTGTTACACCACTTGTTTTTTTTGAAAAATAGGTTATAATAACCATACGTGCGCCCGTAGCACAATGGATAATGCAACAGATTTCTAATCTGTGGATTGCAGGTTCGAGTCCTGCCGGGCGTGCCATTTTTTTTACTTGGTAATTTTTTATCCGCTTTTGTTCCTGTGTTATGATTATGGCGGGTGTGGTATAATTTTCCCATATAAACAAAGGGGGAATTATATGATGAAAAAATGTATGTGGTTTGTTATCGCCATGGTGATTTCTTTCATGCCAGGAATATTTGGTGTGTTCTTTACGCCACATGGACATTCAAATATTTGGTATAATAGTTTGATTAAATCGGGACTGACACCGCCAGGATGGGTGTTTTCTGTTGCGTGGACAGTACTGTATATATTATTGGGTGTTGCGTTGTATTTAATTATTCGCGCCGCGCGCAAAAATATTAACAAAATACGTGCGTATGTTTTCTTTGGCGCGCAATTGGTGTTAAACGGATTTTGGTCTTATATGTTCTTTGGCGCGCATTTGCCAGGGTTTGCGTTGGTGACATTATTGGTACTGTTCACAGTTGCGGTATGGATGGCGCGTGTGTTTGGCGAAATTAATCGCCCAGCGGCATATTTGATTATTCCATATATCTTGTGGATGATGTTTGCTTTCTATTTGAACGCGTACATTGTTTTGATGAATTAAATCTTCAAGACCTTGAATGCAGGGTCGCCAACGTTTAAGTATTTCAGCCCCAGTTCTTCAACGTAATCGGGGCTGTAATTTTGTAATAATTTTATATGGCGATTCATGGTTTCAAGTTTCAATTGTTCGACCGCAAGTTCTTGTTGTTCCGCGTTAAGATGCCAAATGTTCGCAACAAATCGGGCAACGTTAACCTGGCCAAACAGGACGTGGAAAAACATGACGCATGCAACAATGGCAAAAAACACACCGGCTTTGCCACGAATGCCGCCGCGCCACGCACGACCAATAAACCCAAATAAATTTTTGATTTTGTCCTTCACGCGTGTCATTATATCACATATGGTACCCATGAATCAAATTTTTGCTGCACCGATGGCGGGAATTTCTGATAAACCATTTCGTATGATGGTGCGGTCTTTTGCGCCCAGTGTGCCGATGGTCACAGAAATGATATCGTGCCATTCACTTACGGGGCGACATAAAAATTGTTTGCGTAATTTTGATGACTATGCGGACGAAGGCAACATTGGCGCACAAATATTTGGGGCGGTGCCGAGCTTGATGGCGGATGCGGCGAAAATTTTGCAAGATGCCGGTGCATCATGGATAGATATAAATATGGGTTGCCCAGTGCCAAAGGTTGCAACACGTGCTGGGGCGGGGGCATTCCTTATGCGTGATCACAAGTTGGCAGGGAAAATCATAGATGCGGTTGTGCGCGCGGTGCAAATACCGGTGTCCATAAAAACGCGCCTTGGGTGGGATGAGGCGCATACTGATTGGACGGATTTGGTGCGTGTTGCTGCCGATAATGGTGCGCAGTTTGCAACACTGCATGGGCGGACGCGTGCCGCGGGATATATGGGTGTGGCGGTGCATCCAGAAATTGTGGATATGCCAATTCCGATTATTGCAAATGGTGATTTGGCAACGTCCGCAGATGTCGCGGAAATGATAAAACGTGGCTATGCCGGGGCGATGATAGGGCGTGCGATGCTGGGGCGGCCATGGATTTTTGGGGAATTGGGCGGAACATCCGTTGCACCAGATAATGTCGGTGCGGTTGCATTGCGGCATTTGGATTTAATGGTGGAATATTACGGTGAAAAAAATGCCGTTCCAATGTTTCGTAAACATTTGGCATGGTATTCCGCAGGAATGTCAAATTCTTCGGGTTTTCGTACAAAAATCAATCAGATAACAGATATAAATGCTATCAAACAAGAAATTTTGCAATTTTGGGGTTGCGTTGCAGATTTATAGGTCTATTATTATACAGAATATAAACCAAGGGGGCCGTTGTGGCAGAAGAAATCCAAGAAACATTGTTGAATAATGAAATGACTGCGGGTGAAATGTTGCGTGCGGCGCGTACGACGGGTCGTCGCAAACGTGAAATATCAACTATTTCCAAACAACTGTGCATACGTGAAGAATTTTTGCAGGCATTAGAAGACGGCAACTATACGGCGTTGCCGGAATTGGTTTATATTTTGGGTTTTGCGCGTAACTATGCCATGGAATTGGGAATCGACCCAGATATGATTGTTAAAAAAATCAAAAAAGAAATGGGCATAGATTATGAAGATGACATCATTGTTGAAACGCCTGTAATCGCGGAACCATCTGGTCAGGATAAAGTTAAAGAAACGATTAATAAAAACTTTCGGAAATTTAAAGAAAGCAAATCTTGCAAATTCTTTGTTAAGCAATGGAAATGGTTTGTGGCGGGCATCGCGGTGTTCGCCGTCATTGGAATTATTATTGGTATGATAATGGCGCCGTCTAGTGAAGAAGTTGCACCAATGCCAGAGGTTGCACCGGTTGTAAATACTGAACCGGCATACCGCCAAACAATTCGTGAAAGATTTGGTACAGAAAATCGCGAAGAAGGTGAAATTGTGATTCAGGCATACGAAGAATCATGGGTAAAAATTGAAGACGCGCGTGGTAAAACGGTGTTTAGTCGTGTCTTGGTGCCGGGCGATTTATATTATGTGCCAAAGGGAAATAAAAACAAGGCGACATTTGGTAATGTTGGTGGTGTTGATATTTGGGTTCGCGGTGAATTGGCGCCCAAGGCAGGTAAAGACCACACGCGTAAGACGGGAATCTTGTTGGACCCAGATACGTTGATGGGAACCGCCAAGGCCGCAGATAAAACCGATGATAAAAACACCAAAACAGGTACCGATGACAAGAAAAACGCTAAAAATGCTGATGTGAAAAATACTACGGATAAGAAGGTGGATGATACGAAATCTGGGGAAAAGAAATCGTAATGCAATCGGTTTTATCGGTATTGAAATATTAAATAAAAGTTCTATATCTTTCTTGTTATGTCTGGACTTATAAAGATTCGCGGCGCACGCGAAAACAATCTTAAGAATATAGATTTGGATCTGCCAAAAAATAAATTGGTGGTCTTTACTGGTGTATCCGGTTCGGGAAAATCGTCCCTTGCATTTAATACTATCTATGCCGAAGGTCAAAGAAGATATGTTGAATCGCTGTCCAGTTATGCACGTCAATTTTTGGATATGCAGAAAAAACCAGATGTCGATTTAATCGAAGGTTTGGCCCCCGCAATTTCAATAGAACAAAAAACTACATCAAAAAATCCGCGTTCAACAGTTGGAACGGTTACCGAGATTTATGATTATCTGCGATTATTATGGGCGCGTATCGGGGTGCCACATTCACCGGTCACGGGTTTGCCAATTAAATCGCAAACTATTGCGGAAATGGTCGAATTAACATCAAATATACCGTCTGGTGTGCGTGTGTATATTATGGCACCACTTATTCGTGACCGCAAAGGCGAATATAAAAAAGAATTGGCGTTTTTGGTAAAGCAGGGATATCAACGTGTAATCATAGATAATGAATTGTACGATTTATCTGCGGTGCCGCCATTGGATAAAAATAAAAAGCATAATATTTTCGTTATTGTTGACCGTATGCAAATGCCAAGTGCGGATGCATCAGAATCCGATTTAGAAGAATTTCGGTCGCGTATGTATTCTTCGTTCGAAGGTTCATTACGTCTGGTACCGGGGTCGGTGCTGGTACGGCGTTTGGATACAAATGAAGATATTTTGTATTCGCAAAATTATGCCTGTCCGGTTAGTGGTTTTGCCGTACCAAAAATTGAACCAAGATTGTTTTCCTTTAACGCGCCGATGGGTGCGTGCAGTGCGTGCGATGGTTTGGGTGTGCAATTAAATATGTCGCCTGATTTAATAATTCCGGATCCATCCAAGTCCATTTTAGATGGGGCGATTGCGCCGTGGTCGCGTGGCGGTATGCTTAGCCAGTTTAATCATTTGTTGGATGCGTTACATAAACAGTACAAGATTCCACTTTCGCGGCCTTGGCATACATTGACCGCAGAACAAAAAGATATTGTCCTGTATGGGACGGGGGATAAACCAATCAAAATAAATTGGAATGGGTTTATTTATGAAAAGCCGTTCGAAGGTGTTGTAAATAATATTGAACGTCGTTGGCGCGAATCTGATTCTGAAATGATGCGTGCGGAATTGGCAAAGTATCAATCGGAAAAACCGTGTCCGGTTTGTCATGGTAAACGTTTAAATGTCCAAGCGTTATGCATAAAAATAAATGGCGCAGATATTATCGATGTTTGTGATATGGCGATTGATGATTCCTATGCGTGGTTTATGGATTTGCCGAATCATTTAACACAAAAAGAAAACGATATCGCGCGTATGGTATTGCGTGAGATAACCAGTCGTCTGTCATTTCTGAAAAATGTTGGTTTGGGATATTTAACAATGTCGCGTATGTCGGGAACATTATCGGGGGGCGAAGCGCAACGTATACGTCTTGCGTCACAGATTGGCAGTGGCCTGTCCGGTGTGTTATATGTTTTGGATGAACCTTCAATTGGGTTGCATCAAAGTGATAACGATAAGTTATTGGATACATTAAAAATGTTGCGTGATAAAGACAACAGTGTGATTGTTGTTGAACATGACGAAGATGCCATGCGTGCGGCAGATTACTTGGTCGATATTGGTCGTGGGGCGGGTGTAAATGGCGGAAATATTATTGCCGCCGGTACACCAGATCAGGTGATAAAAAATAAAGATTCTCTGACCGGACAATATTTATCGGGCAAGAAAAAAATCCCTGTGCCGAAAAAACGTCGTGTCGGAAATGGACAATCTATAACCATTTGTGGTGCGTGTGCAAATAACCTTAAACACATTGATGTTACGTTCCCGTTGGGTAAATTTATCGCGTTGACGGGTGTATCGGGTTCTGGAAAATCAACATTATTGCTGAATACATTGTATCCCGCGTTGATGCGTGCGCTGTATGGTTCAAAGATGGAAATTGGTGCCCATGATATTATTCGTGGTATGGAAAATATAGATAAAGTTGTTGACATTGACCAATCACCAATTGGACGCAGTCCCCGTAGCAATCCAGCAACATATACAGGCGTATTTTCAAATATTCGCGATTTCTTCGCCGAATTACCAGAGGCAAAAACACGTGGGTACGGCCCAGGGCGTTTTTCGTTTAATGTCAAAGGTGGTCGGTGCGAGGCATGCCAAGGTGACGGCCAAATAAAAATAGAAATGAATTTCTTGGCGGATGTCTATGTTGAATGCGACAAATGTCATGGGTCGCGGTATAACGAAGAAACATTGGCGGTAAAGTACAAGGGTAAATCAATCGCCGATGTATTGGATATGACCGTTGACGAGGCGTATAGATTCTTTATTAATCATCCGCAAATAAGTCGCAAACTGGAATTATTAAAACGTGTCGGTTTGGATTATATCAAACTGGGGCAAAGTTCTCTTGATTTATCGGGGGGCGAAGCGCAACGCATCAAATTATCCAAAGAACTTTCTGCGCGCAGCACGGGTCAAACACTTTATATCTTGGACGAACCGACAACGGGATTGCATTTCGAAGATATTAAACAGTTACTTGGGGTATTGCATGAATTGGTAGAGCAGGGCAACACCGTCATAGTCATTGAACATAATTTGGAAGTAATCAAAACCGCTGATTGGGTAATTGACTTGGGCCCCGCCGGTGGTGCAGGTGGGGGAAGAGTTGTCGCAACAGGAACCCCAGAAGAAGTGGCAAAAAATCCAGACTCTTTGACGGGAAAATATCTTAAGAAGTATCTGGACAAGTAGGTTTTTATAACATAACATTAAAACATAACGTAAGGAGCATAACATGTTTGGATTTGGTAGAAAGAAAAAAGCAGAAGTAGCAGAAAATACAAATAATGACGCAACTGAACCGAAAATGCCAAAGGGCATGCGGGAAACGGCTGAACGTATGATGGCCGGTCAATTTGATATGAACGATATGTTGGCGCAATTAAAGCAGATTAAAAAGATGAGCAATTTTAGTGGCCTGCTTAAAATGGTGCCAGGTATGTCGGGGGCGGTCAATGCAATGAAGGAAAAAATCAAAGATGGCAGTGTGGATTCTCAAATTAGAATATTGGAAGCCATGACAGTTGTTGAACGTGCCGACCCAGCAAAAATCTTTGCAAATGCCAAGGCGCGTATCGCCGAAGCCGCCGGTGTTACCGTTCGTGATGTTGAACACATAATCAAACAATATTTAAAAATGAAACAACAGATGGCTATGATTCAACGTATGGGCGGGATGGAGGCCGTTATGCAACGTATGCAATCACAGGGTGGCGCACCAGATGGTGTAAAGTAAGGGGTTGTGTCTTATGTCAGAATTAAATCGGAGTGTTAAGACAAAACCAATATATGATTCCGAAGGTTTGTTTAGGGGATGGCAGGTAATTTACCTTGAAGAAACTTCTGGGTTATTTTCTCCGGTTCCACGTTCTCGTTTCTTTGTCGAAGTGCTGCCCGGGGACAGTTATATCGCAATGTGCAAATTTAGAGAAAGTTTGTTAAAGCAAAATGAAAATAACAAATAAAAAAAGGTCAAAAAATGGCACAACAAAATAAACATAATGATGTTATTTATGTTGATATGGGTGATGGTTGGTTTGTACCAGAAATAAACGCCACTTCTTTGTTTGAAAAGGAACTTGATAAGAAATTGAAGTTCTTGGTGGGTGCTGTAGAAAAGAAAAAATAAAAAGTAAATGAAAATCACAAATAAAAAAATTGCAAAGCATAAATCTTCTGTTGCCTGGCTCCAACGCCAGGCCGCCGACCCGTATGTTGCGCGTGCGCATGCCGATGGATATCGGGCGCGTGCGGCATATAAACTGATTGAAATAAATGAAAAATATAAATTTTTGAAAAACGGGCAAACGGTTGTGGATTTGGGCGCAGCACCGGGTTCTTGGTCGCAGTTTATTGCGCGTACTTTTCCAAAGACAAAAATCTTTGCGATGGATTTGTTGGAAATCACCCCGATAAATAATGTCGAATTTTACCAAGGCGATTTCACCACTGACGAGGCGTTGAATTGGTTGGTGGAAAAATTGAAACTGGACGATAATACGGACGGTGTTGTTGATGTTGTGGTGTCCGATATGGCGCCGAACACTGTGGGACACCAGAAAACAGACCACTTGCGTCAAATGGTGTTACTGGAATACGCATTTGATTTTGCGTGTCGCGCATTAAAGCCAGGTGGTGCATTTGTTGCAAAATCTTTTACCGGGGGAACGACGAACGAATTACTTAAACAAATCAAGGCCCGGTTTGATGTGGTGCGTCATATAAAACCAAATGCGTCGCGGAAAGATTCTGTGGAAATGTTTATTGTTGCATTGGGATACAAAAATAAAGTATAATAACAGCGTATTAAACAAAGGGGAAATATATGCCTGTCGCAAAAACAAAAAAAACAACAACGCGTCGTACGACAACACGTCGTGTGGTACGGAAAACAACACCTGCACCGGTGGTGCGTCCGGTAAATCGTCCAATGATTGATCCAGTCATGGCGGTTAGGAATTTCTTTGTCGGGTATTTTGATTTTATGGGTCGTTCAACGCGCAGTGAATTTTGGTTTGGCGCATTGTTCGCAATAATTGTGAATATGCTGTTCGCACACTTCGTTGGTGGAATAGTGGCGACTGTGGTAAGTGCGTTGTTATTCATACCGCTTATGGCGGTGACTGTTCGTCGTTTCCGTGATGCGGGTATATCGGTGTGGTGGTATTTGATACCGGCATTGTTGGTATATTTGATACCAATTATTCGTGGTGCACAATGGTATCGTTTATTGGCATTGGAATATGTTTCGTCTGGTATGTTGATGTATGCGTTATTCTGTATGGCATTCGGTATATTTGTTTTGGTTGTCGGATGTTTGCCAAGTAAAAGATAAAATAGTGTTAAATAAAAAACGGTCGCAATTGCGACCGTTTTTTATCGATTATTATTTCAGATTCTCGGCGGCGGTGCGGGCCAATTCATCACAGCGTTCATTTAATTCTTCGCCATTATGACCGCGAACCCATACCCAATGGATTTTCATTTTCGATGCGGCTTCGTCCAGTTTTTGCCACAGGTCTTGATTTTTAACCGGCTTTTTATCCGCAGTGCGCCAATTATTTCGGCGCCAGTTTTTTATCCATGTCTGCATGCCGTTTTTTACATATTGGCTGTCGGTGTGGATTTCTATTTCACTATGCCGTTGCGCCGCCGTTATCGCGCGCAGAACCGCCATCAATTCCATACGATTATTTGTTGTGTTTTCTTCGCCGCCACTGCGTTCGGCCGTGTGCACACCGTCGGTGGCAACAAATGCCCAACCACCTGGGCCGGGATTACCAAGGCAACTGCCGTCTGTCCAAATTTTTAACATTTATTTAACCTTTTGTTTATGATATAATATCACAAAATGAACATAGATGCCAAGAATTTACACGAAATGTCAAATGTGGTGCGTGCGGATGCTCTGCGCGCCATCAGGCATGCAAAAAGTGGACACATTGGAATCGTCCTGGGGGCCGCCGATATTATCACGATGGTTTATGCGGTGTTTTTAGATTCGCGTCGTGATAGGTTTGTTTTGTCGGCGGGACATGGGTCGGCCATGCTGTATGCGACATTGAACCTTGCGGGGTACAAGGTTGGCGATTTAGATTCTTTCCGTCGTATGGGTGGTTTGCCGGGGCATCCAGAATATGGTTTGCCTGGGGTTGCCGCAACTACGGGGCCACTGGGCCAGGGTGTTGCCAATGCGGTTGGCATGGCGATTGCGGCGAAACATAATCAAACAGGCGGCATGGTTTATTGCCTGTGCAGTGATGGCGATTTAATGGAAGGTGTCGCCCAAGAAGCAATCGCATTTGCCGGTCGGTATAAGTTGGATAACTTGGTTTTGTTGTGGGATAGTAATGGAATTAGTATGGATGGCGCGGCCCAGGTTGATTCAGATATGGAAATGCGTATGCGTGCGGCGGGGTGGTCTGTGCGTGCGGCCGATGGAAATAATTTCAATGAATTGTACAGTGCGATATCGCGTCCGTCTTCGGCACCGCGTTTTGTTAAATGTAGTACGGTGTTGGGGTTAGGATCCAGCCTTGCCGGCAAACCACGCGCGCATGGTTTCGCGTTGGACGATTCTGAAATAGCGGGGTTGATAGAATGTTTTGATTCCGCACGCGGTCGTGATATGTGGCGCGCACTTGCGCGGGAATCTGGCACGGCGCATACGGTTCACTATGCGGGTGTACCGAATATCAGTTTGCCCGATGCGCCGCATTTTATATCGACACGTGAAATGTCGGGGCTGTGCCTGGGCAAGATGGTGCATCGTGGATTAAATGCAATTCTGGGCAGTGCAGATGTGGGTTTCAATACTAACGTGCATGTTGATTCTGTGCGTGATATAACGGCGGGTGATTTTTCGGGGAACTATATAAATTATGGTGTGCGCGAACATGCAATGGCGGCGATTATGAACGGTTTGGCATACGCAGGCGTGCGCGCGATTGGTTCGACATTTTTGGTGTTCAGTGATTATATGCGTGGCGCGATGCGCCTGTCTGCGTTGTCTGGGTTGCCAGTTGTGTATGTTTTATCACACGACAGTGTCGCCGTTGGTCCCGATGGTCCGACACATCAACCGGTTGAACAAATCGCGGGTTTGCGTTTGATTCCGAATATGAACGTTTTCCGTCCATGCAATATGACAGAAATGTTGTGGGCATGGCGCACCGCATTGTCCGAGGTCACGCGTCCATCGTGTATTATTTTGTCGCGGCAAAAGATTTCACGCATAGAAAGTGTTGCGTATGGATATATCGATGCGGGCGGATATGTTATTTATAAATCCAGGGCGCGCAGAATTCGTTTAACGTTGGTTGCCACCGGGTCCGAAGTCCCATTGGCGATTGCGGTTGCACGGCGCTTGGGTGGCGGGGTCCAGGTTGCAAGTATCCCGTCTGTGGCACATTTCCGTCATAATGATGCGGCATATAAACAAGAAATACTGCGTGGGCATGTAATCGCGATAGAGGCGGGCGCGACCGCCGGTTGGTTTGAATTTGCCGATGATGTAATTGGCATAGATAATTTTGGACTTTCGGGTTCGGGTGATATGGTGTACCGTGAATACGGTTTTGATACAGATGAAATAGTGGCGGCGATAAAAGCCAAGATGAAACATGGCAGATTTTGAATTCATAACTTCGTGGGGTGAAACGATTCCAATCGAGATAACCGTACGTCGCGGGTTGCGTAATATTACTTTGCGTCCGCATGCGGGTGACGACCGTCATATTGCGATATCGCGACCATGGTTATCATCGAATGCGGCGGCGATGAAATTTGTTGAACAGAAACGGCGGTGGTTGGAACGGTTCTTTAAAAATGCGCCGCAAAAGCGGCACCTGACATCTGGCGATACAATAGAGTTTTTGGATAAAACGGTAACAATCGTGCATGACGGTACGATACGCGCCAACAATTTTGTTTTGAACAGTAATGGTAATTACACGCTGTTTGTTGGTGGCGAAGAAAAGATGATTGAAAGTCGCACACGCAATTTTATCAAGGCCGAATTGTTAAAAGAAATTAAAAATCTGATACGGCGCACACCGCGCGATTTTTGGCCGCGGCGAATATGTCTGCGTGATACGTCATCGCGTTGGGGGTCGTGTTCAACAACAGGAACGATGTCTTTTTCATGGCGGTTGGCATTTGCGCCATACGATGTTATGCGATATGTGGTTATGCATGAACTGTCACATGTAAAACACATGGATCATTCACCAGAATTCTGGGCCCAGGTTCGCGAACTTTACGGTTTTGGGGTTGAACGCGCGCGGCGTTGGCTGACGCAGAACGGTGCAAAATTGCACGAATATCTTTGATAGCGTATCTGTCATAATATATGCCGAAACCATACCTAAATATTTCGTTGGTTTTTTGGGGTATAATGGAATCGTGTTAAAAACACGAAAACCATAACCAAAGGAAAAAACAATGAAGAAAATATCAATGATTGCAATTATGGGCGTTATTGTGTCTGCGGGTGCGTACGCAGGTTCAAATAATACAGCAAACAACACAAACAATATGATGGAGGTCGTAACCGTAGAGCAGGTACGTGGCATGTCTGATAATGCGCCGGTTATTATCCAAGGATATATCTTGCGGAAAAATGGCGAAAATTCCTATGTGTTCCAAGATACGACGGGCACCATCAATTTGGAAATTGACGAAGAAGATTGGAATGGGATGACGGTTTCGCCAAATGATTTTATCGAAGTCTGGGGCGAAGTGGACAGAAACGGTTCGTCCATGATAGAAGTTGATGTTTCGGCAATGAAAAAATTATAAATATTGATACGTCACCCCGTGGAAACACGGGGTCTTTTCATTCTCGCAGTGAGTGACTAGATACCGATTTTCATCGGTATGATGCGAAAATTACATCGTTTTTACCGGTTGTTGTGAGGACTGTTTTTTTGCAGATTCAACCTGGTCGTATAACCAACGCGCTTTCCGTGCAGGAATATCAAACGCGTTATGGTTTATTTCCAATGCAAAATCAGGGAAAAATAGCTCATCATCCATTCTAACCAAAGAAACAACCGCGATGTTTTGTCCACCAAACCACTTTGGGGCGATTGCCAAGAAATCACCAGTTTTGGGATAGATATCATAACTGTCAACCTGTTCCGGGCATCCATTAATCAACTTGGTAGAGTCGGGATTGGATTCAATTTTAATGTTGCCGTTCATAATCATATTTTCAATAAAGCGAATTGCCTGACGTCTTTTTCTGCGTGGGTTCATTTATATATCCTTTTTTTCTATTGGGTATCCTAGCACTAAATTGTATCAAGTCAAGACTAAATGAAATCGTTTTGGTTACAAATAATCTCTATTGACACAAGATTGCAAAATTTACTAACATTGAATTGTAATGGGGGAATATACATGAGCAGTTTTCACGGAAACCTTAATAAAATGGCGCTTTTTACGGCGTTTGTTCTATGCGTTATTATATTCTTTTATCGTACTTTTTTTGAAATCGCGACGGCGAACATATACCTTAATGGTGTGATTATTGGCACGACACTGTTTGGAATGATACTTTGTTTTATCAAGATTTTTGCGCTGTTGCCTGAACACAGATGGTTGGCCGCGTATAAAAATGGTCGTAATCCGTCGCGGGTGGCGCCTGGGTTGTTGCGGTCTGTGGCAATAATGTTGCGCGGACACCAAAATAAATTAACCGAAGGTGGTCTGCGCAGTATCTTGGATATGGTTATGATTCGGTTCGAAGATGATCGTGATTCAATTCGATATATTACAAATACGTTGATATTTTTGGGGTTGCTGGGGACATTTTGGGGATTGATTGTGACGGTTGGCGGTTTTGCAACGTTGATTGGAAATCTGAACCTTAATGATGAAAGTGTCTTGCAATCGATGCAGGTTGGCCTGTCGCAACCGTTGGGCGGTATGGCGACCGCGTTTACAAGTTCGCTGTTGGGCCTGGGGGGCAGTTTGGTTGTTGGATTCTTGGCATTACAGGTTAACATGGCCCAGGGTGCAATTCTGCATGAATTGGAAGAATACTTGGCGCGTCGCACAAGTGTTTCGCGCCCAGAAAGCGAGACTTTGTCCAAGATGCAGGATAATATGGACAAGATTATAAATTCGCTGAAACGCATAGAAGATGATGTGGAATACATCGTGTCAGACGAATTCGAATAAAAATAAAAAAACCGAGAGAGGGAAGACTATGTTTAATTTTAAATTTCGTGATAAAACGAACACATGGCCGGCATTCGTAGATTTGTTTTCAAATCTGGTTATCATATTGATATTCTTGCTGATTGTGTTTGTGTTTCTGTGGACAACGACCAGTGTGTTTAATAAATCAACTGGGGTCAAAACTATCGCGGAATTGAAACAGACCAATGCGGAACAAAGCGAACAAATTCGCCAAATGAAAATCGATGAAGAAGAGGCTAAACGTCTGCTGATTCAGGCGCGCGCCAGTTTGGAATCTGCGCAGACCGATTTGGAATCCAAAGATTTATCTATTGTTGATTTAATTACGGCATATGAAAACAAGGTTAGTGCGCTGCAAGAGCAGGGCGATGCCACCAAACAACAGGTGGCCGAATTAACGGCACAGTTGGAAAACGCGCAAAATGCCCAGCATGAATTGGCGGAAACCTTGGCGAAAAAACAGGCCGAATTGCAAGAAACTGTTAAATTACAGGCCGAAAAATTAGACCAGTATGACGAAGAATACAAAGAAGAATTGGATAAGTTAACCCAGGCATTGGCGGTTGCAGAACAGTCTGTCAAAGAACAAGAGGTCAAATATGTTGAAATGTCGACCCGCCTTAACAAGGCTTTGGCGGACAAGGTTGCCGAATTACAGGCCATGAAGGAATATCAATCTGATTTCTATCGTTCGATAAAAACGGCGCTGGGCGATACGTTGTCTGTCCAAGAAGATGGCGACCGTTTCATCGTCCCAAGTGATATTTTGTTCCAAACGGGTTCGTACAAATTGTCGGCCGAAGGTAAAAACCAAGTCCGATTAATATCTAATGTTATCAAAGGGTTGGAATCTAAAATCCCGACTGATGTGAAGTGGATTATTCGTATCGATGGCCACACCGATAGAAAGCCGGTGGTACCAGGTAATCGCGCCTATGCGGATAATATGCAATTATCCATCTTGCGTGCGCGTTCGGTTATGAATGAACTTGTTCGTGATGGTGTGTCGGCAAATCGTCTGGTCCCCAGTGGATTCGGCGATATGCACCCGATTGAATTGGGCACCGACAAGGCGAGTATGCAAAAGAACCGCCGTATCGAATTAAAGTTAACAAACAAATAAGCGAGAGAGAGTGAATAAAAAATCCCGAAGATTCTTCGGGATTTTTTATTTAACGTCCTATTTCGTTACCGTTATTTAATGTGGTATATCCTTGGACTTCACTGTGTGTGTTATCCATGTCAATTTTTGCAACCAGTTGTTCAATTACCTGAGGATGGCTTGCCAAATAATTCTGCAGAACAGTGGTGGCCATCTTTTTGAATTCTGGGTTGTCGGCAATTTCAACGTTGCCTTCTATTAACATTTGTAACCATACTGCTTGTTCGTCTGGCATTTCTTCAATCATTTCCGGAACTAACTTTATTAATTTCTGCATTTGTCGTTCGTCAATTTCTAATTCGGCGCCGATTTCCGATAATGCTTGTTTTCTGCGTTGGGCTGCCACGTATATCGCATTGTTCTCTCTTTTTTCTTGTCTCGCGATTAAAGCTTTGTGGCCAATGTATATGCATGTCATAAGCAGCGCGGGCGCCAAGATAAATGCTAATCCTCTTAGATAATCGTTCCAATCTTCTTTGCTTATTTCTGTGTCTGGTTCGTCAATCTCTTGCCATGAAGGGTCGGTTTCATGGCGACGATTAAGTTCTTCGCGACGTGCGCGGTCCGCCGAAGAATCACCGTGCGCAGCCCCCCAAAGAATGGTATGACCCGCGGCACCAATGCCACACATAACGGATATAGCAAGGACGATTTCTTTTAGCTTTTTTGAAGTTCTGCGCATTCTTCTAGATGACGGCCCCCTTTTCATTTGTTCCTGCATCTTCTTTAATCCTGTTAAAAAATCGTTTGACATATTTTTATCTCCTGTTTTTTTTGTTGTTAGAATTTTATCATATTTGTTATTTAACCGCCATATGACCTGGATTGCGGAACATATGCTGGCATTAGTTCCGTTACTGTATCACGATCGTATTTTTCCAAAAGCTTTACGATGGCTTCGGGGTGTGCTGTAAGGTAATTTTGCATAATCGTAATGGCCATGTTTTTGAATGCCGGGCTGTCGGCAACTTCAACATTGCCCTCCAATAACATTTCAAACCATAATGCTTCGCCTTCGGACATTCCGGCTATGACATCGCGTGCGAAACGGTCGCTCATTATGTTTTTAAGCATTTCTGGGTTAATCGCATAATCTGCGCCCATTTCCGCCCAATCCAGCATAAAGTTTGCAGCGTCTGCGGCGGCTTGCTCATGTTCGCCCCCGCGTTTTCTATAACCGATGTAAAGGCATATTGTAAATATTGCGGGTGCCATAATTATTGCCAACTGCTTCAAGTATTTAGAAGTATCAAAATCGTCTTCGTATTCAAATGGTATTCCTTCTTTTTCTTGGCGTATAACTTCTTTAAGTGGTGTGCCACTGTTATGTTGTGCCATTGACATTATGCTCGATGCCATGGCGGCCCCTACGCTTAGTACGGTAAGCCATTGTGTAACAAGTGAGAATGTTTCGCGTCTTTTGCGCATCCTGTCAAGAAGCGGTGTTTTGATTCCCCGCATATCTGTGCCGTTTTCGCGTATGGCCTGTGCCGACTTAAGTAAAAGGTCTGCTTCTTGTTCGCGGGCAATACGTTGCAGGCGTGCAGCCAATGCTTCTTCGTCAGAAACACCGTAAAAGCGTTTTTTTGTTTCTGTGCTATCATTATCTGACATCAATCTCTCCTTCGTTTGCAACATTATACCACATTTTTAAGTGGGTTCATAATAAAAATGCTTGATTTTTAATAATATTTTGTAATAATTGCGTCTGTTCCTGCTGTGGCCATGGTGGTCACGGCTGATATAAACCAAAGGAAATAAAATGGCTTACTATGAAAGTGTTCTGGTGTTTCGCCAGGATTTGACCGAACCGCAGGTTAAAGAAAAAGCGGACAAATACGCAAGTATTATCAAAGAATTAAAGGGTGATGTGAAATCCACAGAATTCTGGGGATTGAAAAATCTTGCCTATATTATTCGTAAAAATCGCAAGGCACACTATGTTATGATGAACGTAGAAATGCCTGGTACCGCGATTGCCGAATTGGAACGCCGTTGCCGTATTGACGAAGATATTATTCGTTTCTTGAACGTGCGTGTCGAAAAATTGGCAGATGGTCCATCTATCATGATGAAAAAGAATACCGAGGAGGCAGAATAATGGCAGTTCGTGCAGCAATCTATCGTAAAAAATCTAACCCGTTAAAGGGCAAGGTTATTGACTATAAAGATGTTAAAATGTTGGGGCACTATATCACAGAACGTGGTAAAATCGTTCCAAGTCGTATCAGTGGTGTTTCCCAGAAAGATCAACGTTTGTTGACACGTGCAATCAAACGTGCACGTCATTTGGGTTTGTTGCCATTTGTGCGCAATAACATCGGTTAATAAAAATATTTGGGATTATCCCTAACTTACAACAATAAGGACAGATAAAATGAAAGTTATTTTAACAGAAAAAATTACACGTTTGGGTAATATTGGCGATACCGTAGAGGTTAAAACAGGTTTCGCACGTAATTTCTTGTTGCCAAACAACAAGGCGTTGCGTTGGTCACGTGAAAATGTCGCTTTATTCGAAGCCCAAAAAGCCGAATTGCAGGCACGTCACGAAGCCGCCAAGAAAGCAGCCGAATCCAAGGTTGATGCGGTGAAAAACGCCAAGATGTATATGATTCGTCAGGCCGGTGATACAGGTCAATTGTATGGTTCTGTGTCCAGCCGCGATATCGCACGTACATTGAAAGAAATTGCAAATGTCGAAATTTCTTCAGCCCAGGTTATGTTGGGTTCTCCAATCAAATCGATTGGTGCGTTTGATACAAAAATCGCATTACACCCAGATGTAATTGTTCCAATCAAAGTTTACGTTGCACGTACCAATGACGAAATCGAAGCATTGGTTGCGGGTAAAGTTTTGACATTTGGAACCAAGAAAGTTGAAGAAGAAAAGACAGAAGAAGAACCAAAAGAAGAAGCAAAAGCCGAAGTCGCAGAAGAAGCAAAAGCGGACGCGACAGACGCCACAGAAGTTTCAGAATAAGGTTTTTAGTGTATCTTGTTTTGATGTTCGTTTTGCCCCGATTTTGTCGGGGCTTTTTTTGATATAAAAACAACCAGATTATTTGACTTTTATCTCACATTATGTTAGAACTTTTCAGTGATGAAAGGTAAAAAAAATCTTTATACAAAAATAGAAAAAACTAAATGCCCGTTTCCAATAGACATTGTCTATTTGTGGGTTGATGGTTCTGATAAAACATGGTGTGCGGAAAAAGATAAATGGTTTGAACAGGTCAAAGGGCAAAAACCAGTGTATGTTGGGGTCGCGGGCGAAGAACGGTTTCGGGATAATGGCGAATTTATGTATTCTTTGCGCAGTGTCGCCGAATATGTGCCGTGGGTAAATCATATTTATATAATAACTGGATTTAACCAGGTGCCAAAATGGCTGAATACAAATCACCCGAAAATTACGATTGTTCCACATGAACAAATTTTCCCATCTGGTGCGTTACCTACATTTAATGCAACGGCAATTGAAATGTGTATCCCAAATATTCCTGGGTTATCAGAACATTTTATAGTTATGAATGATGATACGTTTTTTAATAAACGTGTTTCACCATCATTTTTCTTTGATCGTCGTGGGCGCGCAAAGTTTCGTTATTCCAAGAATGCTTATGATGCATCGGTTCCTTTTGACCAATGGAAATCAATGTTGGATGGGTATACACAAACATTGGCACTGTCTGCCAAATATATTGACGATATGTTCGGTATAAAAATGTATAACATTCGCCCATCGCATGGTATTGACCCATACATCAAATCATCGTGGATTGAATGTCGAAATCATCCAAAATTAAAAGAGCAGGTTGACAAGCAGATTTTTAATAAATTTCGGACCAATGATGAAATACAGCGTTGGACAATGAATATGTATGATTTTGTCACAAAACGGGCGCGGTTTATACATGCGCATGCGGCAAAATATGGCCGGCACAACATATTAAATGCTATTTACAATATTGTTCATTGGTTTGGCATTCGTCGGTCTAATATTGTTTGTACGGATGCGACCGCAGTAAAATCTGTGATAAAATATGCGCCAACTTTTTGTATAAATGACGCCCCCGAAAATGACGTAACAATATTGCAAGGAAATACAGATTTTTTGGCAGAACGTTTTCCAAATAAAAGTGATTTTGAAAAATAGGTTTTTATGGACCACCGATACAAAAAATATTTGACTTTATATGGGCGTATATTTAGAATATTCCAAGGTTTGCCGTGTCTATATATGTAACAAAATCTTTTATGCCACCAATTGCGGAATACAACGAATATGTTGCCGGAATTTTTGAACGCTGTTTTTTGACAAACCAGGGGCCCCTGGTCCAGGAATTAGAACGAAAATTATCCGGATTTTTGGGTGTGGAAAATCTGCATTATGTCACAAATGGGACGGTTGCTTTGCAGTTGGCTTTATCGGCACTGGATATAAATGATGGTGATATTATAACAACACCGTTTTCATATGTGGCAACTACATCTAGTATTTTATGGCAACGTTGTACCCCACGGTTTGTTGATATTGAACCAGATAATTTTACCATTGATGTTGATAAAATAGAGCAGACCATAACACCAAACACGCGTGCGATTATGGCCGTGCATGTGTTTGGGTATGCGTGCAATATTGAAAAAATAGAACAAATTGCAACAAAACATAATTTGAAGGTTATTTATGATGGGGCGCATGCCTTTGGTGCGCGGTATAAAGGGAAATCTTTGTTGGCGTATGGGGATATTTCCACGTGTTCGTTTCACGCGACTAAATTGTTTCACACCATCGAAGGTGGGGCCTGCATAGTACATGATAAGCATGTATCTGATAAACTGGATTTGCAACGGCGATTTGGGCATCATTATGAAACATATTATATGTTGGGTATAAATGCAAAGCAGTCTGAATTTCATGCGGCGATGGGATTGGCCAATTTGCCGTATGTCAATGATATTATAGCGGACCGTAAACGCGTTTGTGATACATACGATGAATTGCTGAAGGGTGTTGTTGAACGTCCAAAAAAGCAGAGTGATTTAGAGTATAATTATGGATATTATCCGGTGGTATTTAAAAGTGAAGATGAATTATTACGGGTTTTGGCGGCGCTGAATGCGGCAGATGTTTTCCCGCGTCGGTATTTTTATCCATCATTGAATACGTTGCCGTATGTAAATGGTGCGCCATGTCCAATATCCGAAGATATTTCTAAACGTATCGCGTGTTTGCCGTTGTATGTGGGCCTGGGGGATGATGATATAAATCGAATTTGCCAGATTATCAAAGGGGTGGTGGCCGCATGAAATCCCAACGCCAGTGTTTATTAAAGTATATTTTGTATATGGCCTTGTTCAATCGCTGTAAAAGTCAAGAGTATAAGCAAAAGATTCAAATGTTCAAAAATAATACCCTGCGCTTTCCACATGGAAAGTTAAGGCGTATCAATTTGAATATTGTCGGCAAAAACAATACGATTGTTATCAAAGATACTGTGAATGCCACGATGAATATCTCTATATTTGGTGATGATAATGCCATATATATTGATGACAATGTTTATGGTGGGCGAATTGATATGGTAATTGGGCAAAACCATATGAATTTTGGCCCTGTTCATGATTGCGAGGTCAAGATTGGTAAAAATACGTCTTTTGAATCAACAAATATTGTAATTAAAAATTCAAAAGCCAAAATACATATCGGCAAGAACTGTATGTTCGCATTTAACGTGACACTGTATCACACAGATTCACATCCTATGTTTGATATAGATACCGGGAAAATCATCAATAAAGTGAAAAATATGCGTATTGGTGATCATGTATGGGTTGGTGCAAATGCAACCATATTGAAAAATACTCAAATCCCAAATGATTGTATCGTTGGTTGGGGGGGCGGTGGTTTCTGGGAAATTTGATGTAGAACATTCTGTGATTGCTGGGAACCCGGGAAAAATTGTAAAAACAAATGTAACATGGGACAGTAATGGTTCCAAGGGGTACGTATCAAATGAATGAAAAAGTAAAAGTTACTGTTTTATGCCTTGCATATAATCAAGAAAAATTCATTCGCGATTGCTTGAATGGATTCGTCACCCAACAAACGAATTTCCCGTTTGAGGTTTTGGTGCATGACGATGCATCAACCGATGGAACGGCCAAGATAATTCGAGAATATGCAGAAAAGTATCCAGATATAATAAAACCTATATTGCAAACGGAAAACCAATGGTCGCGCGGTATCAACATTTGGAAAAATCACATGTGGCCACTTATTCGTGGTGAATATGTCGCAATGTGCGAAGGCGATGATTATTGGACGGATCCGCATAAACTGCAAAAACAGGTCGATTTTTTGGATGCGCACCCTGATTACAGTATTTGTTTTCATCCTGTGCGTGTAATTTGGGATGATGGGCGTAAACCTGCTACTGTATGGCATAAATCAAAACAACAGACGTTGGAATTGCCAGATTTATTAAAACGGAATTTTATGTCAACTGTTTCTGTAATGTATCGGTGGCGTGACGAGTGTAAGCAATTATTCCCAGATTGTATTTTGCCGGGTGATTGGTATTTGCATATGTTGCATGCCCAGGTTGGAAAAATTGGCTATTTACCAGATATTATGGCGGTGTATCGTCGTAATTCTGGGGGGGTGTGGACCGGTGCAAACGAAACAGATGATTGGTTTGTAAAAACGGTGATGCCTGGGCTTGAGTTTTATAAATCTGCGATGGCGCAATTCAATTATGATTATACAAACGATATGGCGTTTTTGGCGGCGGGGGGAATTGCCGCATTTATGCACACAAACCAGATGGATAAAATAGAAATAATTCGTAAAAACTATCCTGAAATCTGGGATGCGGCAGTTCGGCGTATAAACGGATTCGATGTAAAAAGAATGCAACAGAAATTGACAATGTACAAGCACGGATTTAACAGATTGATTGGCGTGTGCATAATATTGTTGCTTGTTGTTTTTACAATGGTTATAATAGCGTGCTGTAAATAGTTTTAATTGAAAGGGAAAAAATAATGTCTGGGTACAAGTTTAATAATGTTAGAATGGTGGCGCAATCGGTGGTGGTGCCGTCAAAAGAGATAAATATTTATGACGAGGCCGAATATTACGATAACAATGTGAAGAAAATTGATCGTATGCGGAAAATGGTCGGGTTCTATAAACGTCGCGTGTCTGATAAAGAAGTGTCGCCGGCATACTATGCGATTGATGCCGCTGAAAAGTTATTCGCAGGTGCGAATATCGACAGGAATTCTATTGGTGCGTTGGTTTATATGGCCCAACGCCAGGACTGGTCGCAACCGTCAACGGCGTTTTGGATACATCAAAAATTGAACTTGCCATCCGATTGTCCGGTTTTAACCGTGAACCAGGGATGTCCCGCATGGGTGTATGGTATGTGGACCGCGGCGCAGATGGTGTCCAGTGGCGCACATAAACGCGTTTTGTTGTTGGCGGCGGATACCCCAAGTGTTGGTATCGACCCAAAAAATCGTATTTCTGCGCCGGTGTTTGGTGATGCGGGTTGCGCGACATTGTTGGAATATGATGAAAACGCGGCACCAATTTATTTTGATATGGCGGTATATTCCGATGGGTTCGAGGCAATTATTACACCAATATCTGGGGCGCATTGTGTGATATTGCAAAGGAATCCAGAAGATAGAAAGTTGTTTAATGATTTGTTGGATAACCCAGTGCAAACACCGGCAGGGCATTATACAACCGTGTTTGGTGGATATATGGATGGAATCGCTGTTTTTGATTTTACAATTTCCAAGGTCCCACAAAGTATCAAGAAATTGATGGAACTGTCTAATACGACCGAAGGTGATATAAAGTTCTTGTGTTTGCACCAGGCAAACAAACAGATAGTTCAATCGGTGGCGGCAGAATCAGGTTTCCCATTTGACAAGGCACCATATTACGCATTTGAAACATACGGTAATAACACAATGTGTTCAATTCCAACCACGCTGAATACGGTTGTGCGTGATGCCGGGGTCGCCGATGGTGACAAGATACTGTGCAGTGCATTTGGAAATGGACTGGCGGTGGCAAGTATGCAAATTACGCTTGATTCGCGTGTCAAATTATTGGGGGTGTCCGATTGGACCAAACCAGATTGGTTCATGACACGTGATGAGTATATAAAATATTGGGAAAATAAACTTTCCACAGAACAACATTAAAATATAAAGGAGCAAAAAATGACGAAAACAGAATTTTTAGAAGCATTCCAAGACGTCCTGCAACGTGAAGAGCCAGTTGATGAATCAACCGTCTTGGCAGATTTAGACGAATGGGATTCATTATCCAAAATGGCAACAATGTCTTATTTCAAGGGGCATTTTGGCGTTTCTATTTCGTTGGATATGTTGGGAAATTTGAAAACGGTTGCCGATTTAATCGCATTGGCGGGGGATAACATCAAATGATAACATTTACCGCCGATGATAAATTCATTGTAACTGGGGCTTCATCCGGCCTGGGGGCGGGTGTCGCGTTGTTGCTGAATAAATTGGGGGCAACTGTTATTGCGGTTGCACGTAATCAAGAAAGGCTGCAAGAAACCAAAAATAAATGTGCACATCCCGAAAATTGTTTTATTGAAGAATTGGATGTGACCGCCGATATTGATGGTTTGCCGGCGTATGTAAAATCTTTGCGTGAAAAATATGGCAAGTTTCGCGGTATGGCACTTTGCCACGGTATTAGTCGTGTTAGCCCAATGCAAATGGTGAATTATGCCAGTGTTAAACAAATGTTTGATTGTAATTACTTTGCGCCAATGATGTTGGCCAAAGGCTTCGTTGACCGCCGTAATAATACCGGTCGTGGTGCGGCATTGGTTGCGATTGCATCAATTGCTGCATTAACAAATCATCGTGGGATGATTGAATATAGTGGGTCTAAATCTGCGTTAATCGCGTCTATGCGTGCATTGGCGCGCGAGGTTGCACCATTTGGCATCAGGGTAAATACTGTATCCCCGTCAGATATTAAAACCCCGATGGTGTTGAACGCGGATTCGCATGTGGCGGAAAGAGAACCAAATTATCCTCTTGGGTTTGGGGAAGTCGAAGATGTCGCAAATATGATAGTGTATTTATTATCTGATGATGCGAAATGGATTGCTACGCAAAATTATGTCATCGATTGCGGGGGTGAATTATAATGACAAAACGAATATTCATTGTCGGCGGAAATGGCTTTGCCAAGGAATTAGTCCAGTATGTTCGCTGGAATATTATGTTGGGTGCCGATATAGAACTTGGGGGATTGGTTGGCCACAATGGATATGTCGTTGATTTTGGTGAATTAAACAATTTGTTTGTTGGTGATTTGTCCAAGATGAAATTCGGCCCCGATGATTACTGTGTAATTGGGGCGGGGTACCCGGAACTGCGTCGCAAGATATATGATGATATTTTGGCGGTTGGGGGGCGGTTGGATAATTTGTTCGTACCGGTAACTAATACCCCCGCTGCGATGAATATTGGCGTTGGAAATTGTGTCATTGGAACAGTTTTAACGGAATGCACCGATATTGAAATCGGAAATGGCAATTTGTTTAATGGGGATGTCGTTGTCGGGCATGATTCCAAAATTGGAGATTTTAATTTCTTTGGACCACGCAGCCAGGTTTTGGGCGATGTAAAAATTGGCAATGATAATATAGTTGGTACAAATGCAATAATTTTGGCGCACGCAACAATTGGAAATCATAATAAAATTGCGCCGTTATCGTGTGTGTATCGTGGGTGCAAAGATAATGCGTATATGATTGGAAATCCGGCCGAAAAAGTGGGAACCGTTGAATGATAAAAAATGGCGTTGATATTGAAAGTGTGTCGCGTTTTTTGAATCGCGATGAAGATTTTTTCCACACAATTTTTACAGATGCCGAAATAGAATATTGCCGGTCTAAATCTTTTCCTGAACAACATTTTTGCGGAATATATTGTGCCAAGGAGGCATTGTCCAAGGCATTATCTGGTGTCGTTACCGATATGGAATATCATGATTTTTGTCTTGAACACGATGCATTGGGGGCGCCATATTTTGCCCCCAATGCAAAGTTCAAAAATGCCGAGATATCGGTTTCAATATCGCATACGCGCGAAACGGCCGTTGCGTTTGTTACGATTGTGTTATGAATTGTTGGCTGCTATGCCCGCCACACGCCAATAAAACGTTAAATTATATCCGGTTATTGATGCCTGAACATAAAATCCGGTTGTGGTTTGTGGCGAAGTTGCGGTTTTCACAGGCATAACTTGCCATGAGGCATTTTCGTATCCGTCCGAACTTGTGCGCCCCTGAATCAGGATATTATAATTTATATCTGCCATTGTAACCGGTAAAGTGACCGCGGTTGCGTTACCGCCGTTTGTTACTTTTTGGCCGCCCATTTCAATCCATCCGCTTTTGTATTTGCGATACCATGTGTAATTGTTATCTGCAGTTGGCATTTGCGATTCAACAACATAATCATATCCGTTCAGTGTGTTGATGGCCGTTGTGTGCCCAGCAACCGTAGTGTTCAAATCTGTTAAATCGGGCAGGTCGTCTTCGGTTATGAAATCATCCATTTCTTCGCGGATGGACCCCAGTTCCGCCAATAAAGCCGAAACATCTGGGATGTATTCTAATGATAATATATTACTGATATTTTCGCTTTGTTCTTTCAAGATTTCCATGCACTGGTTAAAATCCTGATTTAGTTGGTACGATTGTGGTTGTAATGTTGGCTGATAGTCAATATGTCGCGCCAATTCAATATGCCGCCATACTTTGATGGTTTTGCCATTCGCAGGGGCGGTTGCAAAAGTTATGCTGCCCCCCGTATATTGTACGTCGGCATCATTTGGTGTCGCGGTTGGGGTAACGGTAAAATCATGTGTTTCAATATTATTAATACTGACGTGTATATCGTTGGTCCCAAAAAAGGGGAATGTAAAATAAAATACTGTTGTTGTTCCATCCCCCGTAAATGTTTGTGAGTTTGCCATTGTTTATCCTTTCTTTGTTTAATATTAAATAAAAAAAGCCCGAACATAAGTTCAAGCACATAAAAAAACGGCGACATACATCCATCGCCATCTGTGCGCATATTATATCAAAAATCGCCGTAAAAGTCAATGTGTTTTGACATTGGGACGTCATTTGTGATATCATCATTGGTAAGTTATAAGAGTGATAAATATGAAAATATTCGCTAAAACGCGTTTGCCAAATGGCTGTCGAGATATTTATTTCTGTGGAATAAAAGTTTTTTCTTATTTTAACAAAAGTCAGATTCCTGACTATCGCAGAGACGTGTATACATTTCGGGCGCTGAATAATTGCAAAAAATTAAAGACATTGATTGTTGGATCTTCGCATGGTCGCGATGCTTTTATACCGTCCATAGACGAATGTAATTTATCTAATTCTTCCCAAGATTTATATCGTATGTATAAATTATACGAATATGTGGTGGAACATAATGGGCGCAATTTGAAAAATGTGTTGGTATTTTGGAGTGTTTTTCATCCTGGTTTGCAATTGGAAAAAACGAAAAACTGTTTACATTGTGTGCCGTACAAGTTTTTGTATGACATTGATTACGCATGCGAAATGTATCCCATAGACGCCCGGGTTATAAAAAATATAGAAAAATTAATGGCGGATATTACGGTGCCGAAAAATTACCGTGGAAAATCTTTTTATATTCCTGGTGCGTCAGATACGGCGGAAAAAATTGCCACAGGGCACCTCAAGAACGCCGTGCGCAATAATAATCAAATTCAATACTTGGGCACAAAATTGTGGATTTGGCGCGACAGCATAAGCACAATGTTTATGTCGTTTTGCCACCATACAGGCAAGATTATCTGAATTGTTTGCCGGCGGATAACAAACTGCATTTTGAACTTTTTAACTTTTTGAAACACAACAAGGATGTTCATTTGTTGAATTTTCAACATGACGCCGATTTTGGCGGGGCAGATTTCTGCAACCCAGACCACTGTAATGAATGGGGTGGACGAAAATTAACCCGAAAAATCAAACAATTATTAAAAGACTAATGCCTTGGTGTGGGGCATCAATAATAACACATGTGTTGACAAATATATTTTTTATTATAACATAAGATGACAAAGAGGTAATTTGTATGCAAAAGAATTTAAAACGTATGTCACGTCAATATGCCAACAAGGCGGAACCGGATCTCCGTCGCAATGGTGCAAAATGGGCAGGTATAGTATTTGGTGGGCTATTAACTTTTGAATTATTGTTATCCACGTGTCTGTTATGGAACAGTTATAAAGATTACGGTGTGGATTTCAAAGAAGAATGGTGCCGTGAACGCAAGGAAGGTTTTGCTCGTGATTTGATTGGCCCAGGGGTATTCGCAATCTTGGCGTATTTGGTGTTTGGCGAATTGGCGGTTATGGGTACAAAAGAAGAGGCCAAACGTTTCATGGAAACCGTGATGAAACGTTATGCACGCAAGTTTCGTATTGATACTTCAAAGTGTAAAGATAAATGTTTGCGTGATGCCGCTGATTTGATTATTGCAAACATGACCCAAGAAGATCGCGAAAGTGTCGTAGACCTGGGGGTAGCATTGGATGCCAAATTGGGTGCAATCAGTATGAAAAATATGGCCGCACGTGAACGTGAAATATGGCGTACCGTGTCGGATGTTTCCAATGTAATAAATTCTGTATTGAATAGGAATCCTGATTTGGAAGGTTTGATAGTAGGAATTATAACCGGAAAAACGAAATACAATCCAAAGTTGGTCGAAGAGATGCAAAAACACAAATAAAAAAATCCGCCGATTGGCGGATTTTTTTAAATTTGCATATTAGGGGGTTAATGGGTCCATTCCAAATGGTCTCATACTGGGGTCCATCGGAAGAAGGGTTTCGCGCCAATTGGAGGTTCCTGGGCCGGCGGTGGGGAGTGTTGTGCCTTGTTTTAACCAGTCTTCATAGACGGTTCCTATATTTACAACTACGGGTACGGTTCCTGTAATAAAGTTTTGATTAATAAAATCTGTTATGCTCATCCCAAGGCTGATGCACCCGGCGGATTCTGTTTTTCCTTCCGTTGAAGTACCATGGATATACATACTGGTTCGGCCATGTGTATCTGTTTCGTTGGCCGGCCATAACCGGATGCGATATCCGCCCCATAACTCATGATTTCGCGACATTGGTTCAATTCCATTTTTGTCAACGATATAGATGCCGTTCGGTGTGCCCCCCATACCAGTAAACGATTGGTATTGGCCGTCATGACATTCATCGCGACCGGAAAATGCGGGTTTAACCATAAATTTTGGGTTGCCGTCTTCACAGGCCACCAATACATTGCCATTAAACACTAGAACTTTGTTGGTAGTAAAGTTGGGGGTAAAATACAGATCAAATGAGAATTTTTTATTAACGTATGTTGAATTTAAATCCATTAAGTTTTCAATATATTTTTGGTCAGGAACACTAGGTGTTCGAGATATGGAACATGTTGCATAGTTTGCCTGAGGGGTTATCTGAATGTTTTTGATACATTCGTTAATGTTTGCCATGAATGTCAATGTATGTGTTTTTTTTCTATACTGGCGTTGGCCAAGAACGTCCGGATTCTTTAAAACCCTTTGTATGGATTCTGCGTCGACTAAGCAATCTTGATACGCCTGATGCGCGTCGCCCGTTTTATTGTATTGTTTTTGTATTTGCCTTTGACTTACTTTTGACAAGTTTTCTGTAATAATGTCTGCGTCGTGCCTCATTTGAATGACTAATTCTTGGCACGATTTGTACAATAAATCGTATATTTTATCAATTTCGCCATTTGCAACGTGTTGTATGCAGGTATTGTCGTTCATGAGAGTTTGCAACACAGTGTGATCTTGAATATAGTATTTTTGGCCACCTACCTCAAATACCATCAACGAAGATGGATCACCATCCGCAAAAGCATGTGAATGCGTAAATGTTAGTAATGATATGATGGCAAGCATTACATATTTCATTGTAAAACCCCTGTACATGTTGTAGCAACGGTCGCGACATCTTTGATAGCCTTGATTTGTGTCGCATTAAATATTGTTGCGGTTGCAGATGCCACTGTGGATGTGCCCGCCAAAACATTTGACGCGGTATTAAGATTTTTTTCACGCTGTTTCCCAGAATCAGAATTGTCATTACGGATACTGTCACTGTTTGCGGCCGCACTTGTTATTGTGCCGGTTAAACCCGTAACAGCCCCAACAGTACTTGCCGCCATGGCACCTGTCGCGCGGTTATTTATTTTTGATAAATCTATGGAATTAAAACCATTACATGCGTTTAAAATGGCGCTTGCTTCGGATGTATCGATACCTTCTAATTCAGCCTGAATTTTGATTCTACTTAACTGAGATAGTGATGATTTGCAGCGGTCTATGTGTGATTGCAAATCACCGTCGGTACGATTTTTTGCGGCGATTACCGCACCGGCAATATTGGTTGCAGTATTGGCGGCCAAAAGCCCTGTACGCCAATTCCCTAACTTTTTAGATTGGCGTTCTTTACGTTCTTTTTCGCGACGTAGTGCGTTTGCCATCTCTTTGCCTTGGGCGTGTCCAGTTTCATCCATTAATTGTGCAAGGACATCGTATAATTGTCCTTCGGTTTTAATCTCGATTGCACCCATTTCGTCAAGTTTTGCGGTAATTTCTTCTATTTCTTTGTCACGCTTTGATTTTACAATTCCGACTGCGGTTGCACCAACCCCAAGCCCAGTACCAACACCTGTGATTGCAGTATTTATACCGGCCATCTTTTTTAATGATTCTAATTTGCTATCTATGCCAACACAGGAAGTATATGTGTTTTGCAGCGCATTTGTTAAATCGCTTTCGCTGGCCATCGATACCCGTATTGGGGATACGCATAAAACAGCCAACAATGTGCCTAAAGAGAAAACATGTTTATTGGGTTTAAAAAACATTCTCTGTTCCCTTTGATTTTTCATAGCATTTTACCATATTTTATGCCGTTTTTGAAATAAAAAAAATCCGCCAATCGGCGGATTTTTTAGAGTTTTGGTTTTATTATTTGCCCAATGCTTCGATGATTTGATCATACGGAATCGCACCAGGGAAAGCTTTTTCACCGATGATTAAATACGGTGTGCCGCTGATTTCGAACTTCTGTGCCAAGTCACGAACGTTCTTAAGTTCACGTGCGACAACTGGTCCTTTCATATCACGTTCCAATTGTGCAGTGTCCAAACCAACTTCGGCGGCCAAAGCCATAACGTTTTTACGAACTTTTTCGCCCAATTTTGCACGATCTTTCATATCGTCTTGGGTGTAGTATTCTTTTTCCATCAACTTTTTATCCAAAGCGGATGCTTTGTCATTGCCTTGCAATTTTGCCGCGATAACAGCCTTTGCAGGTGCATCAGACAAATCGCCATGGATCGAGAAGTTTTTCAAGACAACGCGGACATCGTTGCGTTCTTCCATAACACGTGCCAATTCGCTGTGAACACGACGGCAGTATGGGCAAGAATAGTCAGACCACAAGAAGATTGTCTTTTTTGCATCTTCGTTGCCCCAAATTGGTGCATCTGCAATCATTTCGCCCATGTTGGAACGAACATATGCGCGAACAGCTTTGTTCTTTTCCGCATTTTGTTGTTCTTGCATAGCGGTTACCATTTCTTGCAAGATTAATGGGTTTGTACGTGTCAAATATGTTTTCAATACGACACGGGATGTGCACGCAGCAATCAAAATGATAGCAACCAATTTGACCACTTTCGTTGCGATTGTTAAAGGCTTTTTATTGTCCTGTTTGACGAGTGCGCCGCCGAACAAAAACAATGCAATGCCGATAATCAAAACAATGATTGTCCAAAACATGTTTTTTCTCCTTTGCTTGTTGAACGGTGTTATCTTAGCAAAAAAAAAATTGAAAGTGCAACAAAAATGTTAATTTTTTTTGTTGGTTATTAATTTTCGTGAATTTGGCAACGTTGCGCATTGATCTGCGCAAATCTTTTCAAGGAATTTTAATGTAATATCTAATGTCACAGGCATTTTATAAAGGCGCGATATATATGGGGCCGCGCAAGAATCACATACTGCGCGTGCCGTTTTTGGCGATATATAATTCAGGTCTGATGTTTTGCCACATCCCGAACAATGCGTTAAATCCAATGCGTATCCCAATTCGCCAATTAAACAAATTTCCCAATTAGTGTATTCGGCATTTGCATCATCTACGTGGGGCAGGGCATTTAATAATTCAACCGTTTTATCATACAGTGTTGAATATGGTTCGCGTTCGGGCAACATTGTGCAAACTAAATCAAACATAGAATTTATATATGCCAATTTTTGTGAATTTGTCATCAGCGGCGCGGCCAGGTTTTTTTCACTTTCCCAATGAAACACCCCCAATGCGGAATCAAGGCGCGCGTTCCATGAACAGATTCCAATTTGCCCAACCAATGGCCGGTTTGTTTTTGCGACATTTGCGCCACGCAACATGCCCGTCATCATACCATGTTCACGTGTGAATATATGCGCAATGGCATTTTTTTCGTCAAATGGTCGCATAGCAACCAAGATTCCATCAGATTCCAATTTCATGGACAATATTATATAAACTTTGCATATATCGTGGCAAGTGAATTAGTTTTTTCACCCAAATCCGAATCGTAAATGTTGGTTGACAATAAAAAATCTGTTTGTCAACACGTTATAACTCATTGTTTTTACCGTTTTTTTTTTTTTTTTTTGCCCTTGTGTCGCCACCCCGAATTTTGATATAATTCATACAGGAAAACAAACAAATGATAGGGGGAAATATCATGCAAAATAAGATAGCAATTATTGCCATTTTGGGTGCGGTTATTACATTACCGTCATTCGCGGCGGATCCAACACCGGCACAGCGTAAAACGGTGACATCGGTAAACTATGTCACGAATCAAATTGCCACACGCCAGGCCAAGATACCTGTTGCGGGAACAAACACGTCAAATACGGGTACATCGGTTGTAATGTACACTGGCACAGCGGGTACAATTGGTGAACGTCAAATATAC
>JAZRMF010000002.1:0-12664 GCA_045647355.1 Candidatus Enterousia sp.
CGTTTCCTTTCGCATTGGCGCAGTTCTTCGTCCAATACGTCTATATCATGTTTTAATGTCGCAATAACTTCCATTTCCGACATGCCTTCGGTTCCAGGTATCACCGCGCTTACATCCAGTTCATTCGATTCAAAATGGCGACTGACCGGCGCACCATGTGATACAACAGGTATCAATACCATCAACAATGACAATAACATTTTGGGCATTATTCTCTCCTTCTATCCCAAATATTATACCATACTTTTTGACCAATAAAAAATGCTTTTTGGTAAAAAAAGCACGATGGCACAAAGCACCACCGCGCAAATCTCTGGTTTTGAATTGGCAAACCAACGCAAAGTTAGTTATTTAGGTTCATTACCCTTGGCGAACCCTGTCGGAAACGAGGCCCCTATTTTACTCAAAGAAGCCGTTAACCAATCTTTTACAGGGAAACTCTGCATCGTTTCTGCTCCAACACGAAACGGTACCTGTTTAGCCCCTTTTATAAAATTATTCGCATTTGCCATATTAAATACCTCTTTTAAAGTATCTCTCTGGTAGCTGTCATTATATACTAACAAAAACTTTTGTCAAGTATTTTTATGACCACCCTTTTTTCTTACATTTCACAGTCGCCATCATCACAACTGTCAACGTATTCTTGGACAGAAACATCCGCCACAGGTACCATACGCGCCTCGGCAGGTTCTGTATAAGAAACCTCCTTTACAACACGCACACGACGATTTTCCGCATTACGGACACCATCTGGGGTCGGAACCTTTAAATCTTCTTCACCGGCACTAACGGCGACAATTTGACTTGCCGGAATACCGTATTCGATTAACATTTTCTGTACAGCTTCGGCACGACGACCACCCAATGCGTAATTATAACTCTTGCTGCCCGAAGTATCGGTATGACCAACCACAGACACCTTGATATTCTTGTTTGCCTGGGTTGCATCAACCAGTTTTTTAATCAGTTCTTGATATTCAGGTTTAATATTTGCCTTGTTAAAGTCAAAACGGATTTCAAAAACTTCTTCCATTACGTGTTGTTTTGGTTCTACTGGTATTTGCTGAACCTTGATAACAGTTTTTTCTTCGTAATCTTTACCTTTCAGTTTATCTAAACGCGCGTTTATTGCCGCCAATTCTGCACGCATCGCCATCATCATATCTATGAATTCCTTACGCGACACCAATTCTTCGCCAACAACGGTAATCTCTTCAACTTCGTCTTCGCAACTGCAATCTTCGGACGAATCTACCTCGGTCAAAACAGGAACAGGCATATTCACCGTGACATTTGCCGGCGCAGATGCCTCTTTTTGACATGGACACCCAGTCGTATTCGCACTATTAGACACGTTATGACTGTTGCTGCCACTGTTGTCATTTATCGTTTTATCCCCACCATAAATATTCTGATTAAACACCAACGGTTGAACAGGTTCTGGATTTATAAGATGTTCCGGCACGTTAACGTTGTTCACAATTATGACACCTTCACGTGTCCGATTCGCACCACGCATTGCCGCCATGTTGCCAGTTTCAGGATAATAAGTTCCAACCGACCGCGCACCAGTACTTGTAACCGTTTTGGTTGTATTAACATAAACTTCCCCACTGGTGCCGGCAATAACAGGACCTTGTTCAGAATTCGTTACAATTGTTTCTTGACGAATCGGACTGATGATTTTTCCCCCGGAACAATCACGCAATGCGGTCAAAGTTTTTTCGAAACGAGAACGACATTCACGCGCGGTTTTATCCTGACCCGTGGCCGCCGCAGACAACCAGCAATCGTATTTTGCCTGAAGTTCTGCCGCCATTTCTGGTTTTGTTTCAACGGCATCATTTTGGAACAACGTAATCATTTCGTTATATGCCGCATTCAAATCGTATGCCAAATTATCGTCATTGATTTGCCAATTATCCAATGATTCGGGGAACGGCACTTCGCCAGAAAACGCCGATACCGCCTTGTTTGCGAATAATTCACCAACATCAGGGAAACCACTGGTACGTGCATTATAGATTGCATAAGAACGATAATTCATCGCCAATTGGTTAAGGAAAGAATCTTTATGCGGGGCAGAATAAACATCCAAACCCTCCACATAATCAACCGTAGGCGTTGAAACCGTACCCGAATAATCCGGACTAAGCTTGTTATTTGCACACGCCGCAATCGACAAAACCGCCACCGCCGCCAATACGCGCGTAATTACAAACACAGAAACATCAGACTGTACTCTCATCGGAAATCCTTTCTCTTACCCTTTTATAACGACATTATACGCATTTTGCCAATTTTAGTAAAGCAAAAAAAATACAGATTGAATTTAATTGTATAAAAATATTATCTATCAAGTAATTGTCCGGCAATTCCGCCAAAACTGCCGACCAAACCACTAAGACCTGTACTGCCAACAGCGCCAGACACTGCCTCCATCACAGATGCAGTATTTGTCTTTTGTCCCATATTGCCAATCGTACTGGTAATAAACCCACCAAAAGATTCCAAACGCTTTGCTGCTATCTGCGACCCTGAACACTTCGCAGATTTTTCCAACAAGGCATTTGCCTGGGTTGCTTCAGATTTTGTATAATCTTTTTCTTCAAAATCGATTGCATTAAATATATCGTAAATGTTACTTACCGTTTTTTGTTTGCTTTTTGAACACGTTCCCGAACCATCCGGACAATATGTTGCAACGGCCACCTTTGGGAAACCCGCCCATACGGCACCGTGTGCCTCTATGGCCGAGAAAACATCAGTACAAATCTCTTCTTTATCCACAGACGTGGCATTATATTCCACCGCTTCTTTATAGGTCCAACCATCGCCGCAGGCGCCACTTCCCAATGAATCAATTGGATTTGCCGCCCCCGCAATCGCCCATTCTTTGACCAAATTATTAACAAAGGTTATTTCTTTTTGTGTTGGCTGACATTCTGCAACCAATTCTTGTTGCTGTTTGGTTAATTGCATAACGTTACCAACCAATCCAATTGCACTTGGCAACAAACTGCCACCGATACTGGTCACAGATGTTGTTTCTTCACGCTTGGCCACAGAATTTGCCTTTTTAGGTGTCAAAACATTTGCCGCGCCAAACGCGTCACACACACCACACACAGCAATCACCGCGGTACAAAAGGCAATTATTTTTTTCATATGAAACTCTCTCTTGCATGAAATTATATCATAAAAAAGCCGTTTGAACAAATATAAAAAATTGCTTTTTGAATTATTGTTGGCTAACATACAGGTATATGGCAAAAGATAAACGTAATTTTCTCATAATCAGCAAGCACAAACGTTGGCAACGATTGTGGCAGTTTTTCTTTACAGGCTGGGGACTGGTCATGGTTGCGGCATTGGTTGCGGGCGCCCTGTTTACCAAGCAACTGTTATGGTCTCCGATATCATCGATTAACATGCGTGATGTTATTAGTAACCAATTTAAAATGTCGGGTGCATCATTTACCGGCATAGACAAGAACGGCGAACCTTTTAAAATTACCGCGGCAACTGGTCGCCAAGAATATGATAAACCTGATGTAATTTATCTTGATACGGTTGCTGGGTATACAACCCAACAAAAAAATGGCAAGAAAACCAAGATAACATTTTCTGCCGCGCGGGGAGAATTTAACCGCGCAAAAAAAACTATTAAACTTATTCACAATGTTCGTATAAAATCTGGTAATGAACAAGAAGTACAAACAGAAGAATTGGTGGTGCGAATATGAAACAGTCAGAACTACGGGTTGAACACCTGTCAAAATCTTATGGCAAAAAAATGGTCTTGCGTGACATATCCATGATTGCGCGCCAAGGCGAATCGGTCGGTTTATTGGGACCAAACGGCGCAGGGAAAACAACCGCATTTTACTGCATTACCGGCCAATTGCCCGCAACAGGGGGACAAATCTTTTTGAATTCCCAAGATATTACACACCTGCCATTTTTTCAACGTGCGCGTTTGCACATTGGTTACCTGCCCCAGGAAAACAGCGTATTTCGCGGGTTGACGGTTGAACAAAATATTATGGCAATACTTGAAATTGTTGAACCAAGCCGCAAAAAACGTTTGCAAAAACTGGATGCATTGCTTGAAGAATTTTCCATTTCGCACCTGCGGCGCAGTCCGGCAACCGCACTGTCCGGCGGTGAACGTCGTCGTACAGAAATTGCACGTGCATTGGCAAACGATCCGAAATTCATATTGTTGGACGAACCGTTCGCAGGAATTGATCCAATCGCAGTAAATGAGATAAGAAGTTTGGTGTCACAACTAAAAAACCGCGGTTTGGGAGTGATTATCACCGACCATAATGTACGTGAAACACTTGGCATTACCGACCGCAGTTATGTTCTGCACGATGGGAAAATCTTGAAACACGGAACCAGCAACGAAATCATCCGTGATGATATGGTCAAGAAAGTTTACCTGGGCGAAGATTTTACAATGTAATTTCAAAATTAAACCGCCAAACACGGCGGTTTATGTTTTACTGTTTTTTGCTTGACAGTTTGTCATTTTGTGCTAGGCTAATATATAACAAAAAGGCACAAACACATGGATAATCAAGAAAGAACACCTTCTAGCAACTATGTAAAACCATCCGAGGCACCACAATCAACAGCCACAGATAATGGTCGGACGCTGGCATGTATTTTTGCGTTCATAGCCGTTGTCGTGATGTTTGCGATTGCCGAATATCAGAGAAAAGATGAACGCAGACAAGCAAAATATAATACACTAAGTCGTCAACTTGACGATTTATATCTTCAACAAAAACGCGAAACCAAAGATTCTTTGGATGCACGCGGATTATGGCAAACACGCGTAGATTATGATATTCAAATGTATCAAAACGCGATAGCAAAATTTGATGTGAATACTTCGTTGGCAACACAAGCGGAATATTATAGAAAACTGTGTGAAGCCCAAGAAAAACGCGAAGAAATTAGAAAAATTGGTGAATATTTTACGCAAAAATTCCAACAACCAGTGGACAGTATTAGATTGCAAATGTTGAAACTGCAAAAACCAAAATCATAAAATACAAGGCATGTGCAAATGGATTTGGCAAAAAAGAACAGACAGATAATAAAATGGCTATACTTGGCCATGCGCACACATCGGCAAAAGGTCATTGTTGCCAATGCTAAATCCAACAAAGAAGATTTGCAAAAACAAATATCCAAAAAACAAATTACCAACAGACCATTGTTCACACCAAAATCATGGGGCACCGTATATCCGTGCATTTTCACCCAGGTTCAAGACGGAATCATTATGTGGCCAGACGATGAAATTATTGCAACTGGGCCGCAACGAACCGATAAATGTCCAAAGTTTGACAAACCATGTGATGATTGTGAATACGCCCTTGCAAAACAGGAGTATATAAACGCAATCGCCGTGTACACACAAGAAAAAGACCAACTTAATAGAATGTTAACGCACAGAAAATACGCATTTCATAAAATATTTAAAAAATCGCGCAACAAATAGCAAAACCGCCCGTGGGCGGTTTTAAAATTGGCATATCTAACCTATTCGCCACCAGAGTCAGAATAGTCTTCTTCCTCTTCTTCGTCTTCATCAACCGCGTTAAGGTCAATTTCCTTTGGTATGCCCAAAATATCTTCAATTTTTTCAGATGCGGCATCAACATCCATCTTGTGCAACACCGCAAATTCCTGAGCCATACGTTCCAACGCGCGCATATACAAACGACGCGCAGAAAATGGAACCGTATCCGTTGGACTGCGACGTTGCAGGTCACGTACAACCTCGGCCAATTTCATTGGATCACCCGAGTTAATGTTTTCTTCGTATTGTGCCGCACGACGCGCCCAAATCATACGCTTTGCGCCCGCCTTACCTTTTGCAGATGCAATTGCTTCATCCATCTTGCGCGCACTGGTCAGTGGTCGCAATCCAGATATTTCTACACGTTCCATCGGGACACGCAGTGTCATACGACTTTTTTCGAAATCAATAACCAACATTTTTATCTTTTGGTCACCGACAACCTGCTCTTCTGTACGAACCAGCTTTCCAACACCCTGAGTTGGATAAACGACATACTGACCCGTTTTAAAATCTAATTTCTTACTTGGCATCGCATTTCTCTTTCTTTGCCATTCTCTCTTATGCGTGCATTATAACACAAAAATATTCAAAAAACAAATCAAACGGACGAAAAAATTGATTGGTCAAAACGGCACAAAACTTTAACGCATACGGGTTCTATAAGTTGTGACCGTACGCCGCGTTGCAGACGAACGCCCCACCGTTTCGTTCACAGTTTTAATTGCACAAACCCATTCACCATTTTTAAGAACGGCATCCTGGCCTGCTGGGCACGTTGGGCTTTGCAGTTGCCACGTAAAACAGCCGCTTTTCTGTACAGATTTATATGTTGCCGAATCCGCACCGCCACGCGTATATGCGCCATATTCTGGGTTCCATACGCCGACCGGTGCACCCGAACACCATTTACGTGCGCCAAAACATTCTATACAATGCCCGGCACCATCGCACAATTCTTCTGGTGCAGTTGTTGCAACATAACCGTTCGCCGGTGAATCACCACTGCCCATGAAACGTCCTGTTTCCAAATCCCGGCACCAAATTTTTTGACACTCTTTGGCGCTCATACCATCAATTTTGCCATGGTCAACCAAGACATACCCCGAACCGCAATCCCCTGCAAACGCCGGCAATCCAAGACAAAACATCAACATATATATAATTTTTTTCATGCGCGCCTCTCTCGAACCATCAGTACTATTCTACACATTTTTCGATATTTTTGCAAATATGTTTTTTACTGTCCCAGACCCGCCGGACTGAACCGCCCAACATTATTGAACAATTCTTCAAGCGCGTTCAGCTCTACCGCGGCCGGTATAGCAGTTTCATCAGAATCTATTGTCACCTTTGGTAAATCTTGGTCGTGTAAAATCTGGGTTTTGGTAACACGGCCGCCCTTGACCCAGGCCAGCAACACAGTTTTATTATCATACGTTAACGGGAACGGTCCATGGTAATTTTCATCTTCGCCAAAGTAAATCCAAACCTCGTCCCCATGAACAGTTTTAACCTGGGGCGAACCAATTAAGTCTTCTAATTGTTTTGTGGTTTTGATTGTTTCAACCTGGGTTTCCAAATTATCTGGGAAAACATACCCACGATGCTTTGTTTGAAACGTGCAAGCGGTCAATACTAACATCAAAATGATAAATATTTTTTTCATTTAATCAGCCCTCAACTTCTTGTTTAATCTGTTTCAACATTTTAATTTGATAATCCGTTGAATCCAACAATCTTTTTGCATCCATACCAATTATTTCTGCTAATTCACAAATAAACCATTGTTTACGGTATTTAGAAAAATTACATAATTCCAAAAATCTTTGCACGGCCGACTTTCGTGACAACTTATATTTAACACGTATATGGTCTACAACCGCACGAACCCACAAATAAGACGATATATAAGACAGCTGAAAAGAACACGTTTTACCGGAAACAGTATCCGAAAAAGCCACAGATTCCAGTAATTCATTTGCAGTGTATATTTTATCCACTGATATCATCGCATCAAAATGTTCCGGAACACGTTTTTCATATTCCAACGCATACCAAGGAATTAATTCTGCAAAACCTTCACTCAACATCTGGCCTAAATTAAAGAAGTTGTTATGTATTAAATGTGCATATTCATGTATATGATTTACATGTCTTGCAATACTTACCTTTCCTTTGTTCAACAATAAATTTTGGCTGGTTCCATACGCACTGTTAAACCCATCAATATCGTACGAGGCAACTGGCCGTCCACCACCGGTACGATTTGAATACGGATAATCTAACAGTTCAATAAAATCCTTGTCCGGGACAATATAGATATAGAACTTTGGTTTTGCATTTGCCGGATATTTCACACCCAAAGATTTTAATTCACGGATACATTTTTTATGCTCGGTCAACATTACATCATACAAACCCGCATCAAAATTTTTCGCCAGTTTTTTTGACATACGTGCATAAAAATTTCTGCCCAGGATTCGCAATTCAGATTTGTTTATATATTCCCGTAAAGCATCGTGTGGTTGTTTCATTGAACTATCCTTCGCCGTTTTCTTTGGTCGCCGCCATCATCGCAAAGTGCGCAATATATTTCTTTAATTGCGTCTTGTATTGATTATTTTCCTTGGCGTATTCGACCAATTTATCAAAGTTCGGATTTGACGCACGTGCCGCCGCAAAACGTGTTTCGGTTTTAAGGAAATCTTCCAGCGGGCTAAGCGCATCTACATTCGAATCAATTGTCATTGGATTGTGCCCTTCGACAATCAAACGCGGATCAAATCGATACAGTGGCCATGCCCCAGTATTCACCATTTGACTTTGGTGTTCCGGACCGTTTTGCAATGCAAATCCATGCGCTATACATGGCGCATATGCCAATATGATTGATGGACCATTAAACGATGCCGCTTCGCGGAATGCCTTAATAGCCTGAACTGGGTTAGCACCGATTGCAATCTGTGCGACATACGCGCCCGACATCATTGCAATCATACCCAAATCTTTCTTGGCATGGTTTTTACCGCCAATTGCAAACTTCATACTTGCACCAAACGGTGTTGCCTTGGATTGTTGACCACCAGTGTTCGAATAGCCTTCGGTATCCAACACCAACACGTTGACGTTTTCACCGCTGTGCAGCACGTGGTCCAAACCACCGTACCCAATATCGTATGCCCAACCGTCACCACCGACAATCCAAACAGACTTATTCACAATATCGCCCAGCATACTTTCTGCAAGTCTCGCATCCGGCGAATCGATTTTCTTTAATTGCTTTGCGACATCGTCTTTAATTTTACGTTGTGCATCTATATCGGTTTCTGCGAACATTTCTTCGACATTCGGCAGGCCTAATTCAAACAGCAATCCCTTTAACATTTCGCGACGCTGGTTCAATGCAAGGCGCATACCCAAACCATATTCCGCATTATCTTCAAACAATGAATTAGACCACGCCGGTCCACGACCATTTGCGTCACACGTCCACGGCGTTGTCGGCAGATTTGCGCCATAAATAGACGAACATCCCGTCGCATTTGCAACCACCATATGATCGCCGAATAAATGCGACATCATTTTGATATACGGTGTTTCGCCACAGCCCGCACAAGCACCCGGGAATTCGAAATAATGTGGCAATAATTCGATATGCTTTGGCAGATTCAGGTTCAATTTTTCGCGTGGAAAATCTGGCAACTTTACCGTTTCATCAAAAACATTTTGATCATCGGCATTTGCATCAACCATGGTAATTGCACCAACCGGACAGTTTTTCGCGCACAAACCGCAACCCGTACAATCGGCCGGCGAAATTGCGATAGTAAAGTACATATTTGCACCCAACTCTGGTGTCTTCATCGGGACAACAATTATTCCTTTGGCCTTGGCGGCGGCAACCTGATCTTCTGTCATGGCCTTGATACGAATCGCCGCATGCGGACAGAGCATCGAGCACTTTCCACACTGAATACACTTTTCCAAATCGCATTTTGCAACGCGCGGTGAAATTGCACGTTTTTCATATTTTGATGTACCAACTGGGTATTGCCCTGCCCCAAATTCGCCCCCAACCCGGAACCGTGAAACAGGCAAACTGTCGCCACGACCGGCCGCCATTTCACCAAGTGTACCGGCAATCTCGTTCGGTGCATCGACGGTCATTGCCGGCACAAAATCAGGCGCGAAATTCGACACCGAAGACGGCAAATCGAAATGCCGCAAATAACTTGCCGCGCGGTCAACCGCGGCCCAGTTCGCCTGGACAACATCCATGCCCTTCTTTTTATAGGTCTTTTCAATCGCGGTCTTGGCCGATTCGGCGGCAACACGCGGATCAATAACCTTGGTCAAATTAAAGAAGTTCAACATGATGAAAGTATTGATTCGGTTACCCAACCCCAATTCCGCCGCCGCGCCGTTCGCGTCCAAGAAATACACGTTCGCACGCAGCCGCATCAAATGTTCTTGGGTATCACGTGGCAGGTTTGCAAACGCAACATCCGGCGATTGGGACGTATTTATCATAACCGTTCCACCCGCACGCAGACCACGGAACACATCGAATCGCTGGGCAATCATAAAGTTTGAAACACTTATGAAATCTGCGACTTCGACCAGATATTGACTTTGAATTGGTTTATCCGAAAAACGGATATGTGACGCGGTCAGTCCGCCCGATTTTTTGGAATCATAAACCGCGTAAGATTGCGGATACAAATCAGAATTTTCCCCAACAATTTTAACAATATTTTTCACCGCGCCTACGGTACCGTCACTGCCGATACCATACAGAATTGCGGTTTTGAAATTCGGATCTTCGACCGAAAATGCCGGGTCAGTTTTCAACGACAAACCTGTCAAATCGTCTTCAATACCAACCGTAAAATTATGGTGCAGTTTCTTTAATTTCAGATTTTCAAACACCGCCGCGACATCACGAGGTTTAAATTCTTTTGAACCCAAACCATAGCGTCCACCAAATACCGCGGCCCTATCGCCCACCACAGATTTCACATCCATATACAGCGGTTCACCAATGGCCCCTGGTTCTTTTGTTCTGTCCAGTACCGCGATTTGACGCACAGTTTTCGGCAACGCGGCCAAGAACGCATCGGTCGGGAACGGACGATACAGATGAATCTTTATCAACCCAAAGCCGGCCGGCAAATGCGCCATTGTTTCTTCGATAGTTTCACAGCTAGAGCCCATCGCAACGATAATATTTTCGGCCTTTTTATCACCGACATATTCAACCAAACCATACTTACGTCCGGTCAGTTTGCCAAATTCTGCCATACATTCTGCGACAATCGCCGGCGTATTCATGTACAGTTCATTTGCGGCCTCGCGTCCCTGGAAATAGACATCGGGATTTTGCGCGGTTCCACGAACATGTGGATTATCTGGATTCATACCATTGGCATGATATTTTGCGACCAAATCTGCGGGAATCATTTTGCGCAACACATCGTCTTCGATACGGTTAAGGCGCGATTCTTCGTGGCTGGTACGGAACCCGTCAAAGAAATGCAGGAACGGAACGCGTGCGCGCAACGTTGCCGCATGTGCAATTGCCGCCATATCGTGCGCCTGTTGCACATTGTGCGAAGACAACAACGCAAATCCCGTTGAACGCACAGCCATAACGTCGCTGTGGTCGCCAAAGATAGACAACGCATGCGTTGCCAATGCACGTGCCGCAACATGCATAACAAACGGCGTCTGTTCACCCGCGATTTTATACATGTTTGGAATCATCAACAATAACCCCTGGGACGCGGTGAAAGTTGTGGACAACGCGCCCATCTGTAACGCGCCATGCATTGCACCGGCCGCGCCACCTTCGGATTCCATTTCTATTATTTGCGGAATTGCGCCCCAAATATTTTTCTTGTGCTGGAACGACCATTCATCGGCCAATTCACCCATAGTACTGCTGGGTGTAATTGGATAAATCGCCGCAAAGTCAACACATCTGTACGCGACATCCGCCGCCGCCCAGTTACCATCAACAATTAAATTTGCCATAATCTTAATCCCCTTGATTTTTTTTATGTCGCACAATCATAGTCCTTTTTTACACCCAAGGCAAGCAATTAAAATTAGTGACAAGGGGTTAAGAAAAACGGGTGCGGATGCACCCGTTTTTAATAACACTAACCACTATCCTATTGCACCGCGCCGAACAAAGCGCCCCGGAAAGCGGAGAGGCCCTGGACGCCGCTCGCGCAGTCGCCCGCACAGTCGCCCGCACAGCCCGAAACGGAGTTCGAGCTCACGAACACCCAACGCGCCGCCGAAATTGATGGATTTGTTAACTTGCAATAGCAATACCTACCAACAGGACTACTTGTCGGTGCCGCCGACATATTGCTTTCGTAATCACTTTGGACCCCTGTTTGATTTGTTGGTATACCACCCTCGCTTAAACCTTCGTTTACCGAACTGCATGCGCTTATGCCACTTACCTGAACCGGTTCATTATTATATGTGAACATAGTACCCCAATCGCCATAATTTGATGGTGTTGTTGTGCAATTTCCGGCGTTTACAGTGCCATCTCTTAATTTTTTATAACAAATCCCCGTGCCGCTTGTACCTACCAACGCCTGTAACATGGCAAGGATTGCCGGGTCGGTACCACCCGAACCGCCACCGGCCCCGTATGCGGTTTGGTCGATGATTGTCCACAGTGTGCAACCCCCACTTTGGTTCGCACATTCCAATGTCGTCGTATCCGTCGTCGGCAGGTTTGTAAATGTATTATTTAATGCCGCCGCGGTAATCAGTTTACCCGAATCGCTATCCGCATCATACGTGCCACCGGTAAATAATTGACGTTCACCAATTACACCACCACCCGCCGTATTCGTATAGGTTATCACACTGGTACCCTCACCAACCCCCTGCGCACCCGCCGCAGGGATTTTTACCTGCGTTTCTTCTTGTATCCGGTTATAAACATACGGCTGTGATGTCGTGCGTTTATCACCAACAAACGGCGTTGACGGCTGTGATGTCGCGCTTCCAAATGCCGGCAATGCCATTATCATC
>JAZRMF010000003.1:0-33506 GCA_045647355.1 Candidatus Enterousia sp.
TACAGATGCAAATAAATTGGTGACGGCGGGTGCATTAGATTACAAGGCAAACCATCTGCCAACAATAGGTACATCGAAATTAACCTGTGCGAACAGTCCAGATTGCACATTATGGACAATCGACGACCAAACGGTATATGGCAGTAACAGCGGAAACAACGGCGGGAATTAAAGACATCATCCTGACAAAAAGAAAAGGAACACACTATGAAACGAATATTGATAGGAACTGTTGCGTTGATAATGACGTTGCCTGCGTTTGGGGATGATGGTGATAAAACGACGACGTCAAAACCATACGTTGATACACAGATAGAAACGACACAGGTAAAGATACCTGCGGCGGGCGCGCAGGGGGTTGGTGAGGGTACCAGTGTGATAACCTATACGAATACGGCGGGTGGTGGTGTAATCGGTGAACGCGGATTATACACCGGTGGAAATTATAGTGCGGGCGATGCGGATAAATTAATAACCGCGGCGGCATTGAATAATACATTTACAAACCTGCCCACGACAGACACCACAAAATTGGAATGTGCGAACCAAAGTGGTGGTTGTACACTGTGGACCATCATCGACCAAACGGCATATGGTGAAAATAGTAATAGTTGTAAGGCAATGGGTGAGACCACGTCAGTAGAATCAGATTGTTGTGGTGGTGTGTGGGTGACGGCGCAGTTTGATCGTGCTACTTCTACTGTAACTGGAACCTGTGGTTGTGCAACAGATAGTGATTGTGGCCCTCGTGGAACTTGCCATAATGATGGCGACTGCACGGTGAGCTTTTAATTGTTTTTGTAAACATAATCATTGGAATGCAATAAAGGTTCTATAAGGAACATCACCCCCGTGGAAACAATACGTCACCCCGATGAAAATCGGGGGCTCTTTATACTCGTCGATAACGAAAAGACCCCGATTTTCATCGGGGTGAGGTTTACACTAACCACTATCACTAATACTAACCACTAATTTACATCATTCCTGGCATGGCGCCTGGCATTTGTGAAGCGTTCGATTTTTCTTCGGGAATTTCCGACATTACCGCACCAGTTGTCAACAGGATGCCCGCGGTACTGGATGCCGCCATAATCGCGGTTTTTACCACTTTTGCCGGGTCAATAATTCCCGCCTTTAACATATCAACATATTCGTCGGTTTGTGCGTTGTATCCGAAATTATAATCTTTGGATTCGGAAACTTTGCCAACGACAATTTCGCCCGATACACCGGCATTTTCGGCAATTTGCGCGCATGGTGCAACGATAGCACGACGAACAATGTCGATACCGACATTTTGATCGGTGTTTTCGCCCTTGACCTTGTCCAATGCGGATGTTGCGCGAACCAATGCGACACCACCACCCGCGACGATACCGTCTGCAACCGCGGCGCGTGTCGCCGCCAATGCGTCGTCTACGCGGTCTTTCTTTTCTTTGACCTCTACTTCGGTCATGCCGCCAACCTTAATCACGGCGACACCACCGACCAATTTAGCAAGGCGTTCCGCCAATTTTTCGCGGTCATAATCGCTGGTGCTTTCTTTAATTTGTTTGCGGATTTCATCGGCACGATTTGCAATTGCGCCCTTGTCACCCGCGCCGCCAACAATCAATGTAGATGATTTATCAACAACCACGCGTTTCGCCGAACCCAAAACCGCCGGTGTAATATTATCAAATGTCATACCCATATCGTCAGATATAACCGTTGCGCCGGTTACAATTGCGATATCTTGCAACATTGCTTTGCGGCGGTCGCCGAAACCGGGGGCTTTGACCGCGCATACTTTCAATCCACCGCGCAGACGGTTCAATACCAATGTCGCCAATGCTTCGGATTCGACATCTTCGGCAATAATCAATAATTGGCGCCCTTGTTGTGCGATTGGTTCCAAAATTGGCAATAATGCCTGGAGCCCCGTGATTTTCTTTTCAGAAACCAAAACGGATGCGCCATCCAATTCCGCCAACATTTTTTCGCTGTTGCTGACAAAGTATGGGGACATGAATCCTTGGTCAAATTGCATGCCTTCAACCACGTCAATTTCGGTGTCTAAACCTTTTGCTTCTTCAACGGTGATAACACCTTCTTGGCCAACTTTTTCCATGGCGTCGGCAATTTTTTTACCAATATCAGAATCGCCGTTCGCAGAAATCGTTGCGACCTGGGCAATTTCAGAACTGTTTTTCACCGGGCGTGCATGCGATTCAATGTCCGCAACAACCGCGGCCGTGGCCAAATCAATTCCGCGTTTAATGTCCATTGGGTTCATGCCCGCGGCAATAACGCGGCGACCTTCGCGGACAATTTTCTGTGCCAAAACCGTTGCCGTTGTCGTACCGTCACCGGCATCGTCGCCGGCCTTTTTGGCAACCTCTTGAATCATGCGGGCACCGATGTTTTCGGTCGGGTCTTTTAATGATACCGCCTTGGCAACCGTAACGCCGTCTTTGGTCGCAACCGGTGCACCATAAGATTTATCGATAACAACCGTGCGACCCTTGGGTCCCATAGTAATTTTTACGGCATTGGCCAATTTATCAACCCCTGCCGCCAATTTATCTGTATCAAATAAAATTTCTTTTGCCATAATCTATACCCCTTTTATTCAATAATGCCTAAAATGTCAGATTCTTTGATAAGAACGTATTCCGCCCCATCAATTTTTACATCGTTTGCCGATGATGCCCATTTGGCAAATAATACGGTGTCACCCGTCTTGACCGTCATAGGAACGCGTGTGCCATGGTCAAAAATGCCGTCACCAACCGCAATTACGCGACCGCGTGATGGTTTTTCTTTGGCCGTATCTGGAATAATGATTCCGCCGGCGGTTTTGTTTTCTTCTTCAATTCTTTGGATTAAAACATAGTTATTTAATGGTTTAAACATAATAACTCCTTTTATACATATACTATGCCGTTGCACAAAATATAGAACATAAAAACGGTTTTTCAAGTGGCGAACCTTTACATAGTACTTAAAATGTGATATAATATACGCGTTAATAAAAAGGAGAAAAAATTGGAAAGTCGTCTTGATGAACGTCAGTTAATTGCTTTTACATTGTTCGGCCTATTGGAGAACCTTTATGTTGATGATCATATGCCACCACCGTACAGATGCATGGTACAACCAGCCCAAGATGGCGATGGCAGAAATATGGCACGTGTAGAAGCACTGTTGAAGAAGTATAATATCAAATATAAAGTAAATAATGGCGCGATTTCGATGTTTCGTGAAGGACCGGCTGTATCATTTATCTTTGAATCTGGACAAAATCCCGTAATAGATGATGTAATGCGTGCGTTATCCGCAGAAAGTGAGGTTTTACGTGAACGAAACAATTATATGTTGCGTTTGGATAGATACGATGAAAATGCTGAACAGAAACGTGGGCAGGCCGAAGTAGAGCAGAAAAACGCACTGGAACAATTGAAAAAAATGCTGCGGAACCTGGAACCAGAAATATATTCCAGCGATGATAGCCGCAAATATTATTATTTCTATTTTGATGATAAAGACCTGGATAGAGCCCAAGAATTGTTCGAAAAACTGGGAATGTATGTTGACGTGTACCAAAGCAAGTTTCATGATGTCCCAGCAACAGTTTTGCGCTATCCAGCGACGATGGTACCGGGATATGCGGCCGATGTCATAAAGGAATTAGCCGCGGTTTGGCGGTCACGGCGTCTGGCAGATGATGCGCGCGGTGATAGGGAAGCCTTTGAACAAGGAAATTATGCGGTCCATACGGAAAGAGGCAAGGAAGAGTTAAAAAGTCTTATAACCGCCATCCATGCAATTTCCTATGGCAAGAATACACCTGCATCGCATTATTACATAGTGGCAAGGGATCTTGAACGTGTTCGTGATTTGTTGGTTCAATTTGGTCTGTTTGAATTGGAAGAATATGACAGCCGAAAGTTAGGCACTACAGTATTAAGAGTTCCAATAAGCAGTTTAAGTGAAGGGGCGGTTAAGCTTATCAAGGAATTGAAAGAAAATATTTCTGTGCCGAGTATGCCACGTCAAAATGATATGGGCGGAATTGCTATGTAGTGAAATATATTTTGATTGAAATGTTTTGATTGTTTCTGATAGAATCCCCTTGGTTAAAAAGGGGATTTTTATGTATGATTCAAATAATGTCTTTGCAAAAATAATTCGTGGCGAAATTCCGTCAAAAAAAGTGTACGAAAATGAATATGCCTTGTCGTTCTATGATGTTAATCCGATGTGTGAAAAGCATGTCTTGATTGTGCCACGTGGCGAATATGAAAATATTCTGGATTTTGCAAAACGTGCATCTGCCGATGAACAGGCCGGATTTTGGGACTGCTTTGTAAAGACCGCCGCGGCATTGGGCGTGGATGGCGAATTTAATGTCTTTGCAAATGCTGGGTTGTCGGCGCCACTGTTCAATCAAAGTGTGTTCCATTTTCATTTGCATTTAATTGCCGGTGAAAAAACAGATGCGTGTTTGGATATTATGAAGTGTATGTTATGCAAAAAGTAAAACTGCGTGTGATTCCGCGTGCCCGTCAAAACAAAATAGATGTTGATGAATCCGGCACATATCGTGTGCATATAACCGCCGCACCCGTTGATGGTGCGGCAAATGCCGCGGTCATTAAGATGGTGGCCGATTATTTTGATGTGCCGAAATCACATATAAAAATTATTCGTGGCGAAACATCACGTGATAAAGTAATCGAAATTCCCGAATAAATTACTTGTCGTAGTTTATGATTTGTTTGAATAGTTCGTCGGGTGTATCGGCGACATGAACGTGATAGTCGTCAACACTTTCGATAAAACCATTGTCTTGCATCGTTAAAAACATACGTGAAAACGATTCCCAAAATTTCCCCGTGTTCATAAAGAATAATGGTTTATGGGATTCGCCGATTTGCTGCATAGTCAAAATATCTGTAAATTCATTTAGTGTTCCAATACCCCCCGGCAATATGATAAAACCGTCTGAAAGTTCGTACATACGTTGTTTGCGTTCGTTAACACCGGCAACAACTTCCACTTCGATTTCGTCATGCGCAGGTTCTTGTTTTGCAACAACATTATGTGTTGTTACACCCAAAACCACCCCGCCATTACGCAAGGCTGATGTTGCCGTTGCGCCCATCAGGCCGACGTTACCACCACCAAATACCATGCGAATTTTGTTGCGTGCCAATAATTCACCAACACGTACCGCATCGCGTTCAAATTGTGGGTTTGTTCCGAATTCGTGTCCGCAGTATACTGCCAAAGAATTTAGTTTATGTGTCATATATTTTCCTTTATTTTTCAGAATTATAGCATAAAATAGGCTGGTTATGAATAAAAACTTTGTGGATTTTATGGAAAAATACCGTGGTCAGAAAATGACCGTTGGGGTCAGTGGCGGTGTTGATTCGGTTGCATTGTTGCACTGGTTGGTTGAAATGGGCATGGATGTGGTTTGTTTGCATGTGAATCATTGCCTGCGTGCCGCCGCCGATACCGAGGCCGCCTATGTCCAAGATTTATGTAAAAAATTAAATGTTCCGTGTCATGTTTTTAAATGGACGGGCGAAAAGCCAGAAAACGGATTGGAAGATGCGGCGCGTTTGGCGCGGTATAAGTTCATGACAGATTTTTGTCATGAAAATGGAATCAAATATATTGTCACCGCACACCAGGCCGACGACCAAATAGAAACGTTTTGGATGAACCTTGCCCGGGGCAGTGGGGTTTATGGACTTGCCGCGATGCGGCCCATTGGGTCAAATGATGGAATCACAATTCTGCGACCTTTACTGGGGGTGTTCAGGGCAGAGTTAAAAAAGTATTGTGATGATAATAAAATCAAATATTTTTCGGATGAAATGAATGAAGATCCGCATTATACCCGCGTGAAAATCCGGCAAAATCGCCATACGTTCCAAGATATCATTGGGGTTACCGATGAACGTATGCTGTTGGCTATACAAAACTTGGGGCGGGTACGTCAAAGTTCTGAAAAAAATGTTGCGCATTTGGTGCGTCGTGTCATGAAAGACGGGTATGCATTATTTGATGAAACTTTTCTATTTGACCTGGGCCCCGATATTAGTTTAAAGTTTCTTGGAAATCTGATTCAAAAAATTGGGGGGGATCGGTACCAGGCGCGATTGAATTCATTGTCGGCGGCGTTGGACAAGCTGCACGCTGATTGTAAATTCACGTTGGGGCATTGCACGGTGCGCCGTCTGCGTGGGCAGATTTTGGTTGTCCCCGAAGGAGAAAAAACAAGTTTTAGGAAAAGGAATAGAAAGAGATATGTTAAACAGAAAAAATAATAAACCACGTAATAATTCAACGATATTCTTGATTTTGGCGGCGGCACTGTTTGCAGTTGTTATTGGATACGCATTTACACCGCATGAAACGGTTAATCCAGACGGTGTTGTTGTCGCATCTGGTCCGGTTGAACTGTCTTTTTCTGATGTGCTGCGTCGTGCATCAGATATAAAAACAATGAATATCCGTGGTGATCGGGCGACGGGTGTGTTGGCGGATGGACAAAAGTACAGCGCCGTTATGGTATATAATCCTGAATTATTAGAAAAGTTTTCCAAGGACGGTACTGCGGTTACAATTGATTCTTCACGTGGTTGGATTGGATACCTTGAAACGTGGGTGCCGATTTTAATGGGGTTGTTGTTTATCTGGTGGATTTTCCGTGGTATGCGTGGTGGTGCCGGTGGCGGAATAGGGCGGGCATTACTGGGTCAAAATCCAACGAAAATCGTAACAGGAAAACCAAAAACAACATTTAAAGATGTCGCTGGGATAGATTCAGAAAAACAAGAGTTAATTGAAATTGTAAATTTCTTGCGCGACAAATCAAAGTTTGCCGCCGTCGGTGCGCGTGTGCCACGTGGGGTGTTGTTGTCGGGCGAACCAGGAACCGGTAAAACATTACTTGCACGTGCAATCGCAGGTGAGGCGAACGTTCCGTTCTTTGCCGCATCGGGCAGTGATTTTTCCGGAATAATTGTTGGTTTGGGTGTGGCAAAAATCAAAGAAATATTTGAAATGGCAAAGCGTAATGCACCGTGTCTGCTGTTCATTGATGAAATAGACGCCATCGGTCAACGCCGCAGTCAAAATTCTTATAATGACCAGGATCGTGAACAGACCCTTAACCAATTGTTGATTGAAATGGACGGGTTTTCAAATGAAACAGGCATTATCGTTATTGGTGCAACGAATCGTCCTGATATGTTGGACCCAGCATTATTGCGTCCTGGACGTTTCGATAGACAGGTTTATATTGAATTGCCAGATATGAACGGTCGGCGCGAGATTTTGGAACTGCATGCAAAAAAAATAAAAATGGATAAAGATGTTAGTTTAGACATACTTGCGCGTGGTACCACTGGATTTTCGGGGGCGGATTTGGAAAACCTGTTGAATGAATCAGCGTTGCGTGCTGTGCGCGAAGGACACAAATTGGTCACCCAAGAAGATATGGAAGAGGCGCGTGACAAATTAATGATGGGACCGCGTAAGTTCCGCAAAATGCGCCCCGAAGATATTAAATTGACCGCCTATCACGAGGCTGGACACGCCTTTGTTGGAACCTTTTATTCCGACATCGTTGACCCAATTCACAAGGCGACAATTATTCCACGTGGACGGGCATTGGGGATGGTGCAACATATGCCCATAGATGACAAGGTTTCAATGTCTATTGACGAAGTGCGGGCGAACCTGGCGGTGGAAATGGCCGGTCGTGCATCCGAAGAAGTGTTCTTTGGGCCAGATAAAATTACCACCGGGGCCGAGGCTGATATTGATGCGGCAACGCGTTTGGTACGGCGTTCGATTACAACCGCCGGTATGTCCAGTAAGATTGGTATGGTTGCCGTGAATCAGGTTCAAACATTTGGACACCGTGTGCCATTGGAAAGCGCATCTGAAAAGACGGCGGAAATTGTCGATGCAGAAATCAAGTCTTGGACAGATAAAGCCTATGCGGATGCGATTAAGATAATCAGCCAGCACAAAGCAACCGTGAAAAAATTGGCCGAAGAATTGTTAAAGCGTGAAACACTTACCGGCGAAGAAATTAAAGAAATTGTGTCGGGCAAGAAGAAAACAGCTAAAAAGAAAACCGTTGCAAAAAAATAAGTTTGAAATATTACATATGCCACCCGAAAACACCAATTCTGTGTTGGTGTCGTCGGGTGATAATTGTGTGATATTTGATGCATGGGGGCGCGCAGACGATTGGGATAATTTGTTAAAATCGCGCGGATTAAAATTACAGGCAATTTATGCCACACATGGACACGGTGATCATATTTCGGCGGCACCGGAATTGGCACGGCGACACCATGTGCCATGGTTCCTTAAGAACGAAGATATTCCACTTATATTGTGGAAACGTGAAATGCTTGATTCTTGGGGGTTGCCAAGAATCGCGGATGATTTTATTCCGCCCCAAGATTTAAATGTGGGTTGGATGAAAATTTTGGGTGATATAGATATGGAAATTATCGCATCACCCGGACATTCGCGTGGTGGCGTGATGTTTTATTTTCCAGAATATAAAATTTTGTTAAGTGGGGACACAATTTTCCATGATGGGGTGGGACGCACCGATTTGCCAGGTGGCGATGAATCAAAATTGCGCCAATCTATATCAAACCTTGTTGCGCGTAATTTGCCCGATGACACATACGTTGTTCATGGACATGGTGGCGATTCCATGATTGGTACACTACAAAAATATAATCCGTATTTTAAAGCATAAAGATAAGAACACGCACGATTCCACCAAGGTCGGATTCATCGCGGACGAATTTCCATCCATTTGATGTAAATATTTTTTTGACGGCTGTTTTTTGCCCGTCGCCAATTTCAAGGTATATGCGACCATTTGGCTTTATCCAATTTTTTGCGTTTTGTGCAATTTGTTCGTATGCGGCTAATCCATTATTTTTTGCATATAATGCGCATTTTGGGTCATGCATTGCGCCACTGTTCACACGTTTGTCGCCGCGGGCAATATACGGTGGGTTTGATACGATAACGTCGAATTTTTCATCTGTAATGTTCGGATTTGCAAAATTTCCACGCATAATTTTTATATTATCAATCAATTTATGTGTTTTGATATTACGGCGCGCAACACTAATTGCACCGCGTGAAATATCGATTGCGGTTCCAGTTGCCCCGTAAATATTTTTTACGATTGATATAATAATGCAACCTGTGCCTGTTCCCAAATCCAAAATCCTTGGGGCGGATGGGTTGTCGGATATAACGGTGGCAACTAATGTTTCGGTGTCTGGTCGTGGGTCCAATGTGTGCGAATTCGTATAGAAAGGCAGACCATAAAACCATTTTTGATGAATTATTTTTGCAACCGGTACACCGTGGCGTAATTTATGCGCGATTATATGCGCCCGCAACCACGATATTTTTTGTTGTTTATCAGTAATGATTCGGGCCGCTCGGATACCCCCGGCATTTTTGAAAAGTTCAAAGGCTTGATTTATTGTCATAAAACTATTATAATGGACGCCATGGAAAAAGCAAAAAATATTATTTTGTCGCACAAGGTTATTCGTGCGATTTTATGGTTGGCGGGTATACTGGCGGTTGTTGCAGTTGTCGCCGTGTTGGTGTTTTCTGGACGTGGGTCCCAGGTGGAACAAGAAGCCGTTGTAGATAATCGTACGGTTGTCGTTGATGTGATGGCGGGTGATACGTTGTCCAAGATTTTGGCCGCCCAGGGGGTCAGTGGTACCGATATAAATAAAATTGCCGATATTTTGAAAGCCAAGGCGGGTGTAACCGGATTGCGTGCCGACAGGGACAAAATTGAATTTACACGTGATGGCGGGCCGGATACCCCAATATCAAAAATTACGGTGTTGCCGGGGCCATGGCGTCGTGTAGAATTGACCTGTGGCGAAGGTGGCGTGTGGAATTGCAACGCAATTGATATAGAACGTGATACGCGTATGGTTTATCGCCAGGGCGAAATCTTGGATGGCGATAGTTTCTATTTGGCGGGTATGCGTGCGAATATCCCGGCGGGGATACTTGCGGACGTTTATGATTTGTTGGCGTTTGAAATGGACTTTGAACGCGATGTGCGTGCAGGGCAAAAGTTTTCTGTGGTGTTTGAAGAAAACTATTCTGATAACAAAAAAATTGATAATGGGTCGGTGATTGCGGTGTCTTTTGATGCGTTGCGCGGAAACGTGAAAATGTATCGGTATCGCAAATCGGACAAGAGTGTCGGGTATTATGATCCAAATGGTAATGGTGCGATTAAATCTTTGAAGCGTACGCCAATTAATAATGCCAAGGTCACCAGCAGTTTTTCAACCCGTCGTAAACATCCCGTACTGGGGTTCACCCGTGCACACAAAGGTGTCGATTTCCGTGCATCTACGGGAACGCCGATTCCGGCCGCCGGTGCGGGGCGCGTTGTGGCGCGTGGGTTTAATCGTGGGCATGGTAATTTTGTTAAGATTCGCCATAATGGGTCGTTTGAGACATTGTATGCGCATATGTCAAAGTTTGCCAAAAATGTAAAGGTTGGCACCGCGGTAAAACAGGGACAAATTATCGGGTATGTTGGGTCGACGGGACTTTCCACTGGACCGCATTTGCACTATGAAATTATCAAAGATGGCAAGCATGTAAATCCATTAACGGTGAAATTGCCGGCAATCGATAATTTGGATGCGGCAAATAAAAAGAAGTTTTTGGAATATCGCGAAACTTTGGACAAGGCCATAGAAAACCTTGTTGAACATCCAGATTTGTATATTCAAATGTAATCGGTTTTATTTTCCCCAAAATGGCGCAATGACATAGTCTGCGCGTAATGGTACAGAAATAGTTGTAATCGTTTCCATTACGTTCTTGATTTTTTCTGCGAATTCTTTGGCCATTGGTTCGTCACATTCGAATACCATTTCATCGTGAACCTGCATAATCAATTTGATAGTATCTTGGTTTGGCAAAACAATTTCATTGTATGTTTTTATCATGGCAAGGCGCATTAAATCCGCTTCAAACCCTTGGATTGGTGCGTTAATTGCGGCACGCATAGCATATGCGCGCATACGCGGATTTTTTGCCTCGGGTAATTCAATGCGGCGACCCCATGGGGTATAAACGCATGCATTTTCGGTTGCGAACTTTTTAATAGATTCAATGTATTCTTTGATTTCGGGTAATCCCGCAAGGTAAGAATCAATGATTTCTTGGGCCTTGGCGCGTGATATATTTAATTGTGCGGCCAAACCAAATGACGATATTCCGTATATGATTGAAAAGTTTACGGTTTTTGCGGCGCGACGTAAATCCTTGGGCACGATAGTTGAATCAGGAATATTGAAAATCTTGCGCGCGGTTTGCTCGTGGATATCGTGGCCGGCAATAAATGTATCTTTGAACGTTTTTATGTTTGCCACATCAGCCAGCAATCGCAGTTGAATCTGGGAATAATCGGCGGCGATCATAACGCGACCCGCCGGCGCCACAAAGCATTTACGGATTTCTTCGCCAAGTTCTGTTTTGACCGGAATATTTTGCAGGTTGGGATCGCGACTCGACAGGCGTCCGGTATTCGTACTGGTTTGCAGGTACGTTGTGTGTATGCGTCCATCGCCACCAATTTGATGGGGCAGGGCATCCGCATAAGTTCCGGCCAATTTTGCAATTGAACGCCAATTTAATATCTTTTCGATAATCGGGTGATTGTCCATTAAATCATTTAATGTGTCGGCATCGGTTGAACGCTTTTTATTTTCAGGCAAATGCATTTCATCGAACAGAACGGTTGCCAACTGCTTTGGACTGGCGATATTAAACTCATGCCCGGCCATTTCCCAAATCTGTTGGCTAATATCAGTCAACTGTTTATGGAACACCCCTGACAATTGATTCAGACGTGTCCGGTCAACAAACACACCTGCGCGTTCCATCTGGGTAAGTACCATCAATAACGGTCGGTCGCATTTGTCGTATAAATCCGCCAGTTTTTTATTTGCATCCAATTTAGGACGCATATATTGATACAGTGCCATCGTGACCGCGGCGTCTTCGGCGGCATATGGGTATGCCTTATCAATGGGCAGCATGTCAAAATGCATATCTGCATCACGCGTCTTCGGCGGGAATAGCGACGCAAATGTTATATCATAATGGTTCAGATATTTTGCCGCCAATTCATCCATGCTGTGCGAATGCAGTGTTCCGTTCAATGCGTATGAAATCAGCATCGTGTCATCGATGGGTGATATTTGTTCGATATCCCATCCTTCGTTCGCCATAATGTGCAGGTCGAATTTAATATTGTGGCCGACCTTGGTAATTTTTTTGTTGGTCAGTATCGGCCAAATATGTTTATATAAATCCGCCACAGAAATTTGACCGTCGGCAAACTTGGCATCGCCGAATAAATCGGCCGCAGCGGTTTTATGGCGCAATGGAATATAAACACCATGATAGGAATCAATTGCCAACGACATACCGACCATTTTATCACTTTCTTGGTTCAGCCCAGTTGTTTCGGTATCCAATGCGATTACGTCACGAACGTGCCCCAAGAACTTTTCCAATTCTTGGACAGTTGAAATCTTGTCAAATGTGATTTTCAAATCATCGGTTGGTGCGCTTGGTGCAGGTGCAACCGTATCGGTTGGACATACGGACCCCGGAAAATTAAAAGCAGGTTGGTCCGCGGGCGCAGAGGTTTCCGGGAAAGTGCGTGATATTTTTTCATACAAAGAATTACTTTCTAATTCGTTGCGCACAAAGTTCAATGCCGCCGCGCGATTAAAACGAAACGGTGCGATGGTTAGCCCTGACAAATCTACGTCGCGTTTCAATGTGACCAAACGTTTGGATATATATGCCATGTCGCGTGCATCGGCCAACATATTACGGGTGCGTTCATTTTTTATATTGTCCAAGTTTGCGTACAGGTTATCCAACGTTCCAAATTCGTTAATCAGTTCTGCGGCCTTTTTGGGACCGATTCCGCGAACCCCTGGCACATTGTCGGACGAATCGCCCATCAAAGATTGCACATCAATAACCTGTTCGGGGGCAACACCGAATTTTTCGATAACCTCTGGCCGGCCAATTGTTTTCTGTTTCATTCCGTCATACAGGTAAATGCAATCAGAAACCAATTGCATTAAATCTTTATCGCCCGTCATAATGCGTGTTTTATCGGCGATTTGACAACTTTGCGTGGCCAGTGTTGCGATAACATCGTCTGCTTCGACCCCAGGGATACACAGCACCGGCACGCCCATTTCGCCCAGTGCTTTTTGCACCATAATAGATTGTGAAATTAAATCAGCGGGTGTTTCATCGCGATTCGCCTTGTATTCAGGATAGATTTCTTGGCGGAACGTTTGGCGTGACGCATCAAATACGCATACAAAAGTGTCGTTTGGTTTTGCGGCCGCAAACACCGGCAACATCATATTCAGAAACGCATACACCGCACCCGTTGGTGTGCCGTCGGACCGGGTCAGGCGGCTATGCACCCCGTAATATGCACGAAATAAAATTGAATTACCGTCAATCAGTGTCAGCATTTGCGTTTCCTTTGGCGTTAAATCAGGGGCGTTGCCGCCCCATCAAAATTAAAATATGTATCTGATTTTGATTCTTGCATCATAGTGCAATAAATCAGGTTTGTTATCGCCAACTTTGGCGATATCTGGAATATACAGTGCGCGACCTTCGATATCGAATTTGAACGGCAACGCCGGCACATCCAATGTCACACCCAACATGCCTTGGTATGCCGCAGACGTATCCAAATCAACGTCGTGATCGTCATCTGAACCGTTAAACATTACACCGGCACCCAATCCCAAATAAGGTTTCACAACCGTAGAAGGCATTTTGAAATAAGCGTTCGCCATTGCGATATTTGCGTGAGAATTAGATTGTTTGATGTAATCATATTCGGCTTCGATTCTGAACGCCGGCAGGTCAATTCCGAACACACCACCAAAAGATTGCGCGGTTTCGGTTTTGTCATGTCCATCGTTAAACACAGTTTGTGCGCCGACACCAATCAACGCCCCAGCATATAAATCCCATACCGGATTTGCGATTGCAGGTGCGGCGGTGGTTGCGATAATAGAACTCAAAATAATTGATGTTTTTAACTTCATCTTTATCTCCTTTATGTGATAATATATAATAGAAAAAGAGATATCTATATGCAAGAAAATAAACCTGTTTTAATTGTCGGTCTGGGGAACCCGGGGACTGAATACGAACGCACACGTCATAACGTTGGTTTTATGGCGGTGAAATATTTGGCGGGCGATGCGGCCACGTGGAAATCAGAACACTTTGCCAAAACGGCAACGGCAAATGTTGATGGCCGGCGTATAATATTTGCATTGCCACAAACATTTATGAATGACAGTGGTCGTGCCGTACGCGCGATAATGGATTATTATAAAATACCGATTGAAAACCTGGTTGTGATTCATGACGATATGGATTTGAAATTGGGAACCATTAAAACCAAGGTCGGTGGCGGCAGCGCCGGTCACAACGGCATAAAATCAATTGATGCAAATGTTGGAAACGGATATATGCGCGTGCGAATCGGAATTGACCACCCACGTAGTTTGGGTCTGCCCATAGATGCGGCGGATTGGGTGCTGGGGCGGTTCACCGATGAACAAATGGCGATAATTCGACAAGAAATTAAAAACCTGCACTGTGATATATAGACGTATATTAAGGCAACATTTCCCAACCACTTAATGGCAAACTGCCAACATCCTGCAACGGTATGCATGTTTCGCCATCTGTGTCACAGATTCTGGTTTCGGATCCATATACACAAATTTGCGAAATTGGTGTATCGGCTTCTTTTATTGGTAACAGTTCACTTGTGGTCGTACCGATGGCGGTACATGCAACACGTGGACACGGATTGGCCTCCAGCTCTGTTCCTGGTGCATTGTTCCCGTTTACCCAATTTGTAGTACTGTTACAGTAATTTGGGCGTAGGGGCACTCTATAACGCCCTTTTCGCCTGTAGTCAATAGTAGAACTACTTGTCGAGGCCGCTTGGCACTCAGATACTTTTTTCGTGTTACTGTCATATCCCTCATGGTACAGGTCTTTGTTCGCAACGAAATATTTCGTTGTAGTGGTATCTTGTATGCATCTTATACAATATGAATCATCGTCATTAATTTCGGTGTCATAGATAACATTTTCCTGAATTGTAAAAACATCTTTTGATGTGTCCGCGTCTTGGAACCCATATCCAATGCAGTTTTTATCAGTCAATTCATGTTCGGTTGAATTTACACATCTGCAATCATGAACATCCCACTTATTTTGCTCAACATCCCATTCTGCGTTATTTTGTATGGTCGATCCAACCGGACAATTTGTGCCATGAATTGTAACTGAACCAATCTCTACATCTTCTGGGGGGGCGCTAAATACGGTATTAAATTGTGCAACATGTATAGAATTACCGATGTCAAAAGTTTCGCCGGCTTCTTCGTAATCGGTAAAATTTCTAAACGTATCGCATGGCACACTATTTGGGACACATACGATATTGAATGATATTGGCCCCACGTCACCGGTATGTGGCGCTGGAGTTGGGGTTGCAGAGAAAGATTGTTGTAATTCCAAATGGTATCCTTCCTCGATAAAATAGTATAAATTATCAAGGCCACTTGCGTTACTGGTGGGGGTTGGCCACGCCCATCTATCGTACGTGATCCCCCCTATAATCGCATCTGAGCGTTGAGGTGTATAATCGCCAAAGTTTATGCTACATGATGTACTGTTGCTCCAGCTATTACATTTAATGTAAAGGGTATCGGCTACATGATGCCCATCGGTACATGTGTCTACTTTTATACGGCAATCGGTCCAGGAAGTGGCACCTGTTGTTTGTGTCGCAGTAAATGGTGCGGGACATGCGTGTTTTTGATCATCACCGGGACAATAATATCCCTGGCCTTGCTCGTCGGTTTCTGGACAAATCATGCATTCGTCTTGGAGTAAATAGCGTCCAGCTGGGCAAGTGGCGGCATTTGCCGTTAACGGTATGAACAGTAGAAAAAACAAAAGACACACTCTCATAATTTAAACATTTAGCATATAGTGGTTTTTATTTCAATAATAAAAAGGCAAATAATGCCTTTTTATTATATTTATTTTGAATATATCGGTCTTCTAACTAAGCAACCATTGCCAGTAAACCATAGGCTATCATAAATTGCCATCCCTGGTTCGTAATAATAGCTAGAATCATGACTTGGCAAATTTGCACCGTTTGTTGAGTTAACAAGAATTGTTCCGGAAAGTTTGACTTTGGCGGGATCTATGTCGATACGTGTTTGCAGTGTATCGCGAGCCTTATGAAATGCGCCAGCATGGTATCCTGTACAATTTGCTGGGAAACCTACCCCCTGGTCACCAATTATATTGATATCAACAAATTTAACACTATCTTGATCGGTGTAATATTTGATGGAATCTTTCGGTGGGGCCCAACCAAGATTTGCTTCCCAATTCCAATCTAATACAATTTCTTTTGTTGGTATAATCGGTGTAATAGTATCGTTTGGTGTAATTGTATCCGTTGGTTGATTGGGGTTTGGTTGGGGTTCGGGGGTTGGATCTTTGTGACATGCGGCCAAAAATGCCATAAGTGCACCAAGTGTTACCACGTTCCATATCCGTTTTGCACGTTTCATGTTGAATCCTTTTGGTTTCAATATGCTTGGTATAATTGTATTACAAAAAACACCGTTTTGTCAAGATGTCGTTGCACACGACCTTAGTTTCCATAATGTATAAAGTAGTTGTTGCCATTCGGTGTGGTAACCTCTATCGGGTTTTCATGGCGTTCATCATCTGCGTTGTAATAAACGTTGCGTGGGGTGTTGGAATCAGCCGTCGCCGGGGTTGGGGTGTTGTAATCAAAACTGCTGTTTATCAAAACGAACCGTCCGCCGTTGCATATTATATTAGTTCCGGCCGGATAATCAGTATTTGGCGCGGTGGCGCCATTCTCTACGGTTCCACCGACACAGACCAGGTAATTATCACCATTTTTCATTGCAGCGGTATTGGTTGTATTACGCGGAACACACATATTTATGTTGCCACCAATTGATACAGTGCGCCCCGTTTCACAGCATGGGCCGTCGGTTCCCATTTGTATGTGTCCCCATCCGTTTGGTATGCCAAAGCAACAATTTGTAATATTATCTGTGACCTGCATTTGCAGGTTGTCTGTGTCTGTTTCTGGACAATACAAACCGTCATTGGTCTTATCACCTTCTTCAATTTCAATCGGTAAACATATGCTTTGACCCGGTCCCAATGCGCCTGGTGCGAAATGACCTGATGCACAACGCGTATTCAGACAGCTGCGCGCGTTGGCAATTACGGTTGTGCCATTTACCGTTGCGGTGCCGGTGTTAATCGCAAACCATGCCAATAAGGTCGATTGGGCCGATACAGGGATAAGTATCTCGTTAGTATCACTATCATTTGGTCTGTATTGGCAATTACCCCAAATACGTTCTGCAATACGACATTTCGCACATTCGGCATCGGTGCTGTCTTCTCCACATTCTGTGCCACAAATGTCCGCGATTGGATTAGGATTGGATTCGTTATAGACTTCGTCATAGAATGCGTATTTGTGGTCGCCTTCGGTTGGTTTGCCAAGTAATGATACAATGCGCATTAATGCCTCGTCACCCGCCGCACCAACGCATGCCTTTAATTCCGGCCAGCATGACGTGCGTTCCAATATCGCATGGCGATTCGCCGAGAAATCTATGTCGTCGCACAAATCGAAATTCCCGGAAATAGACTTACACGATTGGATGATACAGTTCTGACCGACCTGGGTACAGCTGGCCAAAATGGTTTCGTATGTTTTTTGTGTGGCAATGTCGGTCATGCCAGTATTCCATGACGAAGACGATGATGCGCCACCTTCGGTGTCAATTAATGCGGTGCATGCCGTTTGAACGTCGGCGCACAATGCGTTTGTGGTGCGGTCCGCCGAAACACCAAATATGGAAAGTGCCCGCGCATCAAATCCAGAAATCGTTTCCGCAGTTGATGTTAAACATTCGGTGGTCAATGTCGTGCACGCTTGGCGTATTTCTTCCAGTTTTGCGGTTTGTGCCAATTTTATTTGCGCCAACGCATCTTCGATAAAGGCATCCCAAACCGAATCGGCAATCGCCTGGCAATTTTCCATCGCCGTGGCAAGGTATGTTTTCTTGTTTTTAAGGTACGTTAAAAACGCACTTGAACTGTTGGCGGATGTCCATGTTTGATTCGCGCTGGGTCGGATAATCAACGCATCCAGGTTTGATAAACTGGTGGTTAAAAATGCCTTGCCTGTGGTGGGGTCAATATATTTGCCCGTCATATCAAGACAGTTCTGCATGTTTGGACCGCACACTGTGGAATCGGTCAACATTTCTAACATCTTGCGTTTGCACGTCAACAGGTCGTCCGAATTACGGGTTTGGTGTGCCTCGAGACGCGACATATCCAACAATGCGCTGCTTTCGAAAACCTTGGTTCGTGCGGCATCAGCCTGGGATTGATATGATTTGAATACGGTGTTGCAATCTTGTTCCATCAACATTTGATAACCGCTGATAGCAAGTGAAAGTTCGTCTTCGGAGCATACCTCGGTTGCAACCTCGCGACAAATTGGTATCGCCGCGTTGTATAATGCCGGCCCAGTCTTGGTGGTTGTATCAGAACCCATAAATGAATCAACCGTGTCAAATGCAGAATCTATGTTCAACGACATTGTTATCGGTGCCAATGAAACCCCAGAATCCGAATCGCCAAATGTTGCGTTTAACTTTTTTGCGATGTCGTCCAATGCGCGTTTAGATTTTGTTCTGTCCTTGGTGTTATAGAATGCATCTTCGCCTTCGGTTGCATTTGTGATGGCATTAACGTCTTCGGCATCCATGTTCACCATCAGCAACCGTTGATTAAAGTCCAACATTTTATCTTCGACTTTACTCATTTGCTTTTTGATGCCATTGAATTCGTTTACACGCGATGAACAGGCACACCGACGCAGGTTTGTATCCTTGGTCGCACAAAATTCATCCATGCATTCATAGTAAACCGTGCGGCACCCAGAATAGTTCGCAATCAATGCACCCGATTCGTTTGTTGTCGCGGCACGCGAAATATTACGTGTACCACTGCGCGATACGGCGGCACGTGTGCGATTGGTGCGTGTGTTTGTGTTTTTTGTACTGCGTGTTTTGACAGAATTGTTTATCGCCGTACGTCTTGCGATACCGGCATTTGTTGTTGTGGCGCGTGGTACAATATTTGTTCGTGGCGAAATATTCGCGGTTGTCGTGCGTGGCGCGGTGCCAACGGTACGCGCAGAAACATTTTTGTTTGTCGTCGCATCATTTGTCTTGGTGCGTTCGCGGGTGGTCGCCACCGCATTACTGCGCGGTGTACTTGATAATGGTACTTTGGATGATGTTGGAACGTTACGTGATTGAACCGCCGAAGATGTTTTTTGCACAGTCGTACGCGACGCAGCACGCGCAACGTCGTCCGAATCCAAGGCGTTTGCATTATAAAACACAAAGACACCAAGGCATACGCCAAAAAGCCATTTAATTCCTTTCATCCCTTTGGTATGTATGCTAGCAAAATTATAATTTTTCGGGCAAGCAGAAAATGCACAAATAGACATAAAAATGGTGCGGATAGGGGGACTTGAACCCCCACGGATTTCTCCACAGCATCCTTAGTGCTGAGCGTCTACCAATTCCGCCATATCCGCATATGGGTCGAATAAAACTGGTGCTATTTTACACATTATTGTTTTTTTTTCAATCATTTTATGATAAAATGTATCCGATATATAGGATGGAGAAAACTATGAACAGTAGAGTATATTCATTGATTTTAAAGTTTGCAGTAGTGGCGGTTTTGCCGGGAATGGCGCATGCGGCCGGCACATATTACAGTGGAAATTATTCTTCGCCACAACGAAACTATGCAACCAATGGGTTTGCCGGTCGGCAACAGAATACCAGTTATTCCCGGGACACAACCTATACGCGTACACGTACAGGTGTGGTTCCAAATGATAATGCCTATATTGGAAATTCGTATCAAAACTATACGCGTGTTGTGGGAACGGATACCCAAACAAAGCAAACGAGAATAAATACCCAAAACAGACAAAATGAACAGGGCTTTTCATTGAATGCGGCGCTGTTGCACGAGTTTGCAAACTGGAATTTTTCTATGAATGATGCGGGCAGTATGTTGCACTATGATAACATCAGATGGAATGTGTTCGATGCTACTGGAAAATATAAATTCAGTGCAGGCAGTACACCAATGCAAATCGAAGCTGGGTTCAAGTATGGTATGCAATTTGGTGATTCAACAATGGTTGATGATGATATCACCAATGGTGGTTATGTTGTAACAGAATGGAATGATTGGCATGATGACAATGGTAATAAAGAAATTGACAGCGGAGAACTTACGTACCTGGGCCAACAGGTTGGTCATTCGCTTGCCATCGGCACCAGCAACAGTGGTAGCATGCTTGGGTTTAATGTTGGTTTTGGTTTGACAGATGCGTTCAAGGTTGGGGCGGCACGTGTGACACCTTCGGCCGGGTTCCGTTATTTCAAATATAAATTGGAAACCAAACAAGATTATGGTTTAACGGTTGATACAGGGTATTGCGAAACAGTTGCCGGTGGCGATGAGACGCAATGTGATCCAATACTTATTTTCTATGATTCAAATTCCAACACGCAACAGGTTCTGTGGGAACATGGTGAAAATTGGAATGGATATTGGGAAATACCGGCGGGCGAAACACATGTTAGCACCGGTGGTACATATATGTTTAAATTGCCAGGAACAAGCCATTCTTATGAAACTACATGGATGGGACCATATTTGGCATTGGATTTAGATTACGATATCAATGCGTATAATACAGTTAACGCACGTGTCGAAGTTGGTTTGCCGAAATATACATCAACGGGTGATCAACCGTATCGTTCGGATTGGAAGCATCCAAAAAGCGTAGAAGACGAGGGTAAATTTGGTGATGCGTGGCATGTTGGTTTGGGTGCAAACTATATGACTGCATTGACAGATTCTGTTGCATTATCCATTGGGTTTACGTTTGATTATTATACTTTGTCGGGGGGCAGCGCCAGTACATATCTGAACGGTGCATACTATAACGAAATATATAATACGTTGTTGCAGTACTATATAGACGAAAATCCAACCTGGTCATCCAGCGAAGTCGAAGCATGGATGCGTGAAAATGATCCGACAGTCATGAATATAGTCGAAATGGAAAAAGAATGTTCTGGATGGGTTTGCAAGGTTGACAATGAAATAGAATCGGTTTATAAATCTATGGGAATCCGTGTTGGTATCCAGGCGAAATTCTAATTCAGGCGATGAATATATTGAAAAATCTTTTTGCGGGTATCGTGATATGTGGCGCAGTTTGTGGCGCGGCGATGGGTGCGGACCTTATGGGAACGGCATCTGTTAATGTGACCAGTGATACGTCTGCAACGGCTAAAAATATGGCCTTTGACGAGGCGCGCCGTCAAATAATTGTTGATGCGTTGTCACCGTATTCTGATTCGTCTGCATTGCGTGCGGCGGTGGTAGGTGAAAAATCGTCGGTGTTAACATCGTTAATTGCAAGTTCCGGAATCAGTGGTGAAAAACTTTCTGACACAACGTATGCGGCAAAAATAACAATGACGGTAAATCGCGCGGCGGCCAAGAATTGGTTGGCATCACATGATATTCAAAATTGGTTGACCGTGGATGAAAGTGTTTCTGATACATTTCCAATGGTTTTAATGTTTAATAATCGTATTTCTGATTGGACAAATATTCGTCGGACGGCCGCAAATGCGGGCATAGATTTAAATACTGTGGCCATTGCAGACGGTCAAATTGTTTTCCATGTTGCGTCTGCACGTCGTGGTGCAATTACAATCGCGTTGCGTAATGCGGGGTGGAAATATAAAGATCGCGATGGCGCGCTTTACATTTACAAATAATTTAATAAAACAAGGGATGGTATCATGAAAAAGTTATCGGTGTTTTTATGTGCGGCGTTGACGCCACTGGTGGGATTTGCGTCGGATGTTGATTTGGAAGGCAAAGAATTAATCCTTAATATCCGCCGAATTGGATTAGAAATGTCTAAAACGACGGTGAACAATTCAACCGAATATCATACTTCACCGATTTCCGCATTAAGTGCCGATAGTCAAGAATTTATCAAGGGTGTTTTTGATACGGCATTGGAATATACTCATAACCGTTTTAATTGGGATAACAGTTTGTTTATGGAATATGGTCGGACCGAGGTTAAACCATATCACGAACCTCGAACCACAAACGAAAGCGCGGATAAAATATTGTTGACCAGTAATTTGAATTATGCGTGTTGGGATTATGATTCTTTTAAACTTGGGCCAATGGCGCGTGCGTCATATGAAACAGAATTTGTCCCGGCAAATGATTCGGATAATCGGTTAAAGGTCTTGCGTGGGATAGCTGGTTTTGCGGTATTTGATTCGCCTGTAATCAAAGATTTGCATATCGCGGGTGTATACGAATATGATTTCACATATGGACATGACCAGGTCAGCAAACTGGCGGCTGAATTGGGTTGGCGTTTAGAGTATCTGGTTCGCGAAGGTGTGAAACTTTCAACCGATGGATATTATCGTGAATACTTGGATTATTCGCAATATGTCGGTACAGATTTGGAACGTGATTTAAGTGTCGTTGGGCGTTTGGATACAAACCTGTGGGGCGATTTTACGATGGGACCATATGTTCAGTATCGTCTTGCCAAGGCGCGTGAAGCTGAAAGGTATGGCAGTAATCTTATCATCGGCATATCATTTAATTACATTACAAAATTCGGATTGGATTAGTACTATTTTATCACGCTGAATTCCATTTCGGTTGTGGAACCGTTTGTGTCGGTGACGGTTAATTTATGGTCGCCCATGGGAACATTATATTCCAATGTTTCGCCGTTTTTCGTTGAACCCAACACTTTGTCGTCCAAAAACCATATTAATTTTGTGTCTTGCGTGCCGCCCAGGGCGATGAAACCAATACGTTCGAAGTCGTCATCCGATGTTATAACTATCTTTGTGTCGGCAATTGGATAGACTATTACTGGCGCAACCGTATCATCGGATGTTTCATTTATATCGCAACCAGGGGTGTACTGGGGTGGGGTATTACGCTTTATGCCCGCGCGTTTAAACAGATCCAGATATTCCGTGTCCCAAAATTCATACAATTCGTTATGCGTTGTTTTTGCATCATACCTGCATGCGCGCAGGCCGGTTTTATTATCAATTGGTATCATGCGATGAACCGTATTGCGTGTAATTGGCGATTTGCCCGGAATAAAGTATGATTTTTCTTTGGACGGACAATATGGTCCCGCAATGCCACCACCGATTGCGCACATGTCAACGGTGATTATATTTAAATCGGGGTTCATAAAGTCATTGTCTTGGATTGTGGTACCAATATTTCTGTAATAATCTGTCACTGCATCTGCCAAGGCAAAGTATATTGGTGCGGCGGCGCGGGCGCCACTGAATGCATTATTCGGTGTTCCATCAAAATTTCCCACCCATACGATTAAAACAAAATCGCCGAATATGCCCGCCGTCCATGCGTCGCGATATGACGAAGATGTGCCAGTCTTCCAATAATGTTTTAATGGGGCGCGGTTGTTTTTTGCAAATGGTATTTGCTTGTTTGGTGTTGATTGATGCGTCAGCATATCCAGGGTCAGGAAAAAAGCCTCGGGCGATAAAATATTGGTAATCTCATTATCAGCTGCGTCACGTAAAAACTTTATTGCACGTCGCTGCCCCAGGTTCGCCATCGTCGCATAAATCCCGGCCAGTTCCAACATTGAAACCTCCGCCCCGCCCAGGGCAACCGATACACCGTAATGTTCTGGGCTTTTAAGGTTTTCAACACCAGATTCGGAAAGTATTTTATAAAAGTTTTTAATTCCAATTTCGCGTACCAAATTAATCGCCGGAATATTACGCGAATGTGTCAATGCGTCACGCGCCAATATCGGACCATAGAATTCGTTGTCCGCGTTTTCGGGTGCGTATACGCCAAAGTTTACACGTGTGTCACGCAGTAACGTCATTCCGTGGATTAAACCATAATCTGTGGCGGCGGCGTATATAAGTGGCTTTAAGGTTGAACCGGGACTGCGCCGTGCGCGCACACCGTCGTTTTCACCATAGATATCGCGGTTGTAATAATCGGCCGAACCGACGTATGCCAATGTATCCATCGTTTTATAATTAACCAAAATTGCGGCGGCATTTGTTATGCCAATCGCACGTCGCGCATTTATTTCTGCGCGCAGTGCGTTTTCGATTTTCTGTTGCAACCCCATGTCCAAAGTCGTGTATATTTCGGACATTTTTGGTGGCATCTTTTTTGTGTTCAAATCATCAATAAAATGCGGTGCCATATGGGGCAGGTCGGATACCCGGGTTGTTTGAATCGGCATGTCGGCCAGTGTGCGCAGGTTCGTATCATCGGGGTATTCGGCAATCCACCGTTCAACCAGGTTCCTGCGCATATTTGCAATGTTCGCGATTCCGGTTGCGGTGTTTAACCCACGCTTTGTCGGGTTTTGAGGAATTGTTGCCAATGTAATAGATTCTATTTTGGTCAAATCACCTGCATGTCGTCCAAAGTATATTGTCGATGCGGCCGCGACACCTTCGATATTTCCACCGTACGGGGTCAGGTTCAGGTATGCCTCCAATATTTCATCTTTGGAATGGAATAAATCAATATAAATGGCCGCCGCGATTTGGTGCAATTTGCCAAGGATTGTTTTGCTGTTTAAATCATACTTTAAACGCGCAACCTGCATAGTGATTGTTGAAGCGCCAACAGAATGCGCCGTCCCAGATGCGTATTGTCGAAATGCACGTGTCAATGCGATTGGGTTTATGCCAGGATGATGGTAAAAGTGTTTGTCTTCGTACAATACGATTGCGTTTTTTATATGCGGACTTATTTCCGCCAGTGGCATGTAAATACGGTACTTGTCATCCGCAGATAATGTTACGCGTAATAATTTGCCGTTTCTGTCATAATATGCACGTGAAAAAGAAACGTTGTCCAATAATGGTGATGTAAAGAACACCCTGATAACCAACCAAACTATCGCGATTATGCCAATTATCCACGCAAGTTTAATAAAGAAATGTCTAGTCCGCCGCATTTGATACCGTGAAAGTTTCTTGGCGACCGGTCGCATTTGTTGATGGGTTATACATGTCTTGGGCAGTTATTGCCGGAACAGTGAATTCGCCCGCGACAGATAACTGGGCGCGATATGTAAATGTGCGTGGTGTTCGGTCAAGGTGTGAATAAATTAAAATTCTGTCTTCGCGGATTTCACTGAAATCCATGCCATCGCCCGTCAATGTATCTGATATTGGCACAAACCCACCTGGTAATAAATCGGAGATGACCGCATTAGATACAGAATCTGTGATGCCACGTGTGTGAACACTGATTTTTACGTCAACAATATCGCCAATTGCACCCGAATGAATTTCATTACCATTTACATCGTAATAATGCCGTGCGATTTCAATTCCGTTTGATTTTGGCGCGGTTGTTTTCGGAAAACCTTGGGTAACCAACGCATAGAACATCGGAGTTTTAGATTTGCATGTGTCGCAATTTATCTGCAATTTGGTCGCATCATTTGCGATGTTAACCATAATGGTATTCGCTGTTGTTTGGTGTTCAACCTTGGTGTCATTTACAAATACCGATACCGCATTTTCGTTAATTCCGTCATTTATGGCCCCTGTAAAGCCCATAACAATCGCCGCCGCAGTAAATGAATCATAATTTCCGGCATTTATATAATTTTGAATTGTCTTGGCGATGGTATCTGTTTGCATGTTGAAATACCGACTTGTGATAAATGTGTATACGGCATCATTTGCCACAGGGTTATTAAATTGCAAATCAAAGGCTTTGGCATCGGTTGAATCAGATTTATATTTTGAAATCAATTCGTACGCTTTATCGGTTTGTTTTAACATTTGATAAGATGCCGCAATATATGTCCCGATTGTGGTCTCTTTCCAATTTTTAATGTTTTCGTTGGCATATTCTTCCAATGATTCAATATAACTGGTCGTGACATAATCGTTAAGCGTTAACACATAAATTGCAAATGATTTTGCAAATGCTTCTGTTGCATTGGTTGTGTTCTGGGCGGCAATGTCGCGCAGGAAATCTACGGCACGCGCATACATTGATTGCGGTACATTAAATCCCGCACGTCGTGCCATGGTCAAGAAATTAAGTGTATACGCCGTTAAATAAATCGTTTCAGAATTGATTTTATTACGAGTGTATTCTGTGCCTGATGCCCACATGCCAAATGAACCATCGTCATTTTGGCGATTGGTGAGTTTCTGGATAACCCGATTAACTTTATCGGTTGATTTTTCATCGGCCACCAACACATAGGGCAGGGTGCGTGAAACCATTTGTTCGGTGCATGTATATTCATAATTATCCAGGTACATAACCAAGGGTCGCGCCAAAATTGTTGGGGCTTTGGATATATAAAGCGTGCGAACCAAACCGGCATCATACATGTCATTTTCAATATGTCGCAGGGTTGTTTGTGAATCATCCAAAATACCTGTTTTGATGTTCGTGGTCAGTACAGACGCCGGACGTACCGATAACGTTGATGTTGTGCGGCGCGATGCGATTGGAATATTCTTTTCATCAAATAATGTTGTTGATACATTTATTTCGGCCGGTCCAGGTACATCAGATGCAGCGATTCCAAATGCCCATAATTTTTCGGTGTTTTCCGGCAAATCCATGGTGGCGGATGTATTTTTCGTTGCAATAATTGGCCCCGATACAGATGCATCACACCGTGCAGATGCGGCCGCCCCAGATTCTTTGGCGCGATTAGATATTATTGCGTTTACGGTAAATTTATCATTTGGGGTAACAAACAATGGCGATGCAACGGAAATTATAACCGGTGATTGAACAAGCGCGGATGTATGTGCCGAACCAATGCGCCCAGTATCCGCAGCAACCGCGTAAATACTTAATTCACCGTTAAAATATTCTGGAATATCGAACTTTACGGTCTGTGTTTCGTTTGCCTTGGTATTAATTATGCCAGAATAAAACGCAACAGGTGGCACACTTTTCCGTTCAAATGGATTGGTAAGCGGTGTATCGATGCCGCCCAAATCCGCAAAGTCACCCCCACCAGTTTTTGCGACTTCGCGCAGTATATTATATTCTGGTAATAACAAAGACAAGATTTGATATGTTTCAACTTGGAGTGCGGCCTTTTGGAAAAAGTGTTTTATAGGGTTCGGCAGGTTGTATTTCGCGACCTGTAAAATACCGGTATTAACCGCAAACAACATTACATGGGCATCATTATTTGTTTCAATGTCAATGTTCAGTTTGTTGTCGGTGACAACTTTTGGTGCATCTAATTTGACATTGATTTTGTGTTTGTCGATGTTTGTTGAAAACGGCGCCACCGCGTACGTATATGGCGTTGTAAAGACGTCGCGACTGTTGATATCACGAACAAAAGAAACATTTACATATCCGGTGCCTTCGAAATCCGCGGGCAGGGTAATTTTCTGTGTCGATGATGTGGTTGTCGCAGTAAACCAACTGTGTGCATATACTTTATCACGTTCAATTGTAATAAGGCCTGTGCCGGTGTATGGTGCAACAATTCCAATATTTATTGTGTCGCCCGGTTTATATTCGGCCGCGTCCAGTTTGATTTTTAATTCCGCATGCGCATCAGATTTCATAGTAACGTTTTCATCAGCCGCAACAAAATATTCAATATTGGCAAGTATATTGTCGTCCTTGTCAATGATTTGCAGGTAATATGTTCCACCGTTTGATGTATTCAATGTTATTTCCGAACCATCGTGCGATATGCCGATTTGTGATTGGTTTACGGTTGTGTCGTGCGATATGGTTTGGTATTTGTAATGATTATTATAGTCTTTTACCAAACTGGTAAGGTTATCACGACGAACCAATTTCATAGTTAAATCATTGACATCAATCGCCTTTAATGAATTATCAATTGCGACCAGTTTTACTTTTTGTGTGGCATTGCGTTTGATATATCCCAAATCAGATTCTGTATGATAACCAACCAAATATTCAAAGTTTGATACACGTGAATTGATAATGGTTTGGATACTTTTACCATCGCCAGCTTCGAACCCATTAACCTTTAGATTCAGCATGTATGTGCCTGCCGGAATTTCGCGATCAAATTTTACGTCCAGAACCGCGTTGCCATTTTCATCGGTACGAACATTATCAATATCTGCAACAAATGTTTGTGATGAATTGGCAAAACCATCAGTCATAACACCATTTTTAATAAAGTTTGGTGTGAATTTATATCCGCGGTAATCTTCAAATGTGAAATCGGTGGGGCGCAAAGATGCACTTGCAGAAATGCGTCTGTCGGTTGCAGGTGTGCCATATAAATTATTCAATGTCACATTTGCGGTTATGTTATCAGGTGAAATCCATCCGTCGTCTTTGTTTATAACGGCGGTCATTTTCATTGTATCTGGTACGAATTCTTGAACCGTAAAGTTCCCCGTTCCAATTGTGTCTTCGACACGACCGCGACCATTTAATGTATACAGGCCGATTTCATACCTGCCGATGGTGGCGTCTTGGGATAGTTTATATGTCACGTCCAACATTCCGTCGGCCGCAAGTGATATTTTCTTGTCAAAAATGGTGTGTCCACGTGGGTCAGATATTTCCAATTTAACTGGTATCCCCGCGACAGATGTGAAGTTTTTGTTTTCTATGATTGCGCCAATGGTTAATTGTTCGCCTGGACGATAAATGCCGCGGTCAGAAAAGATAAATGATTTAAGTGGGGTTTCTGTCGAAGCATATGCACCGCCGACATCAAATTTGGAATATTCAGTAAACTGTTCAGAATTAGCATTGTATGGCATAAATGATAAATCAGAATCATGGCGTGCGACAATTGCCACAGGTTCCTTGCTGTTTTTATATTCAGACCATGAAAAATGCGGAATATCTACGCGACCATCACTGTTTGTAACGCCCGCCCATATTGGATACCCGTTCCGCCCAAGTACCGTAACGTCAACGTCTGCCGCCGGATGGCCGGTTGATAATTTTGATACGAATACAACCGAAGATTTGTCCAAATTAATTTTGCGGACAATACCCAAATCGGTCAGTAATATAAGACGTTTGTCAGAATATGTTTCGTCTGAATCGCCAGTGCTGGTTTTTATAATGAATATCCCAGTTTTATCATTATATGTTCTGTCCAGATATTCGCCAAGGTTGATAGATGCGTAATTTACGCGATTCATGCTGGTATCAGAAAAAGGAACCTTTTTCTGAAATACTGTTGACATATCGTACGCATTAAATGCCCAAGAATCTTGGAATTCAAGATTAGAAAACAAATTGTATGTTTGTGTAATAAGGTGATTTATTTCACTGGATTCGACCTTGTACAAATCGACATATGCGGTATCAACACCGCCACGCGCAACGATGCCCAATTGTTTGTCGCCGGCCAAAGACAATATTGCGCCGCTGCCTGCGATACTGACACTGCGGCGCGGATATGCCACAGGCATAACTTTGCTGATTCCATTTTTGGTTGTAAATCCGTTCGCAGAATGAATATCAGGTTTTACAGATACATACATATAACGCGGAACTTTATCATTTACGTCATATGCAAAGGCATATTGGTAGACGCCCGCTGGGTTCACAAAGTCACTTTGTGTCAGGTTAATTTTTTTTGCCTTGTTAATCACTTCGGCGGTGATTTCGTCATTTGCCCAGCGGTGCGGTTCATCTTCGGCATCTTCGTCTGCGGTATTACGTGGCAACAGGTATGCCGTCACATATTTGCCCCAGTTTGTTTCACGGTATGCCGCCGCGGTCATATCAAGCAATATAAGTTGGCGCGGATTACCGTTTTTATCATCGGCGACCACGGTCGTTAAATTAGATATCTTAAAGAAATTATCTGATGAATCGATAACAATCTTGGCGGTAATTTTGTCGGTGCGCGAACGACCGTCGGCATCGGTTATGCGATTAATCTTTAAACGCAGTGTTTGTGAATCATCGCTTATTTGGATTGGTGCGGTACGAATAATCGCCGTCCGCATATAGCGGTCAAATTTTACATCAAAATCAATTTTGCGACCGTCCAAACGAACCAGAACCTTGTCCGCAAAGTTGCGGGTTTGAATTGGATAATCGAACGATATAACCGCGACACCAACAACGTACCTATCGCCGCCGGGCAGTGGATATATGTTAAACAGTTCTGTGCGTGCGGAAACCGGCGCAGTTTTAAACGAGAAATGTTTTTTTGTTGGTTTGGCGTCTGTTGCAAAAATTTTATTGCCAATTTTTATGTCAAAGCGCGTGGCGGACGGCCAATCTTGTTCGGGGCGAAATTCAATTTCATACGGGTTTACAACTGTCCAATGCCCACGTATTGCCGGAATCATTTTAATATCACGGGTCAAGTCATTTGCCGTCAAATCTGCACGGAAAGGGGTATTTGCGGGTCCAGACAAAATATCATAAGAAATCCGCAATGGTGTTGCCGGAATCATATTACGATTATTGTTTATATTTGGAATATCATCAGACAGAATAACCAAGTTTTCATCAGACAAATGTGCGGCGACAGGTTGATTTATATCCGCGCTGAACCGCGTTAAGTTCTGATTTTTATGCCACAAAAAACCATAGAATATCCCGCCAATCACGCACAAGGCAACAAAAATGCCCAAAATTCGTACCATTTGGACGATAAATTTGCTTTTGTTTTTCTTCATGTCAAGATTCCCCAATCCCATATATAGATGTATGTTAGAATATAAATATCAAAACACAAGTTTTTTGTTTAGAAAAAATCAATTTTTTACTTGCAATTTTTTGTTTTTTGTCATATTATGCGGGCACGTGCCAAAACTGGTGCGAAGAACACAACCATCATGGGAATTTCTGTCCGCAGTTGCGGTTTTCATCCCCAGATGGCGAGGATAACAACAGAAATAAAAGGATAAATCATGGCATTGCCTACTTTTACTATGCAACAGTTGATGGAAGCCGGCGTTCATTTTGGACACCACACCCGTCGTTGGAACCCGTTGATGACACCATACGTTTATGGGGTCAAAGATAAAATTCACATTATCAATTTGAATAAAACTGCGCCGTTGTTACATCGTGCGTTGGTCGCATTAGAAGCTATCGCGGCCGCCGGTGGCAAGGTTTTATTCGTCGCCACCAAACACCAGGCCAAAGACATCGTCAAAGATGCAGCCGAACGTTGTGGTCAATTCTATGTAAATAACCGTTGGTTGGGTGGTATGTTGACCAATTGGACAACTGTTTCACAATCTATCCGTCGTTTGAAAAAGATGGAAGCCGACATCGAAAACGCTGACAAATTGGGGCTGACCAAGAAAGAAGTCGGTGTTATGACCAAAGAAGTTGCGAAATTGCGCGACATTTTCGGTGGTATCTTGGATATGCACGGTATTCCACAGGTTATGATTGTTATCGACGTTCCACGTGAATTGAACGCGGTACGCGAAGCCAAGAATTTGGATATTCCAACAATTGCTATCTGTGATACAAACGCGAACCCAGAATTGGTTGATTACCCGGTTCCGGGCAACGACGATGCGGCACGTGCAACACAGTTGTACTGCGATTTGTTTGTTGATGCGATTTTGTCAGGTATTGAAAAACGTCTTGGTGGTGCGGCCGGTAAAAAGGTCGAAGCATCTATGGACGACGAACACGACGCATTGGAAGACGAAATCAAAGATAAAGAAGCCAAACAAAAATCCAAGGCTTCTGCATCACGTGCAGAACGTCGTGAAAAATTGGCGGACAAGGCAGAAAAGGCCGACAAATAATTTTTCATAAATAATGTGTTGCCCGGGATGCCCCGGGCAACCAAAACAACAATCAAAATATGGGAGATAGAAAATGGCAGAAGTAACCGCAAAACTTATTCAAGAACTTCGTGAAAAAACATCCGCGGGTATGATGGATTGCAAAAAAGCATTGATTGAAAATAACGGTGATATCGAAGCGGCGGCGGATTGGTTACGTCAAAAAGGTATTGTCAAGGCGGCATCCAAGGCGGGCCGTGTTGCGGCATCTGGGTTGGTTACCGTTGTAAAATGCGACAATATGGGTTGTGTCGTTGAATTAAATGCTGAAACAGATTTCGTTGCGAAAAATGACAAGTTCCAAAAATTGGTTGCCGACGTTGCAAACAAGGCTTTGGAATTGTCTGGCGATTTTGATGCCACATTGGCGGCGGTCAAAGACGATATCGCGGCAACAATCGCAACAATTGGTGAAAATATGAACCTGCGCCGTATTGCCAAGGTTAATGGTCAACATGTATTCAGCTATATCCACAATGCATTGGTCCCGGGTATGGGTCAAATTGGTGTTGCCGTTGCGATTGATGGCGATTCCGACAAGATTGCCGAAATCGGTCCAAAGATTGCAATGCACATTGCGGCAAACAAACCAGAATTCATGACGATTGCCGATGTTGATCCGGCGGCGGTTGAACGTGAAAAGAAAGTATTTATCGAATCGGGTGCAACGGCGGGTAAACCGGAAAACATCGTTGAAAAGATGGTTAATGGCCGTATCCAAAAATGGTATGCGGAATCGGTGTTGGAAGAACAACCGTTCGTTATGGACCCAAGCAAATCTGTGAAACAGGTTTTGAGTGAGGCCGGTGGCAAATTGGCGGGCTTTGCGTATTTCGTACTTGGTGAAGGTATTGAAAAACGTGAAGACAATTTGGCGGACGAAGTCGCAAAAATGTTAAACTAGTGTTTAGTGATTAGTGATAGTGGTTAGTATAAACGTCACCCCGTGGAAACACGGGGTGTTTTTTGCCCAATCCGAATCGTAAATGTTGGTTGACAAACGGGAAAGCTTTTTGTCAATACTGTATAACTCGTTGTTTTTACCGTTTTTTTTTTTTTTTTTGCCCTTGTGTCGCCACCCCGAATTTTGATATAATTCATACAGGAAAACAAACAAATGATAGGGGGAAATATCATGCAAATTAAAATAACAATTGCATCGGTCATTGCGGCGATGGTTGTAGTGCCAACATTTGCGGCGGATCCAACACCGGCGGAACGCAAAACGGTAACATCGGTAAACTATGTCACGAATCAAATTGCCACACGCCAGGCCAAGATACCTGTTGCGGG
>JAZRMF010000004.1:0-33930 GCA_045647355.1 Candidatus Enterousia sp.
ATCGGTTGCACTGATGGTCTTGCCGTCAGCTGCAATCGTGATGTTAGTGCCAGCAACTAATTTATCTTGTTTATTTGCCCAACCTTTAACCGCAGGGTTTGTTGTTGTGCCATTGGTGTTCACTGCAATCGTACCATCTGCTGCTGTGCTGGCACTTTCTGTAACACTGCGTACACCAGCATTAGCGAATGTTGTCCCACTAAGTGACAATCCTGTCCCCGCTGAATATGTTGTATTCGTATCTGTTGGTGTACCCCACGTACCATCACCCTTCAAGAATTTACCTGTATCACCACTGGCGGACGCCTTTGGAACTAAACCATTTGCAGATGTCGTAAATACACTGTATGTAGTATCTCTATCTTCTGCCCAGGTACCGTCACCCTTCAAGAACTTGCCTTGATCACCAGCTGCTGGTGCTTTTACTAATCCGCTTGTCCCTGCTGTAGTAGATGTTGCGCCAGTAAATACACTGTAGGTTGTGTTCGTTGGTGTTGCCCATGTGCCATCACCTTTCAAGAACTTACCTGTATCTCCGCTAGCAGAAGCCTTTGGAACCAAACCGTTTGCAGATGTCGTAAATACACTGTATGTAGTATCAGTTGCACTGATAGTATCACCATTTATTTGGATATTCGCACCTGCCGTCAATTTGTTTTGCTTATTTGCCCAACCCCGAACGACTGGATATGTTGTCGTACCATTTGTATTTACGGCAATGGAACCATCTGCTGCGGTAGTTGCACCGTCGGTGCCATCGGAATTTTTGACCGTGCGAACACCTGCGTTAGAGAACGTTGTGCCACTGAGCGATATTCCTGTCCCTGCACTATATGTTGTGTTCGTTGGCGTTGCCCAAGTACCATCACCCTTTAAGAACTTTGTGTTATCAGTTGCTGCTGGGGCCTTAACCAACCCAGCTGTACCAGCTGTTGTGCCGTTAGCACCAGTAAATACATCATACGTTGTATCAGTAAATACAGCATTTGCTGGAACAGTCGCATTCAATTCGTATGTTGTCGCAGTAGCTGTACCATCAGATGCAATATATACAGGTTGTGTGGCAGAACCAACAGCTGTGCTCCCATTGTATTTAACAGCGGTAGATTTATCTTGTTTCAAACCAAGCTGAGTCGTGACGTATGATTTACTGGTGACCGTTTTGTCGCCCGTCGGTGTCGCACCGAATGACGCATACGGTGTCCCCGCAATCAACGTACATATTGCCAATAGACTAATTCTCTTTGAAAAATGCATGGTTTGTCCCCTTTCTACCGTCTTTAAGTATCCTTCCGTATGATATTTTAACATATTTCGGCGAATCGTGTAAACAACTTTTTTCTGTACGCCACACCAACAATCTACATCGTACACCCAATGACGCGCTATCACTGGGTGCACTGTGCAGACGTTTGTTTGTTATGTTGTTATCATACGCTAAAATTATATCACAAATCGCAGGTGTGGATAAAGACACGAAAATACAAAAAAATTGAAAATAGGAAATTTTTGTATTGACTTTTTCATTTTTTTAATTTTTTGACCGCGTTTTTATGTGGTTGTGCGAAAGTTTATCTTTTATGCAAAAAATGTAATTTTTTCGTTGCATTTATGACTTTTTTCGTGAAAAATATGCCCGCAAAATATAATGCAAAACATAACAAAGGAGACACCATGAGTAATAAATGGGTTTATACTTTCGGTAATGGTATGGCCGAAGGTCGCGCAGATATGCGTAATTTACTGGGCGGCAAGGGCGCAAACTTGGCCGAAATGAATTTGGTCGGGTTGCCGGTACCTGCGGGCTTTACCGTCACAACCGAGGTTTGTACATACTACTATGATAACAATCAGACATATCCAGCTGATTTGATGGACCAGGTCAAGGCTGGTATTGCACACATTGAAAAAATTATGGGCAAAAAGTTTGCCGATATGGAAAACCCATTATTGGTGTCTGTACGTTCTGGTGCACGCGTTTCTATGCCGGGTATGATGGATACGGTTTTGAATTTGGGCTTGAACGATGATACAGTAAAAGCATTGGCCAAGGCCGCGAACAATGAACGCTTTGCGTATGATTCATATCGCCGTTTCATTATGATGTTCAGTGACGTTGTGTTGGGCGCGGATATCGACTTGTTCGAACACACATTGGAACGTATGAAAGAAGACAAAGGTTACAAAGTTGATACAGAACTGACTGCGGACGATTTGAAAGAATTGGTCGAAAAGTTCAAAGAAATTGGTGTCAAGATTGGCAAAGTATTTCCACAAGACCCATGGGAACAGTTGAAAATGGGTATCGGTGCAGTGTTCGGTTCGTGGATGAGCAAGAAAGCCATCACGTATCGTAAATTGAACAATATTCCGGGTGATTGGGGAACAGCGGTTAATGTCCAGGCCATGGTGTTTGGTAATTGTGGTGATGACTGTGCAACCGGTGTGTGCTTCAGCCGTGACCCAGCAACCGGTGAAAACAGATACTATGGTGAATACCTTATTAACGCCCAAGGTGAAGACGTTGTGGCCGGTATTCGTACACCACAACCAATGAGCAAAGATGATTCTGGTCGTACTTCTTTGGAAGAAGCAATGCCAAACGTATATAAAGAACTTTGCGATGTTCGTGAAAAATTGGAAAAGCATTATAAAGATATGCAGGATATGGAATTTACTATCGAACATGGCAAACTGTGGATGTTGCAATGCCGTAATGGTAAACGTACGGCGGCCGCGGCGGTTCGTATGGCGGTGGAAATGGTTGAAGAAGGTTTGTTAACCAAGGAAGAAGCAATCTTGCGTGTTGGTGCCGATCAATTGAATCACCTGTTGCACCCAATGTTGGATCCCAAGGCAGACAAGGTTGTTATTGCAACTGGATTGCCGGCATCCCCAGGTGCTGCGGTTGGCCAGGCGGTGTTCTGCGCCGAAGATGCGGAAAAATGGGCATCCGAAGGCAAGAAAGTCATGCTTATCCGTATTGAAACATCACCAGAAGATATTGCTGGTATGAACGCGGCCCAAGGTGTGATTACTGCACGTGGTGGTATGACATCACACGCGGCGGTGGTTGCACGTGGTATGGGAACGCCATGTGTGTCTGGGTCACCTGATATCAAGATTGATTATGAAACCAAGACAATGAAAACGACATCTGGGACAACCATCCACGAAGGCGATTGGGTATCCATTGATGGTGCCAAAGGTCAAATTATCGCGGGGGCGGTTCCAACGGTTTCTGTGGAATTGACAGGTAATTTCGGCACACTTATGAAATGGGTTGATGAAATCAAGTCACTTACGGTCAAGGCAAATGCTGAAACACCAAAGGATGCAAAACAGGCGCGCGATTTCGGTGCCGAAGGTATCGGTTTGGCACGTACAGAACACATGTTCTTTGACCCTGCCCGTATCCAAGATATGCGCGAAATGATTTTGGCCGAAGACGAAGATGGTCGTCGCGCGGCATTGGCAAAACTGTTGCCGTATCAAAAGGCCGACTTTGTGGAACTGTTCAAGATTATGGATGGCCTGCCGGTTACAATCCGTTTGATTGACCCGCCATTACATGAATTCTTGCCACATACCGAAGCGGATATGAAGGAATTGGCCGATCATATTGGCAAACCAGTGGAATTTGTTAAGGCACGTGCCGAAGCATTGCACGAACAAAACCCAATGTTGGGGCATCGTGGTTGCAGACTCGCCATCACATACCCAGAAATTTGCGAAATGCAAACACGTGCGATATTGTCGGCGGCTTTGGAATGCAAGAAAGCCGGTGTTTCGGTTCATCCAGAAATCGAAGTTCCGCTTGTTGGTTCTAAAAAAGAAGTGGACATTGTTAAAACCGTTATCGATGCAACCGCAAATGCGTTGTTTGCAGAAACAGGCGAAAGTATCGAATACACTGTTGGTTCCATGATTGAATTGCCTCGTGCGGCGGTTTTGGCGAATGAAATCGCCGAAAGTTGCGAATTCTTTGAATTTGGAACAAACGATTTAACACAAACGACATTGGGTATGTCACGTGATGATACCGGTAAAATCTTGGATGAATATCGTGCGCGTGGCGTTTATGTTGCCGACCCGTTTGCATCAGTCGACCAATTAGGTGTTGGTTTATTGATTAAAGACGCGGTTCAAAAAGCACGCAGCACCAAGGGTGATAAAATCCACCTTGGGGTATGCGGTGAACATGGTGGCGATCCAGATTCAATTGAATTCTTCCATAAATGCGGATTCAATTCTGTATCGTGCAGTCCGTTCCGCGTGCCAATTGCACGCCTTGCGGCGGCCCAGGCGGCGGTCAAATTCCCGCGCAAATAATAAAATGCCCTTCGGGGCATTTTTTGCGCGATGAAATAAAAGATTGACAGTTAAAAAACAAAAAATTATGATTTAATTCGTAAAAACAAAAGGGGAAAACATGAAAAAAATATTTACACTTGGTTTGATTCTTGCAACAGCAACTGTTGCCAACGCAAACGCCAGTTGGTGGAATAAATTGGGCTTTGGTAAACAGGCCGAACCTGCAACATTAGAAGAAGCGTGCAACAAAGACGATTTGACTGCAATTTGCCCTGAAATGTTGGTTGGTTCACAGACGATGATGGGTTGTTTGACAGATAACATCACTTCTTTGTCCAAAAAATGTGCAAAATATGTTAAAAACTATGTCAAAGATCACAAAGACGAAATGGTTGAATCTGCAACCGAAGCAGTAAAGACCGCAAATGAAGATGCCAAGACGGTTAAAGAAGAAGCAAAAGCGATTGCAAAAGAAATAAAAGAATCTGCAAAAGCAACCGGCCAAGAATTAAAAGCGACAGGTAAAGAATTGAAAGAAACCGGCAAATCTATCAAAGAAAGTTTTTAATAAAACTTGGTAAAAAATTACCCGCCCATGTGGCGGGTTTTCTTGTTTACATACCCTGCAAAAAATGTTATAATAAATAAGAAAGGTGTGCGAATTATATTTGGTTCGCATCGGGAAAGTGTCTAAAATCGGGGGTTTTTAACTACGCAGGAGAGTATACATGAATAGTCGTTCCGCAGGAAATTTTTATAAAAATGCACTTGGTGCAGTGTTCTTGCTTGCGTGTGCATTTTTTGTTGGTTCAACGTTGTTGTCTATGCGTGCTGTGTTGGCGGATCCACTTGCGCCGGCGATAATTACAGATGCCGCAAGACAGGAGTCTGGTCGCACGTCAGGGCGTGCAAGTCCGCGTGGCCGGGCCAATAATACGGCCGCGGCGCGTCCAACAACGGCAACGCAGACAGCCGCGGCACCATCACGTGGGGTTGCATCGCGTAATACAGCGGCACGTACAAACGAAAATAAAACAACCGCATCGCGTGGTGTTGTTGCGCGTACATCAACCCGCCAAACAACGGCGCGTTCTGTGGCGCCGCGTGCGGTGACAACACGTACGGTTCGGTCACGTGCGGCGACGACGGCGCAACGCATTGGTGTTACGGGTGATGTTATTCGTGGGTCCAAGGGTACCAACACCACACATCTTACATATCTGTCGAACAAATTGTATACGGGAAATTATTCTAATATCATAGATTCTACCACTGGTCTTATTTCTGCGGACGCGTACAGCACGTGTTTGGAATCATATTATACATGTATGGATGAAATCTGCACAGCACGCAGCGAGGCACAACGTCGTTGTGCATGCGCGGGTCGTGTCAAGGCCTTTGCCGAGGCAGAATCTGCGCTTGAATCTGCAAACGAAGAACTTATCAAGATTTCCGGTGAATTGGCATTATTGATTGCCAACAAGGGTAAAGAAGTTAGCGCGGCATTTTCTTTGACCGAAGCCGAAATGGTTATGAACTGTGCATCATGGCGCGAAGCCAGCCATAATGGTCAATCAAGCAATAAAGAAAAATTTGGAACATGGTGCGAAGATCACGGGTTATATGATACAAATGAATGCTCGGTGACAAGAGCTCCGGATTATTGTAAATCAGCAAACAATAAGGGTTTGTTTGATATCGCGAATTTAGATGGCGCCGGATCTGATATCTTGGCATCGTTGGCATCATGGGCGGACGAAGTAAAGGCAAATACAGATACCATTTTAAAGACCGATGATGATTCATTGGTTGCGGCATTTACCACTATAACCAACGCAGTCAGTGGTATTACCGGTTCGGCCATATCTTTGGCACAAGATGAAGTCCAAGATACATTGGCGGAAACATGGGGATACGATTTGTTCCGTTATGCACACAATAATGTTTGTGCACGCGTTTTGGATTCTTGCTTTAATGGTATATACGAAGGTTGTGGCACCCCGCCGTCGGGTGGACGTTGTGCAAACGGCGCATCATCGTCATGTCCATTTAATTATAACAGCAAGGTGACAATTTCATCATCTGGTGATGTGACCCTTAATGAACGTAGCACCATGGGTGCAAATGCCACGGCATCTTGCTTTGGTTATTCTTCGTCATCTGGTGATCCGTATTCGGCGTTGCGTGGACCGGTTGCCGATGCACGTCGCAGTGTGATGCAGAAATATTTGTTAGATGCCAACGCAGATTGCGATTTGTACGGTGATCAATTAAAGGCGACGGCACAAAAGATTGCGTATCAAAAGGTTGCCGCGCAACAGGCATTGCAACAGAAACGTTTGGAATTCTATAACGAAGAACAAGAGCAAATCTTGTCTGATGCAATCGCCGCGGGTACGAACTTTAATGAATGTATCAGCGAACTTAACGATTGTTACGAAACCCAGGCACGTGCAAATGAAAATTGGTCTGATGCGCGTATCAAGACATACTGTGCCCAGATTGCCAATGTTCCACATTGCTATCAGGACATGATTTGCAATCCATCGACCGCCCAGTTCAAGGCGATTATCGATGTTGAAGATAAAACGAATTGCACATGGCATGCCAGTGATTATACCAAGAACGATTGCCGTAATGTCGTGACATTAAACGAAATCTTGAACAAGGCAAGTGCCAATACCTGTGACACTACAACTTCGACGTGCAGTGATTCTGCAAAGATTCGTGAGAAATGCTTGCAAGATGCACTTGGGTGTCCGGGTGAAGGTTGTGTAAGAACTTGGAGAAGCAATTAAGATAGATTGTCTATTGCAAAAAAACGCCTGTATGGGCGTTTTTTTGTTGGCTGTTAACACTATCTGCATAAAATTTTATGCAAAACACTTGACTTTTGATATAAAAACGGTATTATTTGCATAAACTTTTAGACAAAAGTTACAAAACAAACCATAAAAGGACAAGAATATGAGTGACTTTGCAATCTTTCAAACCGGTGGCAAACAATATCGTGTTAAAACCGGTGATGTTATCAAGGTTGAAAAACTGGATGCAACGGGCGACGTCACATTTGACCAGGTCTTGATGCTTGGCGACCGTGTTGGTACACCAACAATTGATGGTGCATCGGTTGTGGCAACTGTTGTTGAACAAAAACGTGATGACAAAGTATTGGTGTTTAAGAAAAAACGTCGTCAAAACTATCGTCGTACACGTGGTCATCGCCAGTTTATCACTGTGTTGAAAATCAAAGAAATCAAGGGTTAATTTCTGGCATCCCAGGATTAAAATCTGAAATCAAAGGAGTTTAATTATGGCACATAAGAAAGGTGCGGGCAGCAGTTCGAACGGACGCGATTCAGCGGGACGCAGACTTGGTGTTAAAAAATCTGGTGGTGCACGTGTTATCCCAGGTAACATCATTATCCGTCAACGCGGGACAACTGTTCATCCGGGTGAAAATGTTGGCATGGGCAAAGATCATACTTTGTTTGCCAAGGTTTCCGGTACTGTTAAGTTTAAACGCGGATTTCGTGATCGGAAAACTGTTTCGGTTGTTCCGGATAGCGAAGATAAATAAACAAACCGCCCTTGTGGCGGTTTTTTAGTGGTTAGTGTGTTTTGGAATTATTTTATAATTACAGAATTATTCCAGATACTATTAACCAATATTTTCTTTTTTCGCCCCTTTTTTTATGATATAATTATATCCAAGTATGAAGGGGTTTATTACAGGATTTTTGGTTGCGTTATATGCGCTGCCTGCGGTTTCCGCCGGCGGTGTGTCGCGCATTATACCTGGTACAGATAGAACAACGGCGGAAACATCCACCACCGCATCGCGCGCGGATTCCGAACGTGGTGGTGCATCAACACGTGTCGCGGGTGCAACGCGCACGTCGCCTGATACATCAAATGATGATGGAACCTCACGTACGGCCGTGTCCCGTACGGTTCGTGTTATTGCACCAACTGCATCATCTGCGGCCGCGGCGACATCAACACGTGTCGCGGGTGCAACGCGCACGGTGAACCGCGCTTCTTCGGTTTCGCGGTCATTAGATACATCAGACAGTGCGCGCAGTAAATTAGAAACAGCGGTTCGTACTGTTGGTCGTTCATCGCGCACGGAATCGGCCAGTATAAATGCAAATCCGGCAGTTCGTCGTTTGGGATTAACCCTGCGTCCATCCACAGCCGAGGTTGGTGGTCGTGCAATCTTGGCATCCGGTGAACAAACAGGTTCAAATATATCATCAGAAATTCGTAATTTGCAATCGCGTATTGCGGTTGGTAAAAAAAAGGAAGAACAGAAATTAGATCCGGTGGCAATTGCCGATGCCAAAGAACGTCTTGAACAGACGGCGGCACTTAATAAATCATGCCAAGAACAATATAACGACTGTATGGATCAATTCTGTGCGGTCATAGATGCAAATCAGAAACGTTGCTCTTGTTCGTCTAATTTGTCGCGGTATTCCAAGGTTGAAAAGGCGGTCAAAGATGCCAATGCCCAATTAAACGAGGTCGCACAAAATATCCGTTATGTTGGATTATCTGCGGATGAAATATCTGCAATTATGTCCGCGACCGAGGCTGAAGAGGCGATGACCGGTGCAACCGATACCACCGAAAATCGCAGTTTGCTTGCCGATATTGAAAAGATGATAAAAGATCCGACAACATCGTATTCATCGTCTTCCATGACAACAGATTCTTATGGCTTGCTGGATATAGATTTAGATTTTTCATCGGATTCGTCAGATTTATTTAGTTTAGACTTTTTAAATGGTGGCAATGGTAATGGTTTTTCGAACCTGCGTGGTGCCGATTTGTACAATGCGGCCAAGAAACGTTGCAATACCGTAATTAATCAATGCAAAGAAGTTGGTGCAACCGCGCAACAGATTACAGGCAACTATGATTTGGCAATTGATAAAGATTGTATCGCGTACGAGGCCGGTTTAAACAAGATGAACGATACGTTGGTTTCCAATGTACGCAGCGCAACGCGTATGTTGCAAAAGGCCCGTTTGGCGGTGTTACAGAACCAGAATTCTTATGATGCGCGCGAATGTGTCAGTGCGTTGGAAAAATGTATGACCGACGATATGGTGTGCGGTGAAGATTATACAAAATGCCTTGACCCGACCAAGATGTATATCGATGAAAACGGTAATGTTGTATTGGGTAAAAACATCAATATGATTCAAAACTTTATGACGAATTATAATAATGCGGATGTCAATGCTGGTTATTTGTCAAGTGCGTATGGCTCAACACAGGTTAGCGAACCTGATTGTGCCGCTGTCGAAGGTGATCCAACTACCGGTAATGGAAAATGCGTTGTTAAATATTTAATCAGCAAGATTGGCACAAAACAAAAGGCCACCGACGAAGGCCTTTGCCGCCCAGTGTTGGATAAATGTCGTGCGTACACATATAATTCAAGCGGTACGTATATGCCATACAATGATATCGTTATAAACTATATCCAACGTGCGATGGTTAATATCAAGGCCGCACAATATCAAATCGTTGCAAATTATGCGTCCAGTTGTCTAAGCGATATGGCCACATGTTATAATGACCAGGTTTCACAATTAACATCTTGGTCGGCAACCGCCGCGGTAACCAGTATATATAACATTATGAACGGTGCATGCCGTAATGTTGCGTTGACCTGTGGTTATGCGGTATTTTCTGCGGATCAATCGGCATCAACGGGTTGCCCAATTGGAAACAACACATCGGATCAAAACAAATGTATCAAGAATATTTCCGAAATATTCTACCAGGCATTACTCTGTCCGGATAATTCAACATACTCTAGGAATCAGCATACTATATCACCAAATAATCAACATATGGGGTGGGCAAACAATATGTGCAAATGTCAAAGTGGATTTGTGACATTCAATGGCGCGTGCTTGCCGGTGTGTGACAGTGGTGAACAATACAATGCATCGGGCGTGTGTACACCAAAAACATGTCCAAGTGGTCAATGGTTGTTTGCAGGCGAATGTCGTGGATGTCCGGCAAATTCAATGATAGCCAATAACGGAGACGGTAATGTTATCGGTGGACATTGTCAATGTAAGCCCGCCCCAGAGGATGATCCAGATAACCCGTATATCCCAAGCCAAGATTTATTAAAATGTCGTCAATGTGGTGGCGGATCATGGTATAATTCAACCGAGGAAACATGCGAATGCCCAGATGGCTATGCTTACAAAGACGCCTCTAATTGCTGTGTATCATCAAGTGGCGGGGTTCTTGATATCTCTTGTGAATCATCATCAGTGATACAAGAAATGATGCAGCTGATGTATGACCGATGATAAATACGTTATTTTGTTATTCGCCAAGTTTTTCCATAAATTCTTGGTGAATTTTTTCTTCTTCGGATGATATTGGAAATTGCCGATATGGAAAATCACCACCAATTTTTGGGTGCGCCAAAAATGCCGCGTGTTGTTTTTCAACAATATCCGATATTTCCGGCGCAGGTGCAGTATTTTCTAATTCCAAATAAACCTTGGCCAAGATTTCAGAATCGATTAATGCCCCATGTGCATCTGCACGCGCGTTTAGTGATATGCCATAGAATTTCGCCAATGCATCCAACGTATATGTTTTTAAATTAAATACGCGATTGCGTGCAATAATCAAAGTGTCTTGTTGTTGATTGCGTGGAATCTGTGGCAACCCCAGCATTTCAAATTCATGATTTAAAAACGGAAAGTCAAATTCAAACCCGTTATGTGCAACGATTATTGAATCCCCCACATATTCCAAGAATTTTGGTGCAACCACAGACATTTTTGGTTTGTCATCCAAGAACGCATTAGAAATCTTGTGAACCATGTATGTTTCTTGGGGAATAATTTTACCTTCGGGGTTAATATATTCGTGGAAATTGTTGCCGGTGATTTTACCATCCAAAACCTCTACGGCACCGATTTCAATGCACCGGTCGCCACGCATGTATTCAAATCCCGTTGTTTCAATATCAAAACAAATTATTCTTGCCATAACGCCACCATCATTTTATGCTGTGTATCAGAAAATTTTATGATATTATAATAAAACGATGAGTTTAATGCCACAAAATCTTAATCCCGAACAGAAAAAAGCGGTAGAAACAACCGAAGGACCGGTTTTGGTGCTGTCTGGGGCGGGAACAGGAAAGACATCGGTTTTGGTGGCGCGTTTGGTTCATATTTTGGAAAGTGGTCTTGCGGCCCCATGGCAGGTGTTGGCATTGACCTTTACCAACAAGGCCGCCAACGAGATGAAAAATCGTATTGCGGACAGGTTATCCAATGAATACACAGTGCGTGATTTATGGTGTGGAACATTTCATTCTATTTGTTTGCGCATTTTGCGTACCAATGCCGCACGTGCGGGATTAAAACCGGACTTTATTATTTTTGGCGAAGAAGACCAAAAGGCGGTACTGAAAAACGTATTTGCCGCAATGGGTGCCGATTCCAAAGAATATGATGCGGGTGACTGGGTAGAAAAGATTTCTAGAATAAAAGACCAGGGCAGGGTCGAAAATTTGGACGTAGGCGCGCGAACACAAAAGATACTGAGTGATTATAACGCGGAACTGCGTCGTCAATCTGCGTTGGATTTTGGCGATATTATTTTGATGGTTTTAAATCTGTTCGAAAGTGCGCCAGATGTGTTGGAAAAATATCAACGCCAATTTAAATATATCATGGTCGATGAATTCCAAGATACAAACAGTGCACAAATGCAATTATTAAAAATACTAACGCGTGGGAATGATTGCCCGAATATATGTTGTGTTGGTGATGACGACCAATCGATATATTCATGGCGCGGTGCCGAAATTAAAAATATATTGGATTTCGAAAAGAACTTTCATGGTGCCCAGATAATTCGATTGGAAACGAATTACCGCAGTACCGGCAATATACTTGGTGCGGCAAATTCATTAATTCGTCACAATAATGGACGTTTGGGTAAAGACCTGCGCCCGGCGGATGAAAAATCTGTTGGTGAACCGGTATATGTTTTAACCGTGCCGTCAAATTATGATGAATCAAAATTGATTGCGAATACAATTCTGCGATATGCAAATGGGCGGTATTCTGATTTTGCGGTTCTTATTCGCAGTGGATCATTATCACGACAATTCGAAGAAGAATTTGCAGATGCGCGCATACCATATCGTTTAATTGGTGCAACAAAGTTTTATGACCGTATGGAAATTCGCGATGTTATCGCATATTTGCGCGTATTGGTACATCCCGAAGATGATGTTTCATTTGCGCGCGTTCTTGCGCGACCGCGTCGTGGTTTTGGTCCGTCGGCCATTGCCAAAATGCGTGCAAATGGTCGGTATTTAATGGAAGGTTTGCAAAAGACAGAATTCAATGGCAAGCAAGGTGATAACGCAAAAGAATTTTTATCTGTATTTGATTTCGATTGGAAATCTATGGCACCGGCTGATGCCACACAAATGTTACTGGAAAATGCCGGTTATATTAAATATTGGCAAGAATCCAAAGACCCGGATGCCGAAGAACGTATATCAAATGTGCGCGAATTAATTAAAAACGTAATTTCTGGTTATAATACGATTGCCGAATTTTTGGAACACGCTGCATTGATGACCACTGATGATAATGATGCAGAAATTGATGGCGAAACCCAGGCGGTAAATATAATGACAATCCATGCGGCCAAGGGGTTAGAATTCGATACGGTATTTTTGCCCGCATGGGAAGAAAGCCTTTTTCCAAATGAAAAATCTATTAAAGAAGGTGGTATGGAAGAAGAACGTCGCCTGGCATACGTTGCACTGACGCGGGCACGCCGACGCGCAATTATTACAAACACAATTTCACGTGTAATCTTTGGTGCGCGTCAATATTATCCGGCATCACGATTTATTGCGGAAATGGATGATAGATATCTTGATTTTGGTGGTCGTGCGCAAACCTATGAACGGCGTAGTCCGCAACCACAACCAAAACTGGTTAAACCAAAAATCACAAGTATGGTTGGCAAACTAATTACGCATGACGAATTGGGGCGCGGTGTTGTAATTGAAGAACGTGATGATATTTTGACGGTGGCATTTAATCGCGCCGGTATAAAAAAGGTCGTGCGTAATTTTGTAAAAATTATAGATTAATATTATTTTTTTGCGGCTTTGATTATTTCTAAAACCTTTTTCTTTGCACCGTCATAAAGAGTTTTTGCATCCTTGGATAATTCTGTACCCAATGTGTATTCAATTCCACCACCAATTAGTTTTGCAACGTCGGCCGTATGTGTGGCAATGTACGCGACCAATGCACCAATCAATATCATTGTGATTTTGTCGCCATTTATAATAACAACAAGATGTGTTGCCTGGTCTATGCGTAACCCATTGGCAAGTAATGCACCACTAATGGCAACAGTAATAGACAGAGCCACGAAATATATCGCCGCATCGACAAACTTTTTTATTTGGTTTGATAATTTAAATTCTTTTGGATTAAATAATCCCAACAAACCGTTATATATTTGACCTGCGATACCACCATAATCTGTATTTTTAAGTGTTTCTGCAATTGCAGTAAACGGTAACAATATAACCACCAAGAACAAATCTGCAATCACACCAAATGCGGTAATTGCGAACTTAAACGCTGCATACGTAAACAAGATTACGAAAATAAGACCTGTTGTAAATGAAAACGCACTAATTCCCAAACTGGAAGCCATAATTTTCCAACCGTACTTGATGGAACCGTAATAAAATTCGGACATACGTGTCGGTACGCATATAATATCTGCGGCGAATTCAGAATCAATGACAGATGTGCTTGTAAGATGCTGTGCGGCATACGTACGTATCGCGGCGCATGTATCAGATAGCGCGTACCCACCATACGATGCAACAGTATCCAAAATAAGATGTGAAATATATGAACCAAATGCCATAATCGGTCCCATAATCATACCAAATAATCGGGGCAGTCCAAATCCAAGTACGATTAACCATATTCCCAATGTAATACCGCTTTTGATGATATCTCGTACACCATCCTTGGTACTTAATTTTGAATCTGTAATTATTCTGTATGCCTGGAACATTGTCCAAAATACAAATGCCGCAATAAGGAATATTATTACGAAACGAACCAATGATGCGTTTAATATTTCTGATATATGCGACAGTGCCCGAATCAAAACGATACCCAATTTAGCTTCTACTGGGACACCGGTTTCAATGTATTCGCGTTCGGAACCTTCTTGGAACGTTTCTATATCCGCCCGCATATCGCCAACCAAAACTTCGCGATTATGTTCTGTGGTCCATGAACCGAAATCACCAACATCGCCAAATCCCAAATTACTGTCGGCAGAATAACCAGGTGCGCAAAAACCAACGACGCAAATCGCCATGATTAATACCGATAAAAATTTCTTTATAACGTTACGCATTTTCCTTTACGTATTTTTCCAACCAATCTTTCGGTTTGTTCCATGCAAGTTTACCAAACTTTTTCATTTCACCGCCAAAGTTTTCTATGCCACCTGCTTCTTCTTCGCCGACCTTTTTGAACGGATAAAATGCTGGGGCTGCTGCAATAAGTTTATCTATTTTCGGACTAAGCACGTACATGTACAAGAAGTATAATCCAATCATCAACACCAAAAAGTCCCAACCATCGCGCAAGAAATCAAATGCGTGTGGATATTGTGCCTCGACCGATGCTTTTTGTGTTTCGAAACATTGACGGAAAGCGGCCTTTTGTACTTCGCCACGCACAGTTGCCTGTTTTTCACATGTTGCAAATACATTATGTACCGCCATGCTTTGTTCGGTATTTTGTGTGGTCTTTAACAATGGTGGAAATATCCCTGCACCCGGGAAAACATCCCGACCGGCAAATGCAATGATTGCGTAAAGGATTACAACTTTTAACGAAAGTGCGACAACTTTGACCGCGGCATCTATCAGCATTGTAATCGCCGACTTTATCATATTGCCCGCTGTCTTCCATGTCTTTTCAAATGCGGATGCCGCACCAAAAAATGGTAAAAATATTACAAGGAATATTAATTTAAATATAACAGATAATATTTCAAAGAATAAATCAAACCCGATTACAACAAACAGTATTACCGTAAGTAATCCTGCAATCCATGTAAGTATTCCACCGCCCAGCCCCATCCATGCATAATTCATTAATGAAAAACCACCTGCCGCCCCGGCAAGCATAACCGTATTTATATTTCCAACAATGCACATCAATGAATTTGAAACTGGGGCCATGGGGTCGGTCTGCGACAATCCCGCTGGTATACATTGTGCGTAATCTAACACACCTGTTGCCGCCATTGATAATTGCGTACCAACATACATAACAGGTTCAATCGTGATTGCAGACAATGATTTTATTGATTGTATTCCGCCCATACCGAATGCACCAATAATTGCACCGACAATTATGATGCGGACACCTTGGCGCCACACAGGATCAAACCATTCTTGGAATTCAAATTTTTGTTCTTTGCCATCCAGTTTTGCATACTCCGTAATGGACTTCATAAAGTATTTTATTGTATGGATAATCAAATATATTCCAAATCCCAATACCATCAAAATCCACAGGTTATTCAGTATCGCCGTCCAGAATTTTTCGGCTGCAACACCAAGTACACTGAATAAATCATTTATATACCCACACAAGAAACATCCGTTTGCGGACGCGATATTGCCATCTGTTGCACCAATTGAATTTAAAAACGTATCCATGCTGGTGTATGAAAGTGACGCGCCGCCAATAGAAGAACTGACATACCAAATACCGATGCCTAATGCAATCATTCCGAAAGCCAAACGAACAAGATATGTTATTAACAATGCCTTCATTATTTCTTACCGCCACCTTTATCGTCTTTACCACCCTTATCGTCTTTGCCGCCTTCTTTTGGTTTGTCGCCAGTGTCTTTTTTCTCGCCACCGTTTACAATGGTTTGACCAACCGATTTTATACTGTTTTTAACAAGACCAACAAGTTTTTCTGCATCATCCGCCATCTGTTCACTTAATTTATTTTCTTCTTCGACACCGAACGTATCTAGTATCATTTTTGTTACTTGTGGAATCTGTGCATAAATATAATTTAAAACATAAACTAAAATAATCGTGCCACCAAGTGTTAATGTTGCGAGGTTGCTTTCAGATAAATCTTCGGCCATAACGGTTCCTGATGTAATTGCATCCATCAAGCCGTTTACTGTTGTGCCGGAATCTGAAAAGAATCGGGCAATAATTACAAGTATCACCATGTATGTTATAACCGCACTGCCAAGTGTAATAATTGCGTTTATTAATTTTTTTATTTGGTTGGCACCCAAACCTTTACCAATTGATGACATCCACTCAGGCATATCGCCGCCCTTGAACGACATCATCATCAATGCGATTGGAAACATAAAAGCGAACATCCCCATTGCGATAATTACATCAACAAAATAGAAACAGAAACGCAAGAACAACTTAAAGAATCCATAGAACAAATAAAGTCCCACAAAGAATATTAAAATATGCCTAAATATATCACCGATGCTTAAAATATTGCGCCATGTAAAAGCTTCTTCCATAATGGCGATTCCCAATTTCATGAACGATTGAAACAATGTTACCGTTGTTTTCATAATGGAAATTACAGTGTCGCGTAATTTTGGACGGTACAATCCTGTATCCTCCATTTTCATAGGTTGATATGTGACACGTGTATTTACGGCTTCTGGGATAGTGTTTAAAATTGCATGACTATAAACCAATGTGATATCTGCAACAGGTTCAAAGGTTATACGTGTGATAAAACGTGGAAAACCAACGCCAATACCCAATAGTGTAAGCGCAAATAAAGAATTAATTACAACGCGTCCAACACTTTTAAGGAAAAATGGATCTGATGTATCTGGTTTCTTGGGATTGATGTGTTTCCATATCGCCCACAGAATAAAGAATGCAAATAATGCAAAGAAAACAAAGAAACAAATATTGGCGATTTTTTCGTACACTGCGGCACCCGCGTTTGACACAACGCGAAAAAGATTATCAAACACCGCACAGCCCCAACACTGAACCGCAGTATCAACAAAACCGTTTAGTATTCCGTTCATTTACTTTATCAACTTTATTAGTTTCTTTGCTGATTCATAAATCCCTTTGGCTTTATCCACGTTCGCCTTGAAATCATCTTTTGCCTGTTTGTACAGACCAGTCATCCCAGGCGCATATTTTTCCAACTGTTCACGCGTTCTGTCGAAAATTGCGTTCATCAAAAAGAACGTCAATAGTGAAGACAACCATAATAGTGAATGCCCCCCGAAACCGACGGCATTCGCGTTTACGCCGTTAAGATTACTGGATGCGGCACCACCCGCACTAACCACAAACACAGATGAATCAAATTGGAACAATGCACGTACAACCGCAACATTAACGATTAAAATAAATGCACAAGAAATCATAGTGATTATCAACGCACGCAGTGCTTTTAAAATCTCGCTAAATGCGGGGATAACATCAAACCATTTATCACTTGGTTTTGCAACCCAAACCAAAACATTAAATGGATATAGTATCAATGCCATACCAAAATTAAAGATGCCTTGGATAATCATTAACGCCATAAACAAATTGCATCCGACAAACGTAAATATCAGCAAAATACCCGTAATCATATCCATTATATTTTGACCACCATGTGGTATTGGTACTAATAAACCGCGCAATCCACGTGCAACAAAATCAAAACCGCGTTTAACAACCTGGTTATTGGTCGCAGATAAATCTGCGATGGGTTCAATCATAAATTTACAACTGCGCACATTCAACCAATCACCAGATAACACACCCTTGGGACAGGTTACATCGGTCCGAACAATACCGGACATATTTTGTGTGTCTAATATCACGTCTGTGTAGATTGCACCAAATTCCAAGAACGGATTTACCAACCATTCTGTTACATATACCGGTTTAATTTGTAACAAAAATGTTGCGGCAACAATGGCACGCATCGCGCTTTTCAGTGCGGTTTCTGCGATGGTCATTCCCTTGATTTTTTCATCCCATATTTCACCGCCCCCAGACAGACCCAAAAATTCAACCCATCGTTTTGGGAAAAACATTTTGAACGCATACATAAATACAGATATTGCCAAGAATCCCCAAATCATCAGGTAAATGATACCGTCACCATTACCAACAAAATATTCATATCCGCCACGCGCAACCATCATGAACGCATCCAATACGCGTGGAACAAATGGCGCAAGGTTTAAACTGTCCACGATTTCCCATCGTGCAAATGCGGTCGTTGGCGCGAAAATTATCGCACACAAAAACATCGGCAACGCCAATCGTCGTGTCCATTTTATAAAATTACGCCGCATAAAAAACATTTATCCTACATTTTATAATTTGATTTATATCACATATTGATAAAATTGTGATATAATTAAAAGAAATGAGCAAGTTAAAAAAAATTTTAATTGTATTTTTATCGTTCTTTCCACTATCGGCTGGGGCGATATGGCCATGGATACTTGCCGGGGTGGGTGTTGCGGTTGCAGGGTTTTCAATATACCGTAGCATTTCGCCAGTAAACATGAATGATGCGTTGGATTTTTTTACTTCGTGTTGGTCGTGTCAAATGTTTTCGTCGGTTATGGCGACGATGTCCAATGTATTACCACGCATATATTCAAATCTTGGTGCGATAATAATTCCGTTCGGGGTTACGTTGACGGTCATATATTTCATATGGACGATTGGTTTTGGTTTGATAAATAAAAAGGTGGAAACGGGTTGGTCAATGGCATCAACATTTGGTACACACCTTGTTAAACTTGCAATTATGTCGGCATTATTGATGGTTCCGTTTCCAAGGTTATTAACAGATATCGCAATCGAACCGATTTTTAACATAGGCCTGTCGATAAATCATGTTGTGGGCGATTCAGAAAAATTTACCGAATGTGTGGTTGCAACAACAATCATGGATGGCAACAACGACCGGGTATCCATTGCCAACAGTGGAAATCCAACAGGTGCATTTCCAACAAAATTGCGCAGTGGTTTGGCATGCCAGGTTTCCCAGGTTCACCAGCTTACTGGTCTGGGGATGACGGTCGGTTGGACAATGATGAATATGGCATTTAATTACGACTATATGCACAAGATTTTATGGTATATACCGGTTTTCCCGAATGTTCCAATGTTGTTTGCGGGGTTAACGATACTTGTGTTGTTCTTTATGGCACTGTTGCCGATATTAACATATTTCTTGGAAATATTTGTTATGCTGTCGTTGGATTTGGTAATGTTGCCATTAATGTTGTTATCGTGGGTGTTTTCTGGGTGGACCGATGTATTTCCAAAAGGCGGCAGAACAATCCAGAACATGATAAACGACGTGGTTACCGGTACGGTTGGAATTGCTATGACGGCGGTAATGGTGACATTTGGCATAATGTTCTTGGAGGCAATATTCGGAAATATTGGCGGTTTGTCACGAATCGCCGAATCTATTGCCCAGAACGATTCGAAATTGCTGATGGATGGATTGCTGTTGCGCAACGATAGCCTTATTACCATAATCATTATGGGGGCATTTTTTGCATTATTCATGACATCGATACCGGCGTTGATTAAGACTTTATTCAATTTCACCGTATCCGAAAAGTTCTATAAAAACATTAGCAATGGCCTTGATGTGGGACGTAAACTCCTTGGAAAATGGTGGGAAAAGTTAAAAAAATAAAAAATCAAGTTATTTATTTTTATCTGACCCCTTTTTTAATGCGACCGAATCTGATATAATTCTTAGCAATGAGTAGATTTCCGATTCTTTATTGGTCACGTAGCACCAAGTCTGATAATGAGTATCAGACCGCTCGCAAAGTAATAAATACGACAATCGGCGAAATGCCGAACGTTATTACCGGCGATTTAAATGTCGCCGATGTTTTTGCGACTCACCCAGACGCGGTTATCTATTACCCAGTGTTCTATGGTTCAACGGGATGGTGGGGTGAATTATTGGGTGGCAGGGCAATTGTGACCGAAAAATTGATAATTTCCCCGGAATGTCAGCTTATGGTTATTGAAAATGCCGAATATGCCGGCAAGCATAAGGGAAACGCAACACACCAACTGTTTGCGGCGGAAATATACCCGACCAGTGGATTTTTCAAGAAGATGAGTTCCGAAATCGCAACGGTTGCAGACATGCTGGCAACCGAAGCTGGGACAATCCTTGCCCTGTTCGCGGGTCGTGACAAGAATAAATTCGTAAATGTTTTGGAATCCACGGGAAATTCGTACTTGGGCTGTATCGGGCGCTATTAAAGTACGATTTTATATTATTACCTTGATTTTCCGAAAAAACACTGTATAATTTCGTGGCAAAAATTAAAACATAAGGGGTTTTGTGATGAAAACAGGTATTCATCCAGAGTATTTTGAAATCAACGTTACACGTACCGACGGAAAAACAGTAAAAATGTATTCTTCGGTCAATAAAGACTTGGTTTTGTCTACGGATAATTTGAACCATTCCGCATGGACGGGTCAACGTACAAATGCCGGCGAAAAGGGCCGCAGAACCGCGGATTTCAAAAAGAAATTTGCTGGGTTTGATTTTTAAACTTGTATGTAAACTGGGGGGCGTACAATGGAATTGTTGATCAAGGGTTCACCAGAATTAAACAAAATGTTCATGGCTCTGCAGCGTACCGCGACCGGTCTGCGCCATGATTTTGGTGAAATTGAAAACCTGCAACAATCCCTGCGCGGGGCGCGTGATTTTGTCCATCGTGCCGCCACCCGTATCGAAGAAGAAATATTATCCGATTTATCATTGGTTCGTCCGTCGGCGGGTTTGCTGACACCAAATGTGGTGCGCAGTGGCGATGGGCGTGACGAATTCGTTTTGGCATTGTCGGGTGCATCCAATTTTGTGCGTGGTAATCCGCGTTTCGCGATATCTTTGGCACTGCGGACAATGGATGAAACAAAAATTGCATTGGTTTATTCCCCAATCGATGAATATTTGTATTATGCCGAATCTGGTGCTGGTGCATTTGCGTATTCTGCGTTTCATTCGGCACGTATTCGTACATCTAATATAACAGATGCCGCGGACATGACGGTTGCATATAACGGTATTGTTGGTAACCCAATGGGGGCGGCGGATGTTCGGACAACCGGGTGTCCAGCGATGGATTTGGCATGGGTTGCCGCGGGCAAGTTTGATGCATTTATGTCCACATCACTTGATTTTGCAGAAATTGCGGCGGGTGATTTAATATTGCGCGAAGCAGGTGGCAAAATAGAAATCGGTGCCGACATCACCGCCACAAATGGCAAAGTTAGTGATTAAGCTTGTTATTAGAATTTAAAAAACCGGTGTGTCACACCGGTTTTTATTAACATATGATTGGTTATAACAACTTATTCGCATGTACCACATGAATACCCATCAGATGTTATGTTGTAACACGGGGTACTACTGTCGCAAAGCACACAACCCCAAAATTCTTCTAAGCCACTTTTGCGCCAACATTCGCGGTTATCTACCAATTTGAAATTAGGTACCACTTTACATGCTTCGCATCCTTTGGTCTTGGAATTAAAACATTGGTCTTGTGCGCATTTTTCGCATATACCTTTGTTATTAACCCCTGTTATACGACTTTGAGGACATTCAACACAATTATTGCTGCCTTCATATTCAAAAGCTTTGCCGTCAAGGCATGTAAAGCGCTTGCATTCTGGGTTTTGTGTGGAATCCAACACCCATCTATGTTGGGATGCTTTATAATCTGATTCTTTGACCCCAGGACAAAAAGGTTTATATGTTGGGTCGCATGATGTTGCTGGGACGCAATCATCTTTTGTATCGTTTAAATCATACCCGGGCGCACAAAGAACAAATTTTTTCCCATTGTGGTATGCATCTTTAATTTCTCGGTGTTTTGCATTAACAATAATTGGTGCAACCGTTATAGAGTGTTCGCTCCGTTTTATTACCCCAAGTATGATGGCGTAAGATTTCTCGTCTGAGTAATCATTGCTGTAATAAAACACTTTTACATTTTTGGTAATATTACCTGTTTGTTTTCCACTTAATATGCGTAACTCTGGCTTGGTAACATTATTTAATGCGGTTAAATAATTCACATTCGACGCAGAACAATCATACTGATGGGTTGCACATTCGTCGCCGCTATATCCCGCTTCACACACCTCTTCACATAAATAATCGCCCTTGCTAAAATAATCTATCCAATCACGTGAACCACTCCATGCGGATTGTATTTGGGTTGTGCAAAATTTGGCGCCGTGTTCCCAAACATCACGTGCCATGATTCCAACAATACTGCCTTCGTTATCTGTTCCGTATGTGCCCGCCCTTGTATTAAACTGCCACTTTGGGGCGAATAAATCCACAACACCATTGGTATATGAACCGGTGGTGTTAGTCGCACTCCAATGATCTCTAATTGTTTGGGCAGGATTAACGTACTGTGGTGTAAGCGTATCACGTGTGGCAAAACATGCCGTAGTTGTCATAACTAAGCAAATCGCAATTAAAAATTTTCTCATGAATCTCTCCGTAAAATATTCCTTTCATAAAACAGTTTAACAACTTCATAACGTGCTTGCAAATAAAAAGTTTTCATTTATAATAAAATTCATGAAATTAAAAAAAGCTTTTCGTATTTTTTTGCATATTATTTTTTGGGGTGTGGTTGCCGCAATTGCCGCGGTTGCAACACTGTTTTTGGTGTATGGGGGAAAACTGCCGGATTATCGGCATTTGGCGACATATGCGCCACCGGTTGCAACACGCCTTTATGCATCTGATGGCAGTTTGTTAATAGAATACGCCGAAGAACGTCGTGTGTTTATTGACTTTGACGATATGCCACCGCAGTTGATTAATGCATTCGTTGCCGCCGAAGATCAAAATTTCTGGACACATCCCGGCATAGATGTCCAAGGTATCGTTCGCGCATCAATAAATAATATGATGCACAGTTTTGGATTTAATACTACTTTTACCGGTGCATCAACGATTACTCAACAGGTCGCCAAGAATTTCTTCTTGTCATCGGACCGGACAATGTCGCGCAAGATTAAAGAGGCGATTTTGGCATTGCGCCTGGAACGCGCATTTTCTAAAAAACACATTATGACATTATATTTAAATCAAATCTTTTTGGGCGCGCGTGCGTATGGTGTTGGGTCGGCGGCATTGATGTATTTTAACAAGCCCGTGTCGCAATTGTCTTTGTCCGAATGTGCGTTTTTGGCATCACTGCCCAAGGCACCAAACGACCGGGCACGTGCCGAAGAACGTCGTAATTACGTCCTGCGCCGTATGTACGAAGAAAAGTATATTACAAAAGAGCAGGCCGATGCCGCATCTGCGGAACCATTAAATATCAATAGTGGATTTACCGCACAAATGGAAGATACGTTTCAATACTTTGCCGAAGATGTTCGCCGCCAATTGTTAAACAAATTGGGGCGCGAAACACTGTATAACCAGGGGTTGTATATTAAAACAACGATCATCCCCGAATATCAACGTGCTGCATCCGCCGCATTGAACAAGGCATTGGATGCGTATAATGCCGGCCGTACCGATAAATTACAGGGTGCAATTATCGCAATGAATCCGCATACGGGACGCATACTTGCAATGGCGGGTGGACGTTCTTTTTCGGAAAGTTCTTTTAACCGTGCGACCCAGGCCATGCGCCAGATTGGCAGTACGATAAAGCCATTTGTGTACTTGGCTGCACTGGAACGTGGAATATCACCCGAAGCGATAATTTCTGATACACCGATTGTTGGGTGGCGCGAAAATAATATGCAATGGAAACCCGAAAATTATGACAAGAAATTCTTGGGTGATGTGCCGTTGCGTCTTGCACTGGAAACATCACGTAATGTGCCAAGTGTTCGTATGGTTGAACAAATTGGGGTGGATGCCGCAATTGATGTGGCACAACGTTTTGGTGTTTATCCGGCGGATATGAAAAATATGAATCTATCGTTGGCATTGGGGTCGGGCGAAACAACGTTGGAAAATCTGGTCTTGGGGTATTCTGCGTTTGTAAATGGTGGTCGGAAAATTACGCCGAAATTGGTCGACTATATCGAAGACCGTTATGGAAATGTTATTGATGGCGAAAAGACAGAAATTATAGAATGGGACCCGGAACTGACCCCACCAGAAGAAGTGGCAAAATCGGAACCGCTGTCTGATCCACAGAGTTTGTATCAATTAGTGTCGATATTACAGGGCGCGGTTGAACGTGGTACTGGGCGTCAGGCAAGAATCCCAGGACACACAATCGCGGGTAAAACCGGAACAACAAACGATGTCAAAGATGTTTGGTTTGTTGGCTTTTCGAAAAACCTGATTGCCGGGGTATATTTGGGATACGATACACCAAAACCGTTGGGCAAAGGCGCGGGCAGCCATATGGCCGCGGCCGCATTTGCAGACTTTATGAACGTGGTTTTGGCAAACGAGAAAAATCAACCGTTTGCGGTGCCTGATGGCTTGAATTTCGTGCGTGTTAACCGCAGTAATGGTGTCGCCGCAACCGAAGACCCAAATGGTATGATAATTCAAGAGGCTTTCAAGGTCGGCCAATCGCCAAATCGTCCAAGAAAAGCGGACCAATCGCAATCAACTGCGGTCGTTGGCGGAATATTCTAAGGGGCCATTTGGCGCAAATAATTTTTTTTTAAATAAAATTTTATTATTGAAACTATTGTGATAAAATAACTGTATAAAAGGAGAAAATATGCTTACAGATTATTTATTATCACGTGGATATGGGCTGTTTTTCGGTGGATGGACTCAATTTGGGGCAGCGTTTGCAACAGCGTTCTTGATAATGTTGATTTTTGGGCGGCCATTTATTCGTGCAATGCATAATTGGCAAAAGAAAGGTCAACCGATTAGTGAAAATGTTCCGGAATCGCACCGTAAAAAGGCCGGCACCCCGACAATGGGCGGAATATTGGTTTTGATTGCTATCTTTATTGGCGCAATTACGTTTATGCCGATGGATAGTATGGCAGGTTGGATTGCGCTGTTATCATTGGCTATGTTTGGAACCATTGGTTTCATAGATGATTATAAAAAGGTGACCAGTCAATCTGTCAAGGCTGCAAATGGATTGTCGCCGATGTTGCGTTTGGTGGTCGAAGGCATATTCGTTGTTATATTGGCATATTTGATAAATAAAACGATGCCATCGTATATCAGTGAATATTCTTTGGCATTGCCGTTTGGAATTATATTCCCATTGGGTATTTGGTATTACGTCTTTGCATATTTTGTAATCTGTGGTGGCGCAAATGCAACGAATATAACCGATGGTTTGGACGGTATGTTGGCAAAATTATATATGCCTGTTTTAATCGTTTTGGTTGTCGCATTGTATGGTGCAACACGCATCGGATTTATGGATACTGTTTTATTTATGCCGGCAACAAGTGGCCTGTACCCTGTATTGGGTGCGGCATTTGGTGCGGTGCTTGGGTTCTTGTGGTTCAATGCGAAACCTGCGTCCATATTCATGGGCGATGTTGGTTCATTGGCATTGGGCGGTTTCATGGGAACGGTTGCAATGCTGCTTAAATCCGAAGTGATTATGGGTATCGCGGCGGCGATGATGGTGTTGATATTGTTGTCTTCATTTGTTCAAACAATGGTGTTTAAGATAACACGTATATTAACCGGTACGGGGCGTCGCGTGTTCTTGCGTGCGCCATTACACCATCATTTCGAAGAATTGGGTTGGGTGGAAACCAAGATTGTCGATAGATTCTTTGTGATGTCGGTTTTGTTTTCAGGGTTGGCATTATTGCTACTTAAATTCGCATAGTAAAAAAGGTAGATAAATGTTTAAACGAACGGAAGAGAGCGTACTTACCAGTTGGTTTTTCGAAGTAGATCGTAAACTGCTGTCGATGGTTTTGGTAATGATTGGTATAGGAATGTTCTTTGCCGTTTCTGCGGGTAGTGTTGCCGCCGAACGTATCAATCAACCATGGTATTTCTTTATTGTAAAGGGCATGCCATTTTATATTACAGGTTTGATTGCGTTGTTTGGGACCAGTATGTTGAATAAAAAACTGATTCTGAAAATATCATTGTTGGATGTTGCTGTTGGGTTGTTGCTGTTGGGGGTGACGTTCGTTGCACCACATACTATCAAAGGGTCAGCGCGTTGGGTTTCAATATCTGGGTTTAACATATTGCCGGCGGATATTATGAAACCTGGGTTTATAATTTTGACAGCGTGGTTCTTGGCCAAGATGCGCGAACAATTTGGCGATAAATTATTTTTTGATAAAGAGGCTTGGAAACCACACTTAATAAGTTGGTGGTCATACCTGGCGGTGTTTGTACCAATGGTGATAATTATATTTATGCACCCCGATGTGGGAACAAGTTTATTATATCTTGGGGTTTTGGTTGTGATGTTGGTGATTGCGGGTTTGCCATGGATTGTGTTTGGTGGTTTGGGCGCATTGGGTGTCGGTGCGTTGATTTTAGCATATAATACAATGTCGCACGTGCACAATCGTATAGATGCAATGTTAACTGGTTCTGGTGACACATACCAGGTAACTCAATCTGTTCAGGCAATTCAGCATGGTGGATTTTTTGGTAAATGGAGTGACGCGTTTATAAAACAATCGTTGCCAGATTCGCATACTGACTTTATCTATGCTGTTATTGCCGAAGATATGGGTGCGCTATTGGCATGCGGATTGTTAGGGTTATTGTTGTATTTATTGCGTCTGTTGGTTGCGGATGCATTAAATGCACGTGATAGGTTCGTGTTCTATGCGGTTGGTGGTACGGCGGCACTGTTTGGTATCCAGACGTTTATCAATATGGTTTCAACGTTGCGTATTTTCCCGCCAAAGGGTATGACATTGCCGTTCATTTCGTACGGAGGCAGTTCTTTGGTTGGTTTCTGTCTTTTGTTTGGGATGGTTTTGGCACTTGTTCGTGAAGATAAATGGAAATAAAAACGGGGGTTAAAATGAAAGTATGGATTGCAACAGGTGGTACAGGTGGACATGTATTCCCGGCATTGGCGGTCGCATCAGAAATCGCCACGCGTGGACACAGGGTAACTGTTTCTTGCGATGGTCGCGTTCGTAAAATGGTAAAAGATGGTGCGCCCCATGGTTCTAAGATAGTTCATATTTGGGCGTCAGGTGTTGGTGCAAAAAGTCATATAAAACAAGTGTGGGCATTATTCAAGATAGGTATGTCGGCAATTACCCTTATATTACGTTTCATGATTTCACGTCCGGATCGCGTTGTCGCATTTGGTGGGTATGCATCGGTGCCGGCGGTATTTGCCGCGCACATATGGGGTATACCAACGTTCTTGCATGAACAAAATGGTGCAATTGGCCGCGCAAATAGTTTTGCGATGCGTTGGGTAAAAACATTGATGACCAGTTTTAAAAATGTTTCTGGAATTCCAAAGAATACTAATGCGCGCGTTGTTTATACTGGGTTGCCAGTGCGTCGTGATTTTATGGAACGCGCAGGTGCAAAATTACCGGGCGAATCAAGATTGCTGGTGACGGGTGGTTCATTGGGGGCGCAGATTTTGGACGAAGTCGTTCCCGCCGCAATCAGTGTGATGAAAAACAAAAAGATTTTTGTGACACACCAAACCCGACCAGAAAATGTTGCACGTCTGCAAAAGTTTTATGCAGATAACAAAATACGTGCAAATGTATTGTCGTTTATCCGTGATATGGCCGATGCGATTGCAGGGGCTGATTTAATTATCGGACGCGGGGGTGCGGGGACAGTTATAGAAATAACCACGATTGGGCGTCCGGCAATACTGGTGCCGTTGGGTATAAACCCGGACCAGGCAGCAAATGCTGCAAACTTTGAAAAGTTGGGTGGCGGGTTTGCTGTGCCCCAAGATAAGTTTACGCCAAAATGGTTATCTGCAACGTTAACAGAACTGTTTGATAATCCAACGCGTTTAGAAAAAATGGCTCAAAAATCATTGGTGCCAAACCGCGCGGTTGAATTGATTTCAGATACGGTATTGGAAAAATAACCTAAGGAATCGATTCGTGTGTAAAACACAATGTGTCGTGTACATCCTGTAAAACTGGGATTGATTTCTCTTAATACGCGAACACGTTGACTATAATCTTGTAATTGGTTATCGTGCGTTTTAACCAAAGGGGTGGTTAAAATGACACATAATGAACTGTGGTGTGGTATAGTAAATCTGGCCAAAGAAATGCACTTGACGTGTTCGGGATTGGCGCGCGTGGCGGGTTTAGATTCCACAATATTTAATAAAAGTAAACGGATAAATAATAACGGTACATTGCGGTGGCCATCAACGTATAGTATTGCACGCATATTGGATGCGGCGGGTATAGGCTTGGAAGAATTTGCGCATTTTTTGCCGCATGACACGCCAAATAAATGGGCAAAGCATGAATAAAATACTTTATTTTTTTATGCGTGTGCGCTAAAGTCTTTGTGTATAAACAGAAAACCAAGGAGAAAACCCATGAAAAAAATGTTTGTTTGTGGAATTGCCGCAGCATTGGTTGCGGGTTGTTCAGAAAAACCAAAAACCGAAGAAGTGAAAGTATTCGATGTTGCTTGTGAAAAGGTTGCTGCTTTTGAACAAGGCGACATGATTGTAAAATGCCCGGTTGTTGATGCATTGACCGTTATCCAGACACAGGCACCAACCGCAAAATTCGTTCAGGCCGGTGAATTAGTATTGGCCGATATGGCGGCGGATGCAGAACACGTTTATGTTAATATTATTCCTGCGGGCGCGTATGAATGGGCAACCAAACCAGAATATCGTATCATGGTCAAAGAACCAAACTTTGAAGCTGATGCGTGGGCGGTTTCTGTCGTAACAGAATAATATGTATATAATAGACAAGAAACTCTGCACAATTGTGCAGAGTTTTTTTGTGTGAAATTTATTATAACAAAAATGTGTCATAGGAAAACAAACAATCTAAAAACTCTTGTCCTAGGAACCGTTTTCAATCATAATAAGAAAAGTTTTTATGTTTCTAGTTTTTAACAAGGGGAGGATTAAAACAATGACACATGAAGATTTATGGCGGGCAATTGTAAAACTTGCGGCATCACGTAACATGTCGTGTTCGGGATTAGCAAAGTTTTCTGGGTTGGATGCAACAACATTTAATAAAAGCAAACGGTTCAGTAAATATGGTCAACCGCGTTGGCCATCGACGTACAGCATTGCCAAAGTATTAAATGCCACTGGAATAACGATGTCTGAATTTGTGCGTTTTATGCCACCACATGATCCACAACAAAACGAAAAATAATTTTATTCAATCACAAAACTGCGTGGGTAATAATCGCTATAGAAACGCCCATCAATGGCGGTGAATTTCAGAACGCAATAATTCGGGTCGGTGACGCCACCGGGATAGTATTCAGTGTCGCCATCGCGCCAAATCATTTCTTTGGATTTTGTATCGGTTAATACCTCCATCGTGCCACGCAACATCATGCCTTTGAAACCATCTATATCACAGAAATATATGCATGCCTTTGGATTGGCGCGATAGTGCGCAACGCGTAATGAAAAAGTATTTGTGGTAAAATAGAATACCCGGATGCCTTCACGTACACGCGGTGATAACATGGCCTTGGTACATGGAAAACCATTTTCATCAACAGATGATATAAATGTTACAGGTAAAGTATCAGCCATAGTGGCAATAAGGTCTTTGACACCCGCCAATGCAGGATTTTCGGGTGCGTTATCTGTAATCGTTATGCTTGTGCGCCAACGTTTCAAATGTGGAAAATACATTTTCATTTGACCGATATATTCTTCTTTGGTAATGGGGGTGGCCAGGCCTTTGTTCACTTCGCCAACAAATTGTGCACAATGTTCTATCATTTCGTCCATATTACAACGCTGAATAAAATCGCCATCTTTATAACAATAAATGCAATAATCTGAATTTTTTGAACCGTCCACGTTTGTCCCATACAGACTTTCATTTTCCATCGGCATACCGCAACTTTGACATATCTGCATCATATTATATCTCCTTTTTGCAAATCAGTTTTCAGTATATAGAATAGGGTTGCACAATTCAATACATTTGAATATAATCATAATGCAACACAAAAGGAGTCGCACATGTTAACAATCATATTTATCATCTTAAAATTAACAAAAGTCCTTAAATGTTCATGGTGGTGGGTATTATTAACATTGGCTTTGGATGGCGGTCTGTTTGGACGCATATTCTAAACACGTATATGTTCTTAATATAAAAAAAACCGACCAAACGGTCGGTTTTTTGTTATTTGTTTCGTAATACGTCTTTTAAATATTTTATCACTTCTATACGCTCTTTGCTCCATGCATCGAAACGTTCAAGATCCGGTTTCGGCTTTTGCGATTTTAAATTGGCTAATGTTGCCGGCATGTCTTTGCCCCATGGATACTGGCTTAAATTATAACGTTGACGTAAATTGTACAGTGCCCCAAGGTAATTGAATTCTTCATCACTGAAAAATGCACCATCATTTTCGCGACGTCCAAATTCTATTAATCGTCTTTCGCCATTTTGAACTCTTATCCAATACTTTGTAGTACCTTCATATGTTTCACAGAAAATATCATATAAACGCACGTCATCAGGTGTATATGCGGTCACAGATGTTGGAGTATCATCAACAATTTCCAATTTGATTTTAAGATATATCCCCAATAATAATTTCATCAACAACATGGACAGTTCATGTTGTTCCGTCACAATATCTCGTGGTTCTTGTTGCTTTTTTTGTTGCATTATATTACCTCTTTGCCGACGCATTATCGCACATTTTTATTGTTTGTCAATAAAATTAATTGGATTTGCAAATTGAAATAGAGACTTTATAATTTTGTCAAAAGGAGTGAGTTATGCCGACACAAACCCAATCAAAAGACTATCTTGGAAAAATAGTTACTGTAAAAATGGACCGGCCATTGGGAACCAAGCACCCAAAGCATGGTTTTGTATATCCGGTTAATTATGGTTTTATTCCAAATACTGTATCTGGTGATGGCGAAGAATTGGATGCGTATGTGTTGGGGCCAACGGTGCCATTGGACACCTTTACAGGACGCGTATGCGCAATAATTCACCGTACCGATGATGACGATGATAAATTGGTCGTGGCGCCTGATGGTCAAAACCCAACCGATGCCGAAATAGAAGAAAAAACCAAATTCCAAGAACAATGGTTCAAACATGTAATAATTCGCCCATAATAAAAACGCATTAAAATGGCGCGTTTTTATGATACAATTGCTCTATAGAATAAAGGTGGAGGTCAATATGAAACGGGCAATAAATTTCAAGATGAAAAATGGCAAGTCGGTGATTATTCGCCGTATTCGTGGTAATGATTATGATGACGTAATGAAATTTATGGATAAATTTTCACGGGATGTCGGTGCAATTCAAACAAATCAATACGCGGGTCAGCCCAAAAAAGACAAAGAAAAATCTATTCAATTATATGAAAGCAATAATAATTTATTTATTGGTGTATGGGACGGCAAGAATATGGTCGGTATGGCATCAGTAGATAAAATTCGTCCAGATCATCCATACTGTATGGGTAAGGTTGCAGGTATAGGGATGATGATGTTAAATAAATACACGCATAACGGTATCGGCAAAAAGCAAATTCAGATTCTAGAAAAATGGGCGCGTGAAAATGGTGTGCGTAAATTATGGGCCACTGTTCGTCATCAGAACATGGCATCAATAATGAATCTTTTGACAAATGGTTTTATTATTACGGGTATCAAACATGATACGGCATATATTAATGGCCAATGGTTACACGAATATTTTACCGAAAAAAATCTTGATTAATCGTGTGTGCAGGAAAATTAATAAATGAAAAAATTACTAATTTGGGATTTTGACGGCGTTATCGCGGACAGTGAAAAATTATGGGTGCACGCATGGGATGAAATATTGACCAGTGAAAAAAACATAAAATTAACCAAATCCGAACAGGATGAATTACTGGTTGGTATTTCTGATAAATTGCGCCGTGAAAGACTTGAAAAACATGTGCCGAACCTGGTTTTAGATGATGATTTTATGGGCAAGATTCATGACCGAGAAATGTATTTGGGTACCAATTTTATGATGCCTATGGATGGTGTTGAAAAAGTATTGGCGAACAATAATTTTGAACATTGTATTGCAACAGGTGGCACAAAAGCGCAACACAAATGCAAAATAGCAACCCCGCAATTCCAATGGATGGAAAAATATATGTCTGATGGTGATGTGTTTACCGTTGATATGGTTGAACATGGCAAACCGGCCCCAGATTTGTTTCTATTGGCGGCCAGGACGAAAAAATATGCTCCGCGTGATTGTATTGTAATCGGCGACAGTATAAATGATTTTATGGCGGCAAAATCTGCGAATATGGATTGTATAGCCTTTATTGGGGCAACGGGAAACAACACACCCGAATACGCCGCAAAGTGCAAAACATATGGGGTGTTTGCTGTTTGTAAAACCATGGATGCCGTAAACATCGCCTTGGGTAATTGGTTGGAAAGGCGCAGATAGCCTAAATTGAAAAGAACGATATAAAATTTGAAAAATATTGCATATATTGATATGGTTCTTAAAAAAGGGGTGTTTATATGAAGATCGGGAAAAAAATCGTGATTATGGGCGGTTCTTGTGCCGGTAAGTCAACAATGGCACAAAACCTGAGTGAAAAGTTTAGTTTGCCTGTTCTTTATTTGGATTTGTACGATCCGTATGCGGTCTCAGCGGGTAAAGAGCGCGACCAAAGAAAACAAAAAATAAACCAGGTTATCCAAGATACTATTGAAAAAGACGGTTGGGTAATTGATGGAACATATGCATGGTATGCCTTTGAAGAACGCCTGAACAAGGCCGATACCATGGTTTTATTATTGTCGCCAGTGTATAAAAGACTTTGGTGTTATATCAGAACTTGTATTACAAAAACCAAAAGACATGGTCGCCAAGGTTTTTCTGCAAAGAATTTTCGGTGGGATCATGTTTGGTACATGTTGCGGAAAAAAGATGCGCCGTATGATTTGATTAACAAAGCAATCCAAGAGCATCCTAATTTACAGGTTGTGAAATTAAAATCGCACAAAGAAGCAAATGAATTTTTGAAATCGGCGCAATTAAAAGGCAGATAAAAGAAAAACCGCACTTTTTAAGTGCGGTGTATCTTTTGGTGGGAGTGGGTGGCGCCTCGATACGCAATAAATAAAATCAAAAAAATCTCGTAAATTTCGATTTTTTAAGATTTTCTTAATTGTGTATTCTCGTATTCGCTCGGTCGGCTTTGCCGACACTGCGCGCAACCCGTGACGATTTGGCGACGTTTTACTTGCCAAATCTACTTGGTTTCGAACCTGTGGTTTCTCATCTCACCGCCCATAGCCAAAAAT